>JBLMWT010000281.1:0-7539 GCA_050257375.1 Sphingomonadaceae bacterium
AGACGCGCGCGCACCGCGCGGTAAACGCTCAGGAGTGCGTTCATCAGCCTTCGCCCGCCTCTTTCGTCGGGTCGCGCCACTCGTTCTGCACGCGCTCGACGTCGGCGCGCACGCCGATGAACGCATCGACCAGGCGCGGATCGAAATGTCCGCCGCGCTGCGAGCGCAGATACTGCAGCGCGTCGTCGGTGGGCCACGCGTTCTTGTACGGACGCACCGAGGTGAGGGCATCGTAGACGTCGGCCACCGTCACGATGCGCGCGCACAGCACGATGTGGTCGCCGACGAGGCCGTTTGGGTATCCCGAGCCGTCGTACTTCTCGTGATGGCCGAGCGCGATCAGCGCGCCCATGCGTACGTACTTGGAAGCGCTCCCCTTCAGAATCTCGTGACCGATCACCGGATGTCGGCGCATCACTTCCCACTCGCCGGAGTCGAGCTTGTCGGGCTTGAGCAGTATCTGGTCCGGGATGCCGATCTTGCCGATGTCGTGCAGGGGAGCCGCGAGCTCGATCGTCTCGCACTCGTCGCGGTCCAGTCCGATCGCTCCCGCGATCAGCCGCGAATAGCGCGCCATGCGAATGAGGTGGTAGCCCGTCTCGGCGTCGCGGAACTCGCCGGCGCGCGCGAGACGCAGCAGCGTTTCCTTTTCGCGCTCGCGGACTTCGCGCGTCGCCTCCTCGACCATGCCCTCCAGCAGGCGCTTGCGGTCCTCGAGCGCCAGCTGCTGGCGGCGCAGGGTGAGCAGGTTCCGGCAGCGCGCCAGACACTCCCGCGCGTCGACCGGCTTGGTCAGGAAATCGGTGATCCCGGCATCCAGGGCGGCGTAACGCACCTTGCGGTCGTCGTGCACCGTGACCATCACGATCGGGATGTGCTCGTAACCGGGCAGCGCTCGCAGCCGCTTCACGAACTCGATGCCGTCCATGTCCGGCATCATGTAGTCGACGAGCACGAGATCGGCGACATGGCGTGTCGCCCAGACCACCGCGTCCACCGGACGCGCAAAACCCTCGACGACCACGCGCTGATCGAGGCTGCGAACCACCTGCTCGAGAATTGCGCGGCCGGTCGACTGGTCGTCGACGACCATCACGGTATTGCGGGCCATCGGCAGCATTCTGAGCTGCGCCTGGGCCATGTCTCCCCTTCCCCCGGTGCCTTTGGACTGGAGAGCGTACGCTCCGATAGTCCGAATGTCCACCGAATCCCCCTTGCAAATCAGGGTCGACCGGAGATATTCCTCACACGAAGTGCGAAGTGCTTCGTTGCGCTGACGGCCAGGCGACTTGGTGCCGGAAGTGGGACTCGAACCCACACGCTGTCGCCAGCACCGGATTTTGAGTCCGGCGCGTCTACCAGTTCCGCCATTCCGGCGCCGCAGGGCAGAATTATCCCGGAGTTCACCTGCAGCGAAAAGCGGCAGAGCGAGAGCGGCTTCTATAATGCGCGCGCCATGCGCGTCGCCGACTTCGACTATGCGCTTCCCGAAGAGCTGATCGCGCAGCGCCCAACGGCCGAGCGCTCGGGCAGCCGCCTGCTGCATCTCGACGGTACGAGCGGCGCGCTCGAGGACCTCGCTTTCACGGACTTTCCGACCCTCGTCGGCGCGCAGGACGTCCTCGTCGTGAACGACACCCGCGTCATCAAGGCGCGCCTCGTCGGCCGCAAGAGCACGGGCGGGCGCATTGAACTGCTCGTCGAGCGCATTCTGGGCGAGCACGAGGCCCTCGCCCTGCTGCGTGCCAGCCATCCGCCCGCAGCGGGCGGCACGCTGCTCGTGGGCGAGGATCTGCGCATCGACGTGCTCGCGCGCGAGGGTGACCTCTACCGCTTGCGCTTTCACGCCGCGAGCGTCGCAGAGGCGCTCGAGCGCCACGGCACGATTCCGCTGCCACCTTACATCGCGCGCGCGCCCGAGATGCGCGACGCGGAGCGCTATCAGACCGTCTATGCCACCCACCCCGGCGCCGTGGCAGCACCCACTGCCGGACTGCATCTTGATCAGACGATGCTGGCGGGACTGGCGCGTCGCGGGGTGCGCATCGCCCGGGTCACCCTGCACGTGGGCCTGGGGACCTTTCAACCCGTGCGCGCCGAGCATGTCGAGCAGCACCACATGCACCGCGAGCGCTTCGAGGTGCCGGCCGGCGCCGTCGAGCAGATCGCCGCGGCGCGCGCCGCCGGCGGCCGGGTGCTCGCCGTCGGCACGACCGCGCTGCGCGCGCTCGAGAGCGCCGCGCGCGGAGGCCGCCTCGAGGCGGCCACGGGGGAAACGGACTTGTTCGTCTATCCCGGATTCCGTTTTCGCGTGGTGGACCGCCTGCTCACCAACTTCCACTTGCCGAGGTCGAGCCTGATGATGCTGGTGGCGGCATTTGGCGGGCTCGACCACATCCGGCGCGCCTACGCGCACGCGGTCGAGCAACGCTATCGCTTCTTCAGCTACGGCGACGCGATGCTGATCGAGAGGACCGCTTGACGCTGACCATCACGCACCGCGACGGTGCGGCCCGCCGCGGTCGGTTGCGTCTCGCGCACGGAGTCATCGACACGCCGGCATTCATGCCCGTCGGCACCTACGGCTCCGTGAAGGCGATGTCGCCGCAGGAACTCGTCGAGATCGGCGCCCAGATCGTGCTCGGCAACACCTTCCATCTGTGGCTGCGCCCGGGTTTGGACGTCATCGCTGCGCACGCCGGGCTGCACCGTTTCATGGGCTGGAGCGGACCGATCCTCACCGACTCGGGCGGATTCCAGGTGTTCAGCCTGGGCGCGTTGCGCAAGGTGAGCGAGGAAGGCGTCAGATTCGCGTCTCCCGTGAACGGCGACCGGTTGTTCCTCACGCCCGAGGAATCGATGCGCATCCAGCGCGTGCTCGATTCCGACATCGCCATGGTGCTGGACGAATGCACCCCGCATCCAGTCGCGCACAGCGAGGCCGAGAGCTCGATGCGACTTAGCCTGCGCTGGGCGGCACGCTCGAAGAAGGCGTTCGCCGGCTCGTCGAACCTACTGTTCGGAATCGTGCAAGGTGGCGTCTACGAGCCGCTGCGCGAACAGTCGCTCGCAGGCCTACTCGACATCGGCTTCGACGGTTACGCCATCGGTGGATTGGCGGTCGGGGAACCCAAGGCCGACCGCAGTCGCATCCTCGCCCACAGCGCGCCGCGGCTGCCCGAGGCCAAGCCCCGGTACCTGATGGGCATGGGCACGCCGGAGGACATCGTCGAGGCGGTCGGCGTCGGCGTAGACATGTTCGACTGCGTGCTGCCGACGCGCAACGCGCGCAACGGCTGGCTGTTCACGCGCTGGGGCGACGTCAAGATCCGCAACGCGCGCTACCGGGACGACACGCGCCCGCTCGACGCGACTTGCGCGTGCTACGCTTGCCGCAATTTCTCGCGCGCTTACCTGCACCACCTGCACCGGGCGAACGAAATTCTCGGCGCGCGGCTCAACACCCTGCACAACCTGCACTACTACCAGCAGCTGATGAGCGAACTTCGCGCGGCGATCGAGCTCGGCCGTTTGCGCGAGGTGAGCGAGAGAATTCTGCTGGAGCGTCGCACGCCGATGCTATAATCCGCCGCTTTTCCCGCCACAGCAAGGAGTTAGACGTGTCGATCTCCTCCGCATTCGCGCAAGTCCCTGGAGGCGGCGCCGGCGACTCGGGGCTCATCGGCCTGCTGCCGATCATCCTGATGTTCGGCCTGTTGTACTTCCTGATGATCCGGCCGCAAATGAAGCGCGCCAAGGAGCAGCGGCAAATGATCGAGAGCCTGCAGAAGGGCGACGAGGTCGTGACCTCCGGCGGTATGGTCGGACGCATCACCAAGCTCGCGGACGCGTACATCACGCTCGAGATCGCGCCCGACACCGAGGTGCACGTGCAGAAGGCGGCGGTGTCGACGCTGCTGCCCAAGGGAACCCTGAAGAACATTCAGTGAACCGCTTTCCCGTCTGGAAGTACGCGATGATCGCGTTTGCGATCGTCGTCGCCTTCGTCTACGCCCTGCCGAATATCTACGGCGAATCGCCGGCGGTCCAGGTCTCCAGCACCAAGGCCACCGTGAACGTCGATGCCGTCCTCATGTCGCGCATCGAGGCGGACCTCAAGGCGGCCGGCATTCCGTACACCGGCGCGGTGCTCGATTCCAACGGACTGCGCATCCGCTTCGCCGACACTGACACGCAGCTCAAGGCCAAGGATCTGATCGAGAAGGCGCTAAACGAGCCGTCCAACTCCGGCTACGTCGTTGCGCTGAATCTGCTGCCTTCCTCGCCGTCATGGCTCACTGCGATACACGCGCTGCCCATGTACCTCGGTCTGGACCTGCGCGGCGGCGTGCACTTCCTGCTGCAGGTCGACATGCAGGCGGCGATCACTAAACGACTCGACAGCATCGCGAGCGACCTGCGCACGACGCTGCGCGACAAGAACATTCGCTATCTCGGCGTCACGCGCCAGGGCGATTCGGTGCGCGTACGCTTCAGCGACCCTGCGATGCGCGACCGCGGCAGCGAGCTGATCGCTTCCAGCCAGCCGGATCTCGCGGTGACCGAACGCAGCGAAGGCGGCGATTACCTGCTCGTAGGCACGCTGAAGCCGCAGGCGCTCCAGCGCACGCAGGAGTACGCGATCAAGCAGAACATCACCACGCTGCACAACCGGATCAACGAGCTCGGGGTCGCCGAGCCCGTGATCCAGCAGCAGGGTGCCGACCGCGTCGTCGTGGAGCTTCCCGGCGTGCAGGACACCGCCCGAGCGAAGGAAATCCTCGGGCGCACGGCCAGCCTCGAGATCCGCATGGTCGACGAGGACAGGATGCGCCCCGACATCCTCGCGGCCGCAGCCAGGGGCGAGGTGCCCTACGGCGACGACTACTATGTCGACCGCAACGGCCAGCCGCTGCTCGTCAAGAAGCAGGTCATCCTGACCGGCGACCGCTTGACCGATGCGCAGCCCGGCTTCGACTCGCAGACGAATGAACCCGCTGTGCATCTCCAGCTCGACGGCACCGGCGCGCGCATCTTCCAGCAGGTCACGCGCGAGAACGTCGGCAAGCGCATGGCGATTTTGCTGATCGAGGGTAAGGGCAAGGGCGAAGTCGTCACGGCGCCGGTGATCCGCAGCGAGATCGCGGGCGGCAGGGTGCAGATCTCCGGGCACATGAACACCGCCGAGGCAAACAACATCGCGCTGCTGTTGCGCGCCGGTGCGCTCGCCGCGCCGATGGAGATCGTCGAGGAGCGCACGGTCGGCCCGAGCCTTGGGCGCGAGAACATCGATCAGGGATTCGACTCGACTCGGTGGGGCTTTGCCGTCATCGTCGTCTTCATGTCGGTCTATTACCTCGTGTTCGGCGTGATTTCGTCGATTTCCCTGGCGGTCAACCTGCTGTTCCTGGTCGCTCTGCTGTCTATCCTGCAGGCGACGCTCACGCTGCCCGGCATCGCGGCCATCGCGCTCACGCTCGGCATGGCGATCGACGCGAACGTGCTGATCAACGAGCGCATCCGCGAAGAAATCCGCGGCGGCGCGACGCCGCAGGCCGCCATCCACGCGGGCTACGAGCGCGCCTGGAACACGATTCTCGACTCGAATATCACTACGCTGATCGCGGGCCTCGCGCTGCTCATCTTCGGCGTGGGGCCGGTCCGCGGCTTCGCCGTCGTGCACTGCCTGGGGATCCTCACGTCGATGTTCTCGGCGGTGATCGTTTCGCGCGCGTTGGTGAACCTCGTCTACGGACACCGCCGCCGCGTGGGCAAGCTGTCGATAGGCAATACCGCGTGGAAGTAGCCGACAAGGGATAGAGCCGGATGGAGTTCTTCAAGATCCGTCGCGTCATACCGTTCATGCGGTATGCGTTGATCTTCAACGTGATATCGCTCATCACGTTCCTGGCCGCGGTTTTCTTCCTCGCCACCAGGGGCCTCAACCTCTCGATCGAATTCACCGGCGGTACGCTCATCGAGGTCAACTATGCGCAAGCGGCCGACGTGCAGGGCATACGCGACACCCTGAAGCACGCCGGCTACGAGTCCGAGGTGCAGACCTTCGGCTCTTCGCGGGACGTGCTGATCCGGATGCCGCTCAAGAAGGGACAGTCGAGCTCCGATCTGTCGCAGAAGATCTCGACCCTGCTCAAGACTCAGGACAAGAGCGCCGACGTGCGGCGCGTGGAATTCGTCGGGCCGGAGGTGGGCTCCGAGGTGGCGCAGTACGGCGCGCTCGCGCTGATGGTGACGGCGCTCGGTATCGTCGCCTACCTCGCGCTTCGTTTCGAATGGAAATTCGGGCTGTCGGCGATCATCGCCAACCTGCACGACGTGGTGATCATCCTGGGCTTCTTTTCGTTCTTCCAGTGGGAGTTCTCGCTACCCGTGCTCGCCGCGGTGCTGGCGGTACTGGGCTACTCCGTGAACGAGTCGGTAGTCGTGTTCGATCGAGTGCGAGAGAACTTCCGCAAGATGCGCAAGGCCTCGACGCCCGAAGTGATCGACGCGGCCATTACGGGCACCATCTCGCGTACCGTGATCACTCACGGCAGCACCCAAGCGATGGTGACCACGATGCTCATCTTCGGAGGGCCAGCGCTGCATTACTTCGCGCTCGCGCTCACGATCGGCATCCTGTTCGGAATCTATTCCTCGGTGCTGGTGGCGAGCCCGCTGCTCATGTGGCTGCGGGTGACGCGCGCGCAGTTCATCAAGCCCAAGCGCGATCGCCGCGACGAGCACGAGGGCGCCGTCGTCTGACGGTCGTCAGATGCGCCGGGCGAGCTCCGCGGCACGCCCGACGTAGGTCGCTGGCGTGAGCGCAAGCAGACGCTTCTTGGCCGCATCCGGAATCGGCAGGCGCCGGATGAAGGCGGCGAGCTGGCGACGCTCGAGCCGCTTGCCGCGCGACAGGGTCTTCAGCTTCTCGTAGGCGCCGGGCACGCCGTAGCGGCGCATCACCTGCTGCACCGGCTCGGCGAGCACCTCCCAGTTGGCATCGAGATCCTCGGCCAGGCGCCGCGCGTCCGCCTCGAGCTTGCCCAGCCCGCGCAGGCAGGCGCCCCACGCGAGCAGCGTGTGGCCGAGCGCCCCGCCCGAATTGCGCAACGCGGTCGAATCCGAGAGATCGCGCTGCCAGCGCGATACCGGCAGCTTCTCGGCGAGGTGCTTGAGCAACGCATTCGCCACGCCGATGTTGCCCTCGGAATTCTCGAAGTCAATCGGATTCACCTTGTGCGGCATGGTCGAGGAACCGACTTCGCCCGCCTTGGGCTTTTGCCGGAAGTAGCCGAGCGACACGTAGCCCCAGATGTCGCGATCCAGCCCGAGCAGCACGCCGTTGGCGCCCGCATAGGCGTCGAACAGCTCGGCGAAGCAGTCGTGCGGCTCGATCTGGGTGGTATAGGGATTGAACGCCAGCCCCAGCCGCTCGACGAAACGGCGGCAGAAGCGCTCCCAGTCGAGCCCCGGATAGGCGACCACGTGCGCGTTGTAGTTGCCGACCGCGCCATTCACCTTGCCGAGCATGGCTAC
>JBLMWT010000282.1:0-7909 GCA_050257375.1 Sphingomonadaceae bacterium
CCGCCCGCGCCGAACCAGGCGCTCATCGAGCGCGTCGCGGCAATCGCCGAGAGCGACCTGCGCGCGGCGTTCGCCATGAAGCAGAAGCAGGCGCGCAACGCCCGGCTCGGCGAGGTTCGCAAGAATGCGCTCGCGGCGCTGGAAGCGGAGATGAGCGCAGCAGGGAGTACGCTCAACGCGAACGAGGTGAAGGACATCTTCTTCAATCTCGAATCTAAGATCGTGCGCAGCCAGATCCTCGACGGCGAGCCGCGCATCGATGGGCGCGATACGCGCACCGTGCGGCCGATCGACATCCGCGTCGGCGTGCTGCCGCGCACCCACGGCTCGGCGCTGTTCACGCGCGGCGAGACGCAGGCCCTGGTGACCGTGACGCTGGGTACCGGGCGCGACGAGCAGATCGTCGACGCGATCACCGGCGAATACCGCGAGCGCTTCATGCTCCACTACAACATGCCGCCGTACGCCACCGGCGAGGTCGGGCGGATGGGCCCGCCCAAGCGGCGCGAGATCGGTCACGGCCGGCTCGCCAAGCGCGCGCTCGTGGCGGTGCTGCCCACGCAGGAGGAGTTCGGCTACTCGCTGCGCGTTGTCTCGGAGATCACGGAATCGAACGGCTCCTCGTCGATGGCCTCGGTCTGCGGCGGCAGCCTCGCGCTGATGGACGCAGGCGTGCCCTCGAAAGCTCACGTCGCCGGCATCGCGATGGGCCTCATCAAGGAAGGCAACCGCTTCGCAGTGCTGACCGATATCCTCGGTGACGAAGACCACCTCGGCGACATGGACTTCAAGGTTGCCGGCACCGAGCGCGGCGTGACGGCGCTGCAGATGGACCTCAAGATCGAGTCGATCACCAAGGAGATCATGCAGGTCGCGCTCAGCCAGGCGCGCGAAGGCCGCCTGCACATCCTCGACCTGATGAAGCGCGCAATCGAAGGCTCGCGCAACGAGCTCTCGACCTACGCGCCGCGCATCATCAAGATGAAGATCAATCCGGACAAGATCCGTGACGTGATCGGCAAAGGCGGCGTGGTGATCCGCGGCATCCAGGAGGAAACCGGCACCACCATCGAGATCGAGGACGATGGCACGATCAACATCGCCTGCGTATCCTCCGAGGGCGGCGAGGCAGCCAGGAAGAAGATTCAGGAGCTCACGGCAGATGTCGAGGTGGGCAAGGTTTACGAGGGCACGGTGCTCCGCCTGCTCGACTTCGGCGCGATCGTGCAGCTGCTACCTGGCCGCGACGGCCTGCTGCATATCTCGCAGATCAGCCACGAACGCGTGAACGCCGTGTCGGATCACTTGAAGGAAGGACAGTCGGTGAAGGTGAAGGTGCTGGAAGCCGACGACAAAGGCAGGGTGCGCCTGTCGATGAAGGCGCTCAGCCAGCCGGAGACCGCCAAGCAGGGCTGACAGGGCAGGACGGAAACGAAAAAGGGGCGCCGCGGCGCCCCTTTTTTGCGTCTGCGTGCCGCCCGCCGTCTACTTGGCGACTTGGCGCTCGCGCATCTCGTCAAGCGTCTTGCAGTCGATGCACAGCGTCGCGGTCGGGCGCGCCTCCAGCCGCTTCAGGCCGATCTCGACGCCACAGCTGTCGCAATAGCCGTAGTCGTTCGCGTCGATGCGCGCGATCGTCTCGTCGATTTTCTTGATGAGCTTGCGTTCGCGGTCGCGATTGCGCAGCTCTAGTGCCATGTCCGACTCCTGGCTCGCGCGGTCGTTCGGGTCGGCGAACACGGTCGCCTCGTCCTGCATCGTGTGCACCGTGCGATCGATCTCCTCGGAAAGCTCGGCCTTGAGCTGCTCGAGAATCTTCTTGAAGTGCGTGCGCTGCCGGGCGTTCATGTACTCCTCGCCCTTCTTCGGAGCGTAGGGCGTGAAGCTTTTTCGCGTGATTTCGACCGTCATGTACGCAGCAGCCAGAAAAAGGAAAGGCGCTTTTTAGCAGAAAAGCCCCCCCGCAGCAAGCAAGTTCGGGGCGAAAGCATATTGCCGATTTATCACGGACTTGCGTTGCTTCGCGGCCGCGCACGGGAGTATCATGTGCGACCGTTTTTTCGGGGTGTGGCGCAGTCTGGTAGCGCGCTTGCTTTGGGAGCAAGATGTCGGGAGTTCAAATCTCTCCACCCCGACCAGATTCACGGGGACTTGCGCCAACGGGGCTGCCCGTAGCTCAACCGGATAGAGCACCAGCCTTCTAAGCTGGGGGTTGTGGGTTCGAGTCCCGCCGGGCAGGCCAAAGTGCCCGAACGAAGCGCAGCGTTTTAGCAGTACGACGGTGGCCGTAGCTCAACGGTAGAGTCCTGGATTGTGATTCCAGTTGTTGTGGGTTCGAGTCCCATCGGCCACCCCAGTTTTTCGTAACGCCCGCCGCGCGCGGGCGTTTTAATTTCCTTGGTGCGCTTCCTTTGGTCGTGCTTGACTACGCCGATCGGCCGGTGGTTCGACTCGCCTGGGGACATGATGTTTCGGATCATGGCCGCCAATCCGGCGAACGTCCGAGGCGACGTGTACCGCAGACTTCCACGGCGCGGGGGGATTGAGCACCGCGGCTGCCGTGATCGTTCAGTGAGAGCGTAGGAGCGAAGCGCCGCGCGAACAGAATGGCCGATGTCTTGTCGCTCGTCGCACGAACTTCGAAGCGCAATTCTTGCGCGTCGCTCCAATAGATAGAGAGAGCGCATTGACGTCGCTCCTTGCACACGGTGCAAAGCATCTTGCTGGGGTCTGACTAAGGTACCTGTCCGAGGTCAATGCAATTTTGCGGCTCGCGCTCAAACTTCACTTGCTGGGAGGAGGCGGCGGGCGACGTACGGTTCTTTGCACGACGCCGGTTCGTCAGTGAGCAGTCAGAACGCGGCAAGATGAATGCAGGACTCGCCGCGCACAATTCAATATGTTGGAGATAACCTGCTAGGAGGAGTGAATTGAATAATCCCAATTCGACCGGCACCGCCGGCACTGTTCCCAACCGATGGTTTCAACTCATCCTCGGCATCATCTGCATGGTGATGATCGCCAACCTGCAATACGGCTGGACGCTGTTCGTACATCCGATCAATGCCGCGCACGGCTGGGCGATCGCTAGCATCCAGGTGGCGTTCGCCATATTCGTGGCGCTCGAGACCTGGCTCACGCCGATCGAGGGTTGGATCGGCGACCGCCTCGGGCCGAAAAGCGGCCCAAAGCTGGTGATAGCCGTGGGCGGGATTCTGGTCGCGCTGGGTTGGATTACCTGCGGTCGCGCCGATACGCTCGGCATGCTCTATTTTGGCGCGGTGCTCACCGGCACCGGCGCAGGCGCCGTCTACGCGACCTGTGTCGGCAATGCGGTCAAGTGGTTCCCCGATCGGCGCGGTCTGGCCGTCGGCCTGACCGCAGCCGGGTTCGGCGCGGGGGCCGCACTCACGGTAGTCCCGATCCGGCACGTGATCGCCTCGAGCGGCTACGGCAACGCCTTCTTCTGGTTCGGGCTGATCCAGGGCGGGATCATCTTCATCCTCGCCTGGGCGATGCGCGGTCCGCTCGAGGGGCAGACCCCGAGCGCGGCCAAGGTCAAGGTCGCGGTGAGCGCGCGCAACTATACGCCGGGCGAGATGCTGCAGACCGCCAGCTTCTGGGTACTTTACGTCATGTTCCTGCTGGTGGCGGCGAGCGGCCTGATGGCGACGGCGCAGATCGCGCTGATCGCCAAGGACTTCGGGATCGCGAGCACGCCGGTGGTGGCGGGCGTCACCGCGCTCTCGCTCGCGCTGATCGTGGACAACGTCGCGAACGGCGCGGCCCGCCCGCTATTCGGCTGGATCTCCGACCACATCGGCCGTGAAAACACCATGGCCATCGCGTTCGGCCTGGGCGGCATCAGCTACTGGCTGCTCGGATCGATGGGGCATGCGCCCTGGGCGTTCGTGATCTTCGCCGCACTCATATTCCTGACCTGGGGCGAGATCTTCAGTCTGTTCCCATCGACCTGCACCGATACCTTTGGAACGAAGTACGGCACGACCAACCTGAGCCTGCTGTACACGTCGAAGGGAGCGGCGGCGTTCCTCGTGCCGCTCGCGAACGTGATCAAGCACTCGACCGGCAGCTGGCACATGGTGTTCGTGGTCGCGGCGGTGATGAACTTCATCGTCGTCGCGCTCGCACTGGTGGTGCTGAAGCCGCTGCGCTCGAAGCAGATCGGTAGCGGGGGCGGGCAGCTCGCCGGCGCGACAGGCTGAGTTTGCCTCAGCGCGGCGCGCGCTGATCGGGCGCGCCGCGCGGCTCTGTGCTCGCCGGCGTGCCGCGCGCCGGCGTAAACTGTGGCTCCCGCAGGAGGGCATTGGAGCCACTGGAGGAGCGGCACGCGGATGCATGTCGAGCGCGAGCTCAAGTTCCGGCTCGCCGCCGCTTCCGCTTCGCGCGTCTGGAGCCTAATTCCGGACCACGCGCCGGCAAGCCGGCGCGTGCTGGAGAGCGTCTACTACGACACTCCCGAGCGTCGGCTGCGTGCCGCGCGCGCGGCGCTGCGCTTGCGGCGCGACGGGCGGCGCTGGCTGATCTGCTTCAAGCACGATCGCGCGCCGGCGAGTGGGCTCGCGCAGCGCAGCGAGTGGGAAACCCCGGTCGGACGCGGCGCGTTGACGGTGAGCGCGCTGCCGCTCGCCGAGATTTGCGCGTGCGCGGGGCTGGACCTGAGGATGCTTGCGCCGCGTCTGATGCCCGTCTTCAGCACGCGCTTCGCGCGTCGTTCGTCTTTGATCTCGTTGAAGGACGGGACGCGCATCGAGCTGTGCGTCGATCGGGGCATCATCGCCGCGGGTCGGCGGCGCGCGCCGATTCGGGAGCTCGAGCTCGAGTTAGCCGCAGGAGACCTCGGGGCGATGCTCGAGTTCGCCGAGCGGCTCGTCGAGCCGCTGCGCCTCGAGCTCGAGCCGCTCAGCAAGGCGGAGCGCGGCTATCGGCTCGCGGCCGGCGAGCGAGCGGCGCCCATCAAGGCACGACCGCCTTCCTTCGGAGAAAACGAATCGACGGAGAGCGTTCTGCTCGCCGTGGTGCAGGCCAGCCTCGAGCAGATCGAAGGGAACGTCGAGGGCGTGGCGCAAGCCTCGGCCCCGGAGTATCTGCATCAGCTGCGCGTAGGCCTGCGGCGGTTGGGCTCGGCCTGGCGCAGCTTCGAGGATCTCGGGCCGCGCAAGGCGTTTCGCGCGCCAACCGCCGCACTGAAGGATCTTATGCCGGTGCTGGGCAAGGCACGCGACTGGGACGTGTTCTGCCTCGGATTGCGGCGTCCCGCGCTCGTGCGGCGGGCCAATGCGACGCACGCGCGCGCTCGCCGCGCAGCACAGGCGCTCGCGCGCTCAGCGCGCATGCAGCGCTTCCTGCTTGGCGTCGTGCGCTGGATGCACGAGTCGCCTTGGCGCCGGGATGGCAAGGCGGCGCGACCGGCAGCGGCGTTTGTTGGGCGCATGCTTGCGCGCCTCGAGCGCAGGCTGCGACACTACGGAGACGAGGTAAATTGGGACGATGCGTCGCAGCGTCACCGTCTGCGCATCCGGGTGAAGCGTCTGCGCTACGCCTGCGAGCCGTTCGCCACGCTCTACGAGGGTGCGGCCGTGAAGCGCTACTTGCGGCGCCTCGAAGCGCTACAGGAGATTCTGGGCGAGCTCAACGATATCGCCGTCGGACGTCGCCTGCTCTCCGAGATTAGGCTCGGGCGGGACGAGCGCGCCCCCGTCCTGAGATCCTACGCGGCGCGCGAGCGGCGCCTGGTCGCGCACCTCGAGCCCGCCTGGCGCGCGTGGAGGAAGTCGAGGTCGCCGTGGTGAGCGGCAGCTGCTCGCGCTCGAGGAGGAACACGTGCTCGGGCCCGGCGCTCGTCTCCAGCCAGATAAACGGCAGCGACGGAAACGCCTTCTCCAGGGCGCGCCGGTTATGACCGATCTCGCACACGAGCAGCCCGCCGGGAGCGAGGTGCGCCCTCGCTTCGACGAGGATGCGGCGCACGATGTCCAAGCCGTCCTCTCCGCCAGCAAGCGCTGCGCGCGGCTCGTGCCGGTATTCGGGGGGCAGCCTGCGCATCGACGCCGCGTTCACGTAGGGCGGATTGCTGACGATCAGGTCGTAGCGCCGGCGAGGCAACTCCGTGAACAGGTCGGAGCGCACCAGGCGGATGCGTTGGCCCAGGCGGTAGCGCGCCACGTTGCGCCGCGCGACGGCGAGCGCATCGGTCGACAGGTCGGACGCGTCGACCCGCGCCTCAGGGAAGCGCTTCGCGAGCAGCACCGCCAGGCAGCCGGAGCCGGTGCACAGGTCGAGCGCGCTACGCACGCGCTGCGGCAGCCACGGCTCCAGTCCCGCGCGCAGCAATTCGGCGATGAACGAGCGCGGCACGATGACGCGACGGTCGACGTAGAACCGGTACTCTCCGAGCCAGGCCTCCTGGGTGAGATACGGCGCCGGCAGACGCGTGCTGATCCTGCGCGCAAGCAGCGACGCGAGTCGTGCGCGCTCGGCCGCGGACAGCCTCCGGCCGAGCGACGCCTGCAGCGATTCGTAGCTCAGCTTGAGGACGTGGAGCGCGAGGAAGGTCGCCTCGCCGCGCGCGTCGTGCGTACCATGGCCGAAGTACAGGCGCGCGCGCCGCATGCGGCGTGTGGCGGCGCGGATGAAGTCGCCGACAGTAAGCGGGGCGGGCACGCGCGGCGCAGCTCAGGGCAGCAGTGCGCGCAGCGAATCGAGGTAGATGCGCGGTAGCTGCTCGAGCACCTCGAGCTCGATGTTCTCGTTCAGCTTGTGGATCGTGGCGTTGGGGGGGCCCAGCTCCACGACCTGAGGACAGATGGCAGCGATGAAGCGGCCATCCGAGGTCCCTCCCCCGGTCGAGAGCTCGGGCGTACGCCCCGTGTTGGTCCGGATGGCGCGCGACACGGCGTCGACCAGCTCTCCCGGCGGCGTGATGAACGGATTGCCCGACAGCGACCACCGCAGCTCGAAGTCCAGGCCGTGCCGCCGCAGGATCGCCTCGAAGCGCTCGCGCAGCGCTGCCTCGGGGCTTGTCGGGCTGAAGCGGAAATTGAAGTCGAGCTCCAGCGACCCGGGAATGAGATTCGTCGCGCCAACGCCCGCGTGGATGTTCGACACCTGCCAAGAGGTCGGCGGGAAAAACGCATCGCCCTCGTCCCAATGTGTCGCGACCAGCTCGGCGAGGGCTGGAGCGAGCAGGTGGATGGGATTGCGCCCGAGATGCGGGTAGGCGATGTGCGCCTGAGTGCCGCGCACCGTGAGGCGGCCGGAGAGCGAACCGCGCCGACCGTTCTTGATCATGTCCCCCAGCCGTTCGACCGAGGAGGGCTCGCCGACGATGCAGTAGTCCAGCCGTTCGCCGCGCTGCTTGAGAAGCTCGATGACTCGCGCGGTGCCGTCGATCGAGGGGCCTTCCTCGTCGGAGGTGAGGAGCAGCGCGAGCGAGCCCGAATGCGCTGGGCGCTCCTTGACGAATGCCTCGACCGCCACGACGAACGCCGCGATCGAAGACTTCATGTCCGCCGCTCCGCGCCCGTATAGCTTGCCGTCGCGCAGCGTGGGGACGAAGGGATCGGAATGCCATTGCTCGAGCGGACCCGGCGGCACGACGTCGGTGTGGCCGGCGAAGCAGACGAGCGGCCGAGCGCTGCCACGGCGCGCCCAGAGATTGCTCACCTCGCCAAAGCGCAGGTGCTCGCAGGCGAAGCCCGCCGCGTCGAGGCGCTGGCTGATGAGCGCCTGACAGCCGCCGTCCGCGGGGGTGACCGAGCGACGGGTGATCAGCGCCTTGGCAAGTTCGAGAGGACTTTCCAATTCGCGCGCGGCGTCAGGACGACATGTCGATTTTGATGTCGCTGAAGGTGTCGCTGTCGGCCTCGGTGAAGGGGCTTTGCGACGG
>JBLMWT010000283.1:0-5512 GCA_050257375.1 Sphingomonadaceae bacterium
ATGATCAACGGCATCATGACGCTCTCGGGCGCCTGGTACAAGCTGCGCGACGACCCGATCCTCAAGTTCCTCATCGTGTCGCTGTCGTTCTACGGCATGTCGACCTTCGAGGGCCCGATGATGTCGATCAAGACGGTGAACGCGCTGTCGCACTACACCGACTGGACGATCGGCCACGTGCACTCGGGCGCGCTCGGCTGGGTCGGGCTGGTGACGATCGGCTCGATTTACTACCTGATCCCGCGCCTGTTCGGCAAGAACGAGATGTACAGCGTGCGGCTGATCAACGTGCACTTCTGGATCGCCACCATCGGCATCGTGCTATACATCGCGGCGATGTGGATCGCCGGCGTGATGGAGGGGCTGATGTGGCGCGCGGTGAGCCCGGACGGCTCGCTCACCTACACGTTCATCGAGAGCGTCAAGGCGGCCTATCCGTTCTACACCATCCGGCTGCTCGGCGGCCTGCTGTACCTCTCGGGGATGCTGCTCATGTCGTACAACGTGGCGAAGACCATCTCCGGCTCGCGGGCGTTCGAGGCGCCGATCCCGGCCCCGGCCGCGGCGCACGCCTAACCAACGAGGACTGCGGCGATGAAACTCACGCATGACATGATCGAGCGGAACAACGGCCTGCTCATCATCCTCATCATCCTGGTGGTCAGCGTCGGCGGCCTGGTGGAGATCGTGCCGCTGTCGTTCCAGAAGTCGATCACCCAGCCGGTGACGGGCTTGAAGCCTTACAGCGCGCTCGAGCTCACCGGGCGCGACGTCTACATCCGGGAGGGCTGCAACAACTGCCACTCGCAGATGATCCGGCCGTTCCGCGCCGAGGTGGAACGCTACGGCCCTTACGGCGTGGCGGGCGAGTTCGTGTACGACCACCCGTTCCTGTGGGGCTCGAAGCGCACCGGCCCGGACCTGGAGCGGGTCGGCGGGCGCTACTCGGACGAGTGGCACCGCATTCACCTGAACGAGCCGCGCGACGTGGTGCCGGAGTCGAACATGCCGGGCTACCCGTGGCTCGCGCACAATCCGGCGGACGCGGCCGACATCCAGGCGAAGATGCGCGCGCTGCGCACGCTCGGCGTGCCGTATACCGACGAGGACATCGCCAAGGCGCCGGCGGAGCTCAAGGACAAGACCGAGCTCGACGCGCTGATCGCCTACCTGCAGGGGCTCGGCGTGGCCGGGCGCAACCGCTAGGCGGCGCCATGGACATCAACCTCATCCGCATCATCGTCACCGTGACGGTGGTCGTCTTCTTCACCGGCATCGTGTGGTGGGCCTACGCGCCGTCGCATCGCGAGCGCTTCGAGCGCGACGGGCGACTGCCCTTCGACGAGCCCGAAGTGCCGCAGGACAACAACGGAGCGGGCCAATGAGCAAGTTCACGAGCAGCTTCTGGGACATCTACATCTCGGTGATCACGCTGGTGTCGATCGTCGCCTGCGGCGTGTTCCTCAAGATGCAGAGCAAGCGCAAGGTCGCCGGCACCTCGACCGAGACCACCGGCCACACCTGGGACGAGGACCTCGGCGAGTACAACAACCCCCTGCCGCGCTGGTGGATGTGGCTGTTCTACATCACCATCGTATTCGCGCTCGGCTATCTCGCTCTCTACCCGGGGCTGGGCAGCTGGAAGGGCCTGCTCGGCTGGACCGAGGTCGGACAGCTCGAGCAGGAGAACGCGCGCGCCGAAGCGAAGTTCGGTCCGATCTACGACCAGTACGAAAAAACCGCGATCCCGGAGCTCGCGCAGAATCCCGCGGCCCTCGCGATCGGGCAGAAGCTGTTCCTCAACAACTGCGCGCAATGCCACGCCTCCGACGGGGGCGGCGGCAAGGGCTTTCCGAACCTGACCGACAACGACTGGCTGTGGGGCGGGGACCCGGCCACCATCGAGGCGACCATCACCAACGGCCGCACGGGCGTGATGCCGCCCTGGGGTCCGGTGCTCGGCGAGCAGGGCGTCAAGGACGTCGCGCACTACGTGATGTCGCTCTCGGGCCTGGCGCACGACTCGATCCGCGCGGAACGCGGCAAGGCGATCTTCGCGCAGAACTGCGTCGCCTGCCACGGCCCCGAGGGCAAGGGCAATCAGGCGCTCGGCGCGCCCAACCTGACCGACAAGATCTGGCTGTTCGGCTCGGGCGAGCCGACCATCATCGAGACGATCACCAACGGCCGCAACAGCCAGATGCCGGCGTTCAAGGACCGGCTCTCGCCCGCCAGGATCCACCTGGTAGCGGCCTACGTGTATTCGCTGTCGCATCCGCGCGGCGCCGCGCCGCCCGGGAAGTAGGCGGCACGGAGAAGGCATGGCTCGACCTTCCCTCAGAGTGCTCGACAAGGAAAAACCAAAAGCCGACCTCGCCACCGAGCAGTCGCTCTACGAGGTCAGGAAGAAGATCTACCCGCGCGCCGTGCACGGCTGGTTCGCCGCCTGGCGCTGGGCGCTGGTGTGGGCGACGCAGCTCGTGTTCTACGGCGCGGCGTGGCTGCAGTGGAACGGGCGCCAGGCCGTGCTGTTCGACATCGCGCAGCGCAAGTTCTACATCTTCGGGCTGGTGTTCTGGCCGCAGGACTTCATCTACCTGACGGCGCTGCTGGTCGTGTCGGCGCTGAGCCTGTTCCTGTTCACTGCGGTGGCCGGACGGCTGTGGTGCGGCTACGCCTGCCCGCAGACCGTGTACACCGAGATCTTCATGTGGGTCGAGAAGCGGATCGAGGGCGACCGCAGCAAGCGCATCCGTCTGGATCGTGCTGAGCTGAATTTTGGAAAATTCCTTCGTAAGAGCGCGAAGCATGCCGTCTGGATCGCCATCGCGCTGTGGACCGGCTTCACCTTCGTCGGCTACTTCACGCCGATCCGCGGGCTGTGGCACGACGTCTGGAGCGCCAACGCCGGCGCCTGGTCCACGTTCTGGATCCTGTTCTACGGCTTCGCCACCTATGGCAACGCCGGCTGGATGCGCGAGCAGGTGTGCAAGTACATGTGCCCCTATGCGCGCTTCCAGAGCGCGATGTTCGATCCCGACACGCTGATCATCACTTACGACCCGCAGCGCGGCGAGCCGCGCGGGCCGCGCGCGCGCGGCGTCGACTACAAGGGGCGCGGGCTCGGGGATTGCGTCGACTGCGGCATCTGCGTGCAGGTGTGCCCGACCGGCATCGACATCAGGAAGGGCCTGCAGTACGAGTGCATCGGCTGCGCCGCCTGCATCGACGGCTGCAACCAGGTGATGGACAAGATGGGCTACGCGCGCGGCCTGATCCGCTACTCGACCGAGCACGCCATGCGGCAGGGCCTGAGCAGCGCGCAGACGCTCAAGCGCGCCTTCCGCCCGCGCGTGCTCGTCTATTCCGCGGTCCTGTGGATCGTCATCATCGCCACGGCGGCGAGCGTGTGGCTGCGCGTGCCGCTCAAGGTGGACGTCATCCGCGACCGCGTGGCGATCGCCCGCGAAGTGGAGGGCGGCAAGATCGAGAACGTCTACCGCCTTCAGATCATGAACACGACCGAGAAGCCGCGCCGCTTCGCGATCGCGGCCGAAGGGCTGCCGACGCTCGCGCTCGCGAGCCCCGCCGAGGTGGACGTGCCGGGGACCTCCACGACCGAGGTGCCGGTCAAGCTGCGCATCGACGCGGGCGCCGCCGCGGCCGGCACGCACCGCATCGAGTTCGAAGTGCGCGCGCTCGATGAGCGCGACGTCAAGGTGGAAGAGAAGTCGGTATTCATCGTTCGCTAGGAGGTGCCATGCAGAACCCCACGCAACCCGCTCCGCGACCCTGGTATCGCGAGCCGTGGCCCTGGATCCTCATGTCCGGGCCTGCGGTGGTGGTGGTGGCCGGCTTCGTCACGCTGTGGATCGCCGTGACGACCTCCGACGGCCTGGTGGCGGAGGACTATTACAAGGAAGGCCTCGCGATCAACCGCGTGCTCGCGCGCGAGAACGAGGCGGTGCGCCTGGGCATCGTGGCGCGTGCAGCGCCCGGCCCCGGGCGGCTGGTGGTGCATCTCGAGGGGCGTTTCGCGCCGCCGCCGGAGCTGGTCGCGCGGCTCGCGCACGCCACGCGCGCGGGGCACGACATGCGCCTGCAGCTGCAGCGCGAGGCGGACGGCGAGTACGAGGCCTCGCTGCCGCAGCGCCTGCCCGCCGGGCACTGGCACGTCTCGATCGAGGATCCGCACGCCGCCTGGCGCGTGATCGGCGTGTGGTCCGGCACCGCCGCGCCGTTCACGCTCGCGGGCAGCAGGGGCTGAGCGCTCCGGGGGAGCGAGCCATGCCGAGCAGACGCTGGATCTGGATCCTGTGGCCCTCGTTCATCGTCGGCGGGATCGCCGAGGTGATCTTCTTCACCGTCTTCGACCCGATGGAGCTCACCGTCTTCGGTGAACCCGTAGGCACGAGCCGGCTTGCGGTCTACTCCGTCGGGTTTCTTTTGTTCTGGGCGTTCGGGGCTGCTTCGAGCGCGTTCACCTGCTTCCTGCAGCGGAGCGCCTCCGACATCAACCGCAGGCGGAGAGATCGAAATGCGGCGACCTGAGCTGATCGTCCTGTCGCTCCTTCTTCTCGCTCCCGCCGCGCATGCGCAGGACGCGCGCCGCGGCAGGCAGCTGTACGAGACGCACTGCCTGACCTGCCACTACGAGCACGTGCACGAGCGCGCGCGGACGAACACGCGCGTGCACTCGCTCGCCGACCTGCACGAGCAGGTGAGGGCCTGGGGCAAGCTCACCGGGCAGACGTTCACGCAGGAAGACCTGGCCGACATCGTCGCCTACCTGAACGAGTCGCACTACCACCTCGAGAAGTGAGGCTCAGCTTCCTCGGCGCGGCGGGCGAGGTCACCGGCTCCTGCTACCTCGTCGACACGGGCGAGGTCAGGTTCCTCATCGACTGCGGCATGTTCCAGGGCGGGCGTGACGCGGAGCGCAAGAACCGCGCGGCCTTCCCGTTCGACGCGCGCGGCATCGACTTCGTGCTGTTGTCGCACGCGCACATCGACCATTCGGGCCTGCTGCCGCTGCTGGTGGCGCGCGGCTTCGCCGGCGCGGTCTACGCGACGCGCGCGACCTGCGAGCTGCTCGGCGTGATGCTGCCCGACAGCGGCCACCTGCAGGAGCGCGAGGCGGAATACGCGGGGCGCGGGCCGGGGCCGCTCTACACCGTGGCCCAGGCGCAGGCGAGCCTGCGCCGTCTCGTGCCGGTCGAATACGACGGCGAGGTGAAGCCGCACCCCGGCGTGTCGTGCATCTTCCTCGACGCGGGCCACATCCTGGGCTCGGCGATCCTGGAGGTGCGCGCCGGCGGCACGAAGCTCGTGTTCTCCGGTGACCTCGGCCAGCCGGGCCATCCGATCGTACGCGATCCGGCGACGGTCGCGGAGGCCGACGTGCTGCTCGTGGAGTCCACCTACGGCGACCGCAATCACAAGAACCTGGCGCAGACGCTGGACGAGTTCGCCTACGCGCTCGACGACACGCTCGCCAGCCGCAAGGGCAACG
>JBLMWT010000284.1:0-4042 GCA_050257375.1 Sphingomonadaceae bacterium
CCGGGCCGCCGCTGCTCAAGGCCGCCACCGGCGAGATCGCCACCGACGAGGAGCTCGGCGGCGCGGTCATGCACACGCACGTCTCGGGGCTCGGCGAATACCTGGCCGAGGACGATTCCGACGGGGTGCGCCTGGCTCGCGAGGTCTTAGGTCGTTTGGATATAAAGACTTCCGAACCGAGAAAGTCGAAACCCCCTCGTTACCCCGCCGAGGAGCTGCTTGGCGTGATGCCGGCGGACTACAGGAAACCGGTGGACATGCGCGAGGCGATCGCGCGCTTCGCCGACGACTCCGACTGGCTCGACTTCAAGCCCGACTACGGCGCGGCCACCGTCTGCGGCCACGCCGCGATCCAGGGGCAGCGCGTCGGCATCGTCACCAACAACGGGCCGCTCGACCCCGCGGGCGCGACCAAGGCGACGCACTTCATCCAGGCCTGCTGCCAGGCGGGGCTGCCGCTCGTCTACCTGCAGAACACGACCGGCTACATCGTCGGCAAGGCCTCCGAGGAGGCCGGCATGATCAAGCACGGCTCGAAGATGATCCAGGCCGTCTCCAACGCGACGGTGCCGCAGATCACGCTCATGTGCGGCGCGTCCTTCGGCGCCGGCAACTACGGCATGTGCGGGCGCGCCTACAACCCCCGGTTCCTGTTTTCCTGGCCGAACGCGCAGACCGCGGTGATGGGCGCCGAGCAGGCGGCCCTTACGATGGCCATCGTGATGGAAGCGGGGATGAAAAGAAAGAATCTCCCTGTGGATACGGAATCCATAGAAAAAACGAAATCAAAGATCATCGACAACTTCGAGAGGCAGCAGAGCGCGTTCGTCACCAGCGCGTACCTCCTCGACGACGGCGTCATCGACCCGCGCGACACGAGGAATGTGCTGGGTTTCTGCCTTTCGCTTGCTTCCGACAACAGAAATCTCAGGCCGATGCAATTTGGCGTAGCGAGACCCTAGCCGGACCGGAGCCTCGTTCCCGGCGCGGGCGGGGTTTGCGGCGGTCCCGCGAAGCACTGGGCAATCGCCATCCAGCGCACCGCGGCGTCGCCGCGCACGTCGAGGCCGGTATCGGCGACGTTGCGCGTCTGGGCGACCACCTGGCAGAACTCGGTCGCGCTGCCTTCCACGAGGTCCTCCTCGCTCGGCTCGTTCCAGCGCCAGATCGCGCCCGAGGGCGCGGTGAGCCTCACGTGAGGAACGCGCGCCGGCGGCTCTTCGCCGCGGTTGCGGAACGTCCAGCCGAAGGTGTTGACGCCGAGATGCGCGATGCTCTGGATGCGGTCGGAGTCGATGCGCTCGACGCCGAGCAGGTCGTAGACCGCCTGCGCGTGCGCCCAAGTCTCCATGAGGCGCGCCGAAATGCTCGAGCGCGCGCTCATCGCCGGCCCCGCCCATGGCAAGCGCGCCTTCGGGTCCGCGGCGGCGAACCGTTCGGCCAGCTCACCGCAGCGCTCCTGCCAGGCCTGCAGCAGCGCGCGGCCGCGGAGCGGCGCGAGCGCCGCGTTCTCGATCTCGCGCAAGCTCGAGCGCTGCAACTCGGCGCGCAGGCGCGTGACGAAGCCGGCGAACTCCGAGGGATCGGCCAGGCTCTGTGCGGCCGCGCCGTTCCAGAAATGCAGGTGCCTGAGGATGTCGTCGATCGTCCAGCGCTTGAAAAGGGTCGCCTGAGCGAAGCCGGCGTCCTGCATCGGCCCCAGCAGCCGGTGCAGGGCCTCGCTTTCGTCGCGGAAATGCCAGGGCTCGGGAAAGGCGCTCATGCACGTATTATCATTCCGAGCCCGAGGCAACGGCTGCCGGATCGCCCGCAGGATGGCCAGATGAAATTCACCCAGGAACACGAGGAAATCCGCCGGACGATGAAGCGATTCATCGACGCCGAAATCAACCCGCACGTCGACGACTGGGAGGCCGCCGAGAT
Source organism: Sphingomonadaceae bacterium (assembly GCA_050257375.1). Lineage (GTDB taxonomy): Bacteria > Pseudomonadota > Gammaproteobacteria > Burkholderiales > SG8-39 > DAHVFK01. The sequence continues at coordinate 1,924 of JBLMWT010000284.1, forward strand.
CTTCCCCGCGCACGAGGTGTTCAAGAAGCTGGGCAACCTCGGCATGCTCGGCCTGACCAAGCCCGAGGCCTACGGCGGCGCGGCGCTCGACTACAGCTACGGCATGGTGTTCGCCGAGACGCTCGGCCAGATCCGCTGCGGGGGCGTGCCGATGGCGATCGGAGTGCAGACCGACATGGCGACACCGGCGCTCGCGCGCTTCGGGTCGGACGAGCTGAGGAAGGAGTTCCTCGCGCCGGCGATCGCGGGCGACCAGGTCGCGTGCATCGGCGTGTCCGAGCCCGGCGCGGGGTCGGATGTCGCCTCGATCAGGACGACCGCGAAGAAGGACGGCGGCGACTACGTCATCAACGGCGCGAAGATGTGGATCACCAACAGCCTGCAGGCAGACTGGATGTGCCTGCTCGCCAACACCTCGGAAGGCGCGGCGCACAAGAACAAGTCGCTCATCGTCCTGCCGATGAAGACCAAGGGCGTCTCGGTCGCCAAGAAGATCCGCAAGATCGGCATGATGTCCTCGGACACGGGCCTCATCCACTTCGACGACGTGCGCGTGCCGCAGCGCTACCGCATCGGCGAGGAGGGCATGGGCTTCACCTATCAGATGCAGCAGTTCCAGGAGGAGCGCCTGTGGGCGGCGGCGAGCTCGGTCCCCGGGATGCTGAGGACGCTCGAGGACACGATCGACTACATCCGCGAGCGCAAGATGTTCGGCCAGACGGTGCTCGACTTCCAGTACGTGCACTACCGGCTCGCCGAGCTGAAGACCGAGATCGAGGCGCTGCGCGCGCTCACCTACCGCGCCTGCGAGCTGTACGTCGACGGCCAGGACGTCACCGAACTCGCGTCGATGGCGAAGCTGAAGAGCGGGCGCCTGCGGCGCGAGGTGTCGGACGCCTGCCTGCAGTACTGGGGCGGCATGGGCTTCACCTGGGACAACCCGGCCTCGCGCGCCTACCGCGACGGGCGGCTCGGCTCGATCGGCGGGGGCGCCGACGAGGTGATGCTCGGCATCATCTGCAAGTACATGCACATCCTGCCCCGGAAGTAGCGCGGCGCGGCGCGATGACGTTCCACAGCCTGCTGATCGCGAACCGCGGCGAAATCGCGCTGCGCGTGATGCGCACGGCGCGCCGCATGGGGCTGCGCACGATCGCGGTCTATTCGGACGCCGACCGCGACGCCCTGCACGTGCACGCGGCCGACGAGGCAGTCCATATCGGCGAATCGTCGCCGCGCGAGTCGTATCTGAACGTTCGCGCGCTCCTGAAGGCGGGCGGCGAGGCGGTTCACCCCGGCTACGGCTTTCTTGCCGAGAGCCCCGATTTCGCGCAGGCCGTGATCGATGCGGGCCGCGTCTGGGTCGGACCGTCCCCCGCAGCCATCCGCGCGATGGGCGACAAGGCCAACGCCAAGGCGATCGCGGCGCAGGCGGGCGTCCCCGTGCTGCCGACCTACGAGCGCGACCCCGAGTTCCCGGTGCTCGTCAAGGCGGTCGCCGGCGGCGGCGGGCGCGGCATCCGCCTCGTCCGCTCCAGGGAATCTCTCGAAAGCGAGATCCGGACGGCGCGCTCCGAGGCGCTGCACGCGTTCGGCGACGACCGCATCATCCTGGAGAAGGCGCTCCCGCAGGCGCGCCACGTCGAGGTGCAGGTGTTCGCCGACGCCCGGGGCAACTGCATCCACCTCGGGGAGCGCGACTGCTCGGTGCAGCGCCGGCATCAGAAGCTGATCGAGGAGTCGCCCTCGCCCGCCGTCGATGCGCGCCTGCGCGCCGCGATGGGCGCGGCGGCGGTCGCCGTCGCGCGCGCGGTGGGTTACGTCGGCGCCGGCACGATCGAGTTCCTGCTCGGCGCAGACGGCCGCTTCTGGTTCATGGAAATGAACACGCGCCTGCAGGTCGAGCATCCGGTCACCGAGATGGTTACGGGGCTCGACCTCGTCGAATGGCAGCTGCGCGTCGCCGCGGGCGAGCCGCTGCCGCTCGCCCAGGACGCGCTGCGCTTCGACGGCCACGCGATCGAGGCGCGCCTGTGCGCCGAGGATCCGGCGCGCGACTTCCTGCCGCAGGCGGGCACGCTCGCGCTCTGGCGCCCCGCCGCGGACGTGCGCGTCGAGC
>JBLMWT010000285.1:0-2733 GCA_050257375.1 Sphingomonadaceae bacterium
TCGCCGGTCTCGGTGAAGATGCGCTGCGCGCCCGCCGCGATCGCCTCGCGGATGCGCAGAGTCATGAGCGCGCGGTGCGCGCGCTGGCCACGGGCTTCGGCGCGCATCGCGCCCGCGCCGAGCCAGGCGTCGCGCCCGGCGAGGTAGAGCAGCCCGCCGCCGACGATACGGTCCGCCTCGAGCGCAACATAGCCGCGCCAGCCGCTCTTCAGCGCGAGCGTCGCGAACCAGGGCACGAAGGCCGCAGGCATGCCGAAGCCGGCGGCGATCGCTTCGGCGAGCGGACCTTCCTCGCCCGCGCGCGCGGCGCGCACCTCGAGCGGCGTGTCGGCGGCCGGCGGGGCTTCGGCGCTGCGCAGCATCTTGGCCCACGCCTTTCTCTTCGCGGGGGTGAAGCCGCGCGCTTCCATCCAGGAGCCGAGGGCCGCGGGGGTGGCGCCGGGGGTGAGGTGCAGCCACCAGGACTTCACGCCGCGGTAGACGGCGAGCATCGCGTCGAGATCCTCCTCGCGCGCGGGTAGCGCGACCCCGAGTCCGATCGCGCGGTTGAAGAACGGATCGGGGATGCCGCGCGCGACGAGCAGCGTCGCACCGCCGATCTCGCGCGTTTCCAGGCCGAGCCGGGCGCCGAGCTCGGTTGGCGCCGCGGCGTACATCTCGCGGTAGGCCGCCGCCTCGATCGCGTCGGCGGCGCGCGCTTCCTCGGTGACCGTTTCGCTCATGCTGCGCGAGTGTAAGGCGAAACTTAGGGCAAGATAGCGCCCCTATGAGCGCTCCCCAGCCGGCACGCGAAGATCTGCTGCGCCGGCTGGCGGGCGCGCCGGCGCTCGACCTGCTGGTGATCGGTGGGGGCGCGACGGGCCTGGGGGTGGCGCTCGACGCGGCGGCGCGCGGCCTGGCCGTCGCGCTCGTCGAGCGAGAGGACTTCGCCAAGGGCACCTCTTCGCGCGCCACCAAGCTGGTGCACGGCGGCGTGAGGTACCTGGCGCAGGGCAACGTGCACCTGGTGCGCGAAGCGCTGCGCGAGCGCGCACGGCTGCTCGCGAACGCACCGCACCTCGCGCAGCCGCTGCCCTTCCTGCTGCCGCTGTATGGCGCGCGCGGCCGCTGGCTGGAAAAGTGGTTCTACGGCAGCGGACTGCTCGCCTACGACCTGCTCGCCGGGCGCGCGGGTTTGGGGCACACCGCGTTCCTCGGCCGCGCCGCCGCGCTCGAAGCTGCGGCCGGCGTGCGCGGCGCCGGCCTCGCCGGCGCGGTGCGCTACTGGGACGCGCAGTTCGACGACGCGCGGCTCGCCGTGGCGCTCGCGCGCAGCGCGATCTCGCGCGGCGCGCTGGTGGTGAACCACTGCGCCGCGGTCGGCTTGCTGCACGACGATGGGCGCGTCGCCGGGGCCGTGGCCGAGGACCGCGAGAGCGGCGCGCAGTACGCGCTGCGGGCGCGCTGCGTGGTGAATGCGACCGGCGTGTGGGTGGATGAGATTCGCCGCATGGACCGCGACCCGGGGCGCGAGCTCGTGGCGCCGAGCCAGGGCGTGCACGTCGTGGTGGGGCGCGAGTTCCTGCCCGGCGGCCACGCGCTGCTCGTGCCGCGCACGCGCGACGGGCGGGTGCTGTTCGCCGTGCCCTGGCTCGGCGCCACGATCCTCGGCACCACCGACACGCCGCGCCGCGATCTCGCCGCCGAGCCGGAGCCCTTCGCCGAGGAAGTCGAGTTCATCCTGCGCGAAGCCGCCGGCATCCTCGAGCGCGCGCCGACGCGCGCCGACGTGCGCTCGGTGTGGGTCGGGCTGCGTCCGCTGGTGCGCCCGCCTGACGCGCGGCCGGGCGACACCAAGACGCTGTCGCGCGAGCATCTGGTGCTCGCCGAGCGCACGGGGTTGGTCACGGTCACGGGCGGCAAGTGGACCACCTACCGCGCGATGGCCGAGGACGTGCTCGCCGCTTGCATGGCGCGCGGCCTGCTGCCCGAGCGGCCCGCAGGGGCGACCATTGCGCTCGCGCTCACCGGCGCGCCGGCGCGCGCGCAGCAACCCCTGAGCGCGCCGCCAGGGCTGCACCTGTACGGCACGGAAGCGGCCCTCATCGCGAGCCTGCCTGGCGCGCAGCGCGAGCTCGCGCCCGGCCTGACCGAAGCGATGGTGCGCTTCGCCGCGCGCTGCGAATACGCGCGCTCGGTCGAGGACGTGCTCGCGCGACGCTCGCGCCTGCTGTTTCTCGACGCGCGCCTCGCCGGCTCGCTCGCGGCGCGGGTCGCCGCGATCCTTGACGAGGAGCTGGGCCGGGCGTTCAATGCGGTCGAATCGGAGAGATCCTTCGTCGAACTCGCCGCGCGCTACGCCCGGCTTCCCCTATGAGAACGAACCTGCCGAAGCATTTCATCCTCGCGATCTGTCTCGTGCCGGCCGTCGCCGGCGCTCAGCCCGGACGCGGTATGGGCCCCGGCATGATGGGTGGCGGACCCTCGCCGCGCCACGTCTACGTCATGCATCACGGCCTCGATCCGAAGTACGCGTCGCTGCGCAATCCGTTGCCCGCGAGCGCTGAGAACGTCGCCGCGGGCAAGACGCTGTTCGAGCAGAACTGCGCGGTGTGTCACGGCGCCACCGGCCGCGGCGACGGGCCCGGCGCGACGGGCCTCGATCCCAAGCCCGCGGTGCTCGCGGGCTTGGAGCACATGCGCATCGCGACCGACGGCTTTTACTTCTGGACCATCTCCGAAGGCGGCATCCAG
>JBLMWT010000286.1:0-5696 GCA_050257375.1 Sphingomonadaceae bacterium
CCCGGGCGCCCCGCCCTGACCGTCGCGGCAGGCCGCTTCAGCGTCCGAGCTTTCCGATGATTCCGGCCATCTCGTCCTTGGAGAAAGCGCGCAGCGTCTGCGTCTTGACGTTGCCCTGTGCGCCCACGGCGAGACTGAGCGCAGTCATCGATTCGTCGTCCGGCGCCTCGAACGTCACGACGACATCGTAACCACCGAGCGTCCAGTAGATCGACTTGGTCTCGATGCCCATTTTCCGAGCCAGCTCACGTACGGCCTCGGAGCGTTTCGCGGTTTCCTGGACGTTGCGGATGCCTTGCTCGGTAAAAGTCGACAGAACTATGTAGGTTGCCATGGAATCTCTCCTGCGGCCGGTCGGCCGGGTGAAATTGCGTGATGAGCGCTTGCGGTTTCGGGCGGCCGGCACGTGGATGTCGCGCGAGCGCAGGACATACGATGCCGCCTGCTCGAACCCAGCAGCATAGCGCCTTGCAAGACACGTGTCGCGACGCGTTTGGGCACCGGCATGATGGTTTGTTCGCCGGTTCGGCCCGGGCTCGAACGCGAGGCCGCTGGTATAATCGCCGCCTCGGCCGAAGCTTTCCGCTTCATGCGGAACTTCGGCCGCTGCAGTTCAATCGGCCAAGTAGCTCAGTTGGTAGAGCAGAGGACTGAAAATCCTTGTGTCGGTGGTTCAATTCCGCCCTTGGCCACCACCATTCAACGCCCAACCTCTACCGGTTGGGCGTTTTCATTTCCCGATTCCGCGATACCACGCGGCGTTCGGCGCCGATCTGCATGCGCCACCCGCGGGTGGCCGGGCGCCCTAAAGTCGCCGGGCTCGACTCTCTTTCGCTCTCTGTTCTCTCAAAACCGGCGCCAACTTCTTCGCCGGAGCACACGCAGACGGCCTTTCGTGACGATGACTTGCGCGTGCGTCATAGCCAGCGGTTGTCCATCGCGCTTGGGTAGGCAACCCATAGCGCTACAGAAAGCAACCTGGGTCTTCAGCCTCTTCGCCCGGCGCTACCGCTGGTATTCGAGCTCGATGATCCTGCCTCTCCAGTACGGCTTTCGACCCTCTGGCGTCAGCCAAGCCACTTCGCCCTGCACGGGGATCAGCAGTCCATCGCGCCGCTGGTAGTCGAACATGCGGCCCTCCCACGGCATCGGGATGATCCGGTTGCCATCAGCAAACCCACGATCCTCGGCGCGGATCGTTTCGATCAGCTCATCCGTGCCGAAGTGGAAGGTCATGGTGAGCCGCACGTCGCCGTCCGCGAGCGTCGCGCGGGCGCTGCGATCGTCGATGGGCTCCCACTGCATGCCCTGGCTGGACAGCAGCGCGGTCGGGTACCAGGCCGCCTCGGCCATGTAGCGCATCAACTCGCCGCGCGCCACTTCGCCATGGTCGCGCAGATTCACCAGGGTGAACAGGCCAAGGATCGCGGGCTCCAGGATGCCCTCGCCATCGACGTAGGCGTCGTGAACGTGGACGACCAGTCCGGGTGCCATGGACACCCGGCCATTCCAGACGAAGCCGGGTCGGCGGGTGACCACGCGCTGGCGGGAGGTGAACGGCTTCCACTGCCCCTTGTCGAGATTCATGTTGAACGAGCCCTCGTGCACCACGTCGGCCGCGCGGATGAGGGGGGTCCCGGGCGGAAGGGCCTTGCGCAGGTGCCGTGCAACGGGATCGGGAAGCCCGTCCAGTTCGCGCGGATCGAATCGCTCGGTCGGCAGAGGCAGGCGAGCAGTTTCCAAGCGTTCCAGAAGCGCCTGCGTCTTCTGGCTCCATCGCCACTGGCCGAACCCCCACATCCCGATCACTACGACCAGCAGACCCGCCAGCCCGAGCAGTACCCATTTCATGCGATCCCCCTTGACCGATGATCGCGTCACGCGGATGGCTCGATCACCGCATCTACCGGCCGCCGTGGGGCCGCCGGCGCGGCATCGGTGGGATGGCCCCAGCGAATCAGCAACTGCGGATATGCAGGGGTGCCCAGGGCCGAGCGCAAGCGTTCGCGCAGCGGTGCGACTTCGATGGGTTGGTTCAGATACGACGCCTGCAGGCCATGCAGGCAGCCCACGAGCATGGCCCGTTGCAGCGCCTGGCCAGCGAGCAGCCAGGCGGCAGTGTCGTCTTCCGAGGTGGTCAGCACCGCCAGCCATGGCGAGCCCAAGAGCAGCTGGTGGTCCTTGGCCGCTACCCCATTGCCCATGTCGAAGGTGCGCACCACGGCTTGCGCGATGGGCGCTGCCAGGGCGGGTACGCTCAGACCATCGCCGTCGCGCCGGCGATGCATCCACATGGCGAGTTCGCGCCGCCAGCGCGGGTCGCTCCACTGCGCGCGGTCGCCCTCGGCCACCAGGGAGCCGGCCAGCTGTCGTTGCGCGTCGTCGAGCGTCAGTAGCGAGGCGCCTTCGGCGGCAGCGGCTGCGGTGACGCTGGCCATGGCATCGGCCGCGACCGCCTGCGCGCCGAACGCCTTGCGGTAAGTTCGGCGCTGCTCGATGAATGGCCCCAAAGCCTCGAGCTCGGCGTCAGGGGGTTCGGCGGTCACCTCGACGCGGGCCAGGCAATCTCCATCGCCGGCATCGGGTAGCACCTGTACCCGTGCGCCGAGACCGGAGGCGGCCACAGCGATCCGTAGTGTCATCAAAGCCCCGCCGCAGCTGATGACGAGTTCGCGGTCGAACGGGTCGTTGACCGGCAGTGCGCGGGTCCAGTCGGCTAACAGATCGATCGTCGTCTCCGTCGCACGAAACCGCCATGGCTGGGTGTTGTGGCTGGAGGGGGCAAGAATGGCCCGTTGCACAAGGGACCGTACGGTTTCGACGGTGAGCATTTTGATCTTCTCCGCTTGGGAACGTCGATCTGACGCCTCACAAGTTATCGGACCGGTGAATTTGTCCCAGGTGGCATCTGCGCCGTAGCGGTCGAGCCTGCGCGGCGGTCGCGGGACCCCACCCGACTTCGCGGCCACAACCGACTTCGCGCCCACGCCCGCGCGTGGTCATTGAACGGCCGGCGCCGCACCGGGTCACACCCCACGTGGCGCCGCGCACGTTGCCGCGGCGGTTATTTCCAAGGAGGAGTTCATGGCGAATAGCCAAGGCAGATGCGCCCATCAGGGCTGCCAATGCGCGGTGCAGTCGGGCGAGAAGTATTGCAGCACCTACTGCGCGCAGCAGACGCAGCAGTCGTCGCAGGGTCAGCAGCAGGCGCAGTCGACGAGCGCCCGGCATTGCAATTGCGGCCACGCGGCGTGCCAGCATTCATGACGATGTCGAGCGCGATCCGGCACGGCGGGTGACGCCGGCCCATTCCTTCCGTGGCCGCGTTTGCGCGGCCACGCTCGTCTTGCGCGCAAGAATTACCGATGCGCCGTTGACCCGCGCAATGACCTGACGGCGGTCCAGCACCTGCACCGCCGCTGCATTTCCCGGTACGGCGCTTGCTGCCGGGAGCACGGCCATGCTTTTCCTCGCGACGCTGATCCTCGTCGCCGCTGCCCTCGGCGTGCATTTCCTGCTCGACGTCGCACCGCCGTGGACGTTCGTCGCGGGCGTCGTCGCCATCGTACCGCTCGCCGAATGGATCCGCCGCGGCACCGAGCACGTCGCGCGGCGCGCGGGATCGGCGGTGGGCGGCCTACTCAACAGCACGTTCGGCAATACCGCCGAGCTGGTGCTGGCGATCTTCGTCCTGCTCGCCGGTAACGCCGAGGTCGTGAAGGCGCAGATCACGGGCTCGATCATCGGCAACGGTCTTCTCGGGTTCGGCCTCGCAATCACGGTGGGCACGTGGGGCCGGCGCGAGCTGCGCTTCAAGCCCCAGCGCGCCGCGCTGTTGTCCAGCCTGCTGATGCTCGCGGTGATCGCGCTCCTCGTGCCGGCGCTCTTCGACTACACCGAGCGCGGCATCTTCGCCTCGACCGAGGCGACCGCGCTCGACGAGAAGCTGAGCCTGGCCGTCGCGGTCGTACTGATCGTCGTCTACGCCGCCAACCTGGCGTACACGCTCGTCACGCACCGCGACGTGTTTGCGCTCGAGGAATCCCCCGAGAGCGAAGAGGCAACGTGGCCGCTCTGGCGCGCGCTCGCCGTGCTGGTAACGGCGACAGCCGCCACCGCGGGGATGGCCGATCTCGTTTCGGGAGCGCTCGAAAAAACGGCAACGGGGATCGGCGTCTCGACCTTCTTCCTCGGCGTCGTCGTACTGGCAGTCGTCGGCAACGCGGCCGAGTACTTTTCGTCGGTCTACTTCGCGCGCCAGGGACGCATCGGCCTCGTCGCAAGCATCACGGTCGGCTCGACGATCCAGGTGGCGCTCCTTGTTGCACCCGTTCTGGTGCTGCTATCGCACCTGCTCGGGCAGCCGATGGACCTCGTGTTCGACAATCCGCTCGAGCTCGTCGCGATCGCGAGCGTCGCCTTCGTCGTGAATGCCATCACCCGCGACGGCGAGGTGACGTGGTTCGAGGGTGTGCTGCTGGTGGCGGTCTATGTGTTGCTGGCGTTTGCGTTCTTCTTCGCCACGCCGCCGCCGGGTTGATGCGGGCTCACGCGATCGTCCTCCGCGCTGCACGCGGGGGGACCGGTTCGCGCTCGCTCATGCCGTAGGACCGCGGGCCCGACGCCGCGCGATCCCCCGGCGGATCGGCTAACGCCCCATCTCGACGTGCTCCCACGCCGATTTTCCGTGATGGTGCAGCCGGAAGTAGTGGTCGCGCAGCGTGGCGAGTTCGTTCGCGATCTGCAGCGGGAAGCCCTTGCGGCCGCCGCGCTTGTCGGTCATCAGGTCGTCGAGGAACCGCTCGCACTTGAGGCGCTCGGGCCACAGCTTGCAGATGCGATTCGCGATCCGCGCATAGCGCAGCGCGAGTTGCCGCGGGCGCGCCGCCTCCGGCAACGCGGCCATCCAAGCGACGGTCTCGTCGGTCAGCGTCTCGGTGGGCGCCTGCCTGCGCTTCTCTTCCCAATTCTCGGGCGTCTTCTTGACGCCGTACGCCGGTCCGGTTTCCTCGAGCGCCTTGCGCGCGTCGGTGACGGAAACCTTCTCGAACTCCAGCGCGCCCGGTTCCGGTTCTGCTGGCATCGTCGCTCTCCTCTCGCTCCGGCCATGGATCGCGCGGCGCGGGGCGTTTGCGCATGCGGCACCCAGTATACCGGCGCGCGACGCAAGCGTGTCGCGCGGCGCGGGGCGGGTACTTCGTCGCATCGTAACGATTGCACCGGCACGAAGTGAAGCCCGGACGTGCGACGGCCGAAGGAGGCCGATGAACGGCGTGTCCACGGAGGGCCGCGGCCCACCGTAGCCTGCGCCAGGAACAAAAAAGGCCGGGCGCGAGCGCCCGGCCTTTCGCACGGAGCAGAAGTTCTGCGGCTTTAGACGGCCTGGATGTTCGACGCCTGCTTGCCCTTCGGGCCCTGCGTCACTTCGAAGCTGACCTTCTGACCTTCCTTGAGCGTCTTGAAGCCCTGCATGTTGATCGCCGAGAAGTGTGCGAACAGATCTTCACCCCCGCCATCGGGAGTGATGAATCCGAAGCCCTTCGCGTCGTTGAACCACTTCACAGTTCCGGTTGCCATGTTCTGGTAATTCCTCAAGTAGAAATAAACGGGACGTTGCCCGGCCGATGTTTCGATCTCAAGGAAAGTACGGCGGTCGAACGACTGCGTGGCGGTCGTACAGAGCGTGCCTTTACTGC
>JBLMWT010000287.1:0-5077 GCA_050257375.1 Sphingomonadaceae bacterium
TCGTGTGCATCGCGCAGGCCCAAGCGCACCAGTTGCAGGAAATCGGTGCCGACCTGCTCGTTCGCGGGCAGCTTCGGGTCGCGACGTCGGTTCTTGATCGGCAGCACCCTCGCGAGCTCGCATCCGCCTCCGTCCGGCGGAGGCCCGATGCGCACGTAATAGCCTGCCACTCCGCACCGGCGCGCGAGCGCGGTGCCGCGCACACTGGTCCACTCCTCGACGCGCTCGTTCCAGAAATCGGCCAGGCGCAGCGCGAAACCGCGCTCGGGCTCGTCGAGAAAGCGCGCGCCGCACACCAGCGCAGCGATGCAGGTGCCGAGCGTGAAGGCGCTGATGCCCGCATCTTCCTCCCAGCGGTCCTCCTGCGTCGCCGGGCCGTTGCGCGCGATGAACGCGAGCGCTCTATGGATCATGTCGAGCACCTCGATGCCATCGAGCGCGTCGCGCTCGCCGAGCGCCGCGGCGAGCAGCACCGGGAACGCCGTCTCGTCGAGCTGCTCGCCCTGCCAGTAGGCCCGCCCTCCGAGCCATTGGTTCTGCGACCAGTTCCCCTCGTGGTGCTGCGTGGCCAGCAGGTAGCGCAGGATGTTGCGTGCGTCTTCCAAAGCGCCGATCGCCAGCAGCCCGCCGGCGCTTTCCACCAGGTCGCGCGGCCACACCAGGTGGTATCCGCCCACATCGTCGCGCGCGTTGCCCCAGGGAACGCTGAGGCTCGCGACCATCGCACCGGGATACGTCCGGTCCTGGTGTGCGCGCAGCACCATCGCCGAGGTGGCCATCTGGGTTTGCAGCGCCGCAGGCAGCAGCGCCGGCGCGCGCAGGCGCGCGTGCCAGTCGCTCCAGCCCTCGACATGGCGCCGCCACACCTCTTCGAAAGGCTGGCTGAGAGCGCCAAAAGCCAGCGTCGCGGCCGCCTCGCGGCTCGTGCCGAAGCCGAGCGCGAGCGTGCACGCGGCCGGCAACTCGCCGATCAATGCGACGTTGCCCGGGCCGGCGCACTCGAACTGCCAGCTCAAGGCGCCATGCTGCGCGAAGTCCTGCCAGCCGTCGCTTGCGCCCACGTAGCCCGCGCTCGCCGCGCCCCAAGCATGAGTCTGGTCCGGTTTGGCGGCGGCGAGCGCCAGCCCGAAAGGGCCCTGTTCCGCCCACAGGATCTTGCGTCCGCGGTGCCAGCCGACCTCGGCAAGGTTGCCTTCGCCGGTGCCGCCCAGATGCGGCGCGAGCAGTGCGTAGGGGCGCAGCGCCGCCTCGCCGCTCAGCGCGACTTCGATGAGCAGCGCGTCGCGCAGGGGATCGGGCGCGACGCGCAGGCGCAGCTCGAAGCGCGCGTGCGAATGCACGATCTCGAGCGCCGGCACGCCGGCGCGCGGCGTGCGCGCGCGGTATGCGTTCAGGCGCTTGACTTCGACCCAGAAGCCGCGCCCGTCGGCTACGATGAAGCCGAGGTCCCGGATCTGCGGGATGTCGACCCGGGGGTAGTAGACCTCGTTCAGGATTCCGAAGCCGGAGGTGAACCACAGGCGCGCAGGGCCGAGTGCGCATCCGACCATGTCCTTGGCGCTGCTGGTCCAGGTGGGGGAAATGCCGGGCGCGCCGAAGGCCTGCATGTGCGTCACGGCCTGCGCGAGAGGTACCCGGCGGCCGCCGCATCCACCATCCAGCGCAACTCGCCGTGCGCCGGCTGAATGATCTGCGCCGGCAGCTCCTGCGGTATGCGCGGACCGTCGAGCACGCGCTGCAGCGTGCGCGCCTTGCCCGCCCCGGATACCAGGAACGTGACGTGACGCGCCGCGTTCAGCAGCGCGGGCGTGAGCGTCAGCCGCCACGCGCCGAGCCCCTCGACGTACTGCGCCACGACCCAGCGGCGCGTCTCGCCGAGGGCGGGCGTGCCCGGAAAGAGCGACGCGGTGTGGCCGTTCTCGCCCATGCCGAGCAGCACCAGGTCGAGAGCCGCGGCCGGCGCCATGTCGCCCGGGACAACGCCCAGTGCGTCCCGCAGCAGCGCCTCGTAGTCGCGGGCCGCAGCCTGCGGGTCGTCCTCGCCGCGCATGCGGTGCACGTTCGCTTCCTGCACGGGCACGCGCGCGAGCAGGGCGTGCCTGACCATGGCGTAGTTGCTGCCCGCGTCCCAGGGCGGTACGCAGCGCTCGTCGCCGAAGAACAGCTCGGTCCGCGCCCAGTCGACTTCGCTCGCGTAGGGCGGCGTGGCGAGGCGCTCATAAACAGGGCGAGGCGTGCTGCCGCCGGCAAGCGCGAAGGTGAAGCGCCCGCGGTCGGCGAGCGCTTCGCGCGCGAGCCGTGCGACGTGGCCGGCGGCGGCCTCGGCCAGCTGCCGGGCATCCGGATAGACGCTTAGCCGCACCGAACCCGCTCCTGCTCAGTGCGCCGCCGCGCCGGTCAGGTCGGCGTGCATGAAATCGCCGATGCGCGCCAGCGCCGAGTCCGCGGGAGGATAGTGCGCGAGCGCGGCTGCGTCGTTCGCGTAGTGGCCCTGGCGCACGAAGACGGTCGTCACGCGTGCGCCCCAGATCTTCTTCATCGCCGCGAGAATGCGCAGCTTGTCGTCGAGCATCACGTAATGGCGCGCGGGATAGAGGCGCTCGACCTCGTCGAGCATCTGTTCCTTGTGCACGTAGATGAGCACATCGCCCTGCACCGCGTCCCACAAACCGGAGCGTTCGACCTTGCGCGGCTGGAATACCGCGTCGCCGTCCGACAGGATCACGGTGCGCGCGTGCTGGCGCGCACGCCGCAGCACCTGCAGCGCGCGCGGGTAGAGTCGCTCGGCGAACGGATACTCGATCAGCCAGGACGAGACGCGCAGCACGCGCGGATCGTGCATGCGCTCCAGCCGGTAGCGCTCCAGCGCCCCGAGATAGTCGACGTAGCCGAGCTCGCCGCGCAGGGCCTCCAGGATCGCCCAGTAGCGGTCGCGCGATGCTGCGCCGAAGCGGCGCGCGAGCTCCGTGCGCAGGTCGGCCTGCACGCGGTCGTTGTCGAGCAGCGTGTTGTCGACGTCGAACAGGAATACGAGCGTCTCTTGGTGCTGACCGGCCGTCATGCTCGTTTTTCGTGATGACCACCGAACTCGTAGCGCATCGCCGAGAGCAGCTTGTCGGCGTACTCGCTGTGGCCACGCGAGGCGAAGCGCGCGAAGAGCGCCGCGGCGAGCACAGGCGCCGGCACGCCCTCGTCCACGGCGGCCTGCAGGGTCCAGCGGCCTTCGCCCGAGTCGGACACCCGCCCGGCAAATTGCGACAGCGAAGGATCGGCGCGCAGCGCGCCCGCAGTGAGGTCGAGCAGCCACGAGCCGATCACGCTTCCGCGGCGCCACAGCTCGGCGACGCGCGCCACATCGATGTCGTAGCGATAGCGCTCGGGATGGCGCAGCGGCGCGGTCTCGGCGTCGACTTCGGCGCGCTGCGCGCCGGCCGACGCGCCGTGCAGGATGTTCAGGCCTTCGGCATAGGCGGCCATCAGGCCGTACTCGATGCCGTTGTGCACCATCTTCACGAAGTGGCCCGCCCCGCTCGGCCCGCAATGCAGGTAGCCGTGCTCGGCCGGCTCCGCTTCGCCGTCGCGCCCGGGCGTGCGGGCGGCGGCCTGCACCCCCGGTGCAAGCGCACGAAAGATCGGCTCGAGACGGGTCACCGCCGATTCCTCACCGCCGATCATCAGGCAGTAACCGCGCTCCAGACCCCACACCCCGCCGCTCACGCCGACGTCAACGTAGTGCAGCGCGCGCTGCGCCAGCCACGCGCTGCGGCGCAGGTCGTCGTGGTAGTAGGAATTGCCGCCGTCGACGACGATGTCGCCCGGCGCGAGCAGCGGCGCGATCTGCTCGAGCAGCGCGTCGACCGCGGCCGCAGGGACCATCAGCCACACCGCGCGCGGCTTCGACAGGCGCGCGACGAAGTCCGCGAGCGTGCGCGCGCCTGTGGCGCCCGACTGCTCGAGCCGGCGCACCGCGTCCGCGCTGCCGTCGTAGGCCACAAGCTGGTGGCCTTCCTTCATCAGACGCAGCGCCATGTTCGCGCCCATACGCCCCAGTCCGATCATCCCGAGCTGCATATCTCCTCCCGTCAAGACGCCTGCAACCGGCGCAGGCCGACCATCGCCGCGCCGAGAAGCGCCGCGCGCGTCGTGATCACGTGTACCGGAATGTTCCTCATGGTCGGCTCGAAGCGCCCCTTGTCGACGAACGCCCGGGCGAATCGACCATCCTGCAGCTGCGGCAGCACGCGCGGTGGAATCCCGCCGCCGAGATACACCCCGCCGGTGGCCAGCACCTTGAGCGCCAGGTTGCCTGCCTCCGCGCCGAGAATCGCAACGAACACCTGCAGCGTGAGCGCGCTCAGTGCATTGGCGCGCGGGTCCGCGAGCGCCGCTTCGACGATCGGTGGCGTGAGGTCCTGCGCCTCGCGGAGCCGCGCGGCGAGCGGCGCCGGATCCGTCGCGCGCCCGCTGTCGCGCAGGAACGCGTAGATGGCGGGTATGGCCGAGCCCGAGCACACGTGCTCGACGCTCACGTGGGATTCGCGCGCGCGCATGTGACGTAGCAGCGCGTCCTGGAGGTCGTCGCGCGGTGCGAAGTCCGCATGCCCGCCTTCCGACGCGCACGCGAGGTATTCGCCGCCGCTGCGCACGAGGAACGCCTCGCCCAGCCCGGTACCGGGAGCGATCACGGCGAGCGCGCCCTCGGGTTCGGCGCGGCCCTCCACGATGGTATGCAGCTCGTCCGGCTGCAGCCGCGGCACCGCGTACGCGGTGGCCTGCAGGTCGTTCATCAGGCTGACGCTTTTGAGGCCGAGCTGCTCGCGCAGAGGCTGCTCCTCGATGACCCACGGCAGATTGGTGAGTCGGGCGCGCCCGCCCACGACCGGGCCGGCGACGTCGAAGCAGGCCACGCTCGCACGCGCCTTGCTCTGCGCGAGAAAGTCTTCCACAACGTCCTCCAGGCGCTCGTAGCGGGCGCTGTGGAACTCCGCCTGAGCGATCGGGCGGCGCGGTCCCCGCTCCGGAGCGTAAAGCGCGAGCAGCGTCTTGGTGCCTCCGATGTCTCCCGCGATCAGCATGG
>JBLMWT010000288.1:0-3535 GCA_050257375.1 Sphingomonadaceae bacterium
AGCGTCAGCGCGCGGTAGAGCGGCCGTAGCGCCCCGCGGGCGGTTCTCGCCATGGCGACGATGTCGGCGCGGAACGCAAACCAGATCTCGAGTACCAGCACGACGAGATAGAAGCCCGCAACGTAGCCGAAGGCCGCCATGGCGGAGGTCCAGTGCGGCGTGAGCACCGCGTGGAAGGCGCGCTCCGGACGCCCGAGGTGGATCAACAGCGAGAGGGGCGCGAAGAACAGGAAGCAAAGCGCGGTGAGCAACGCGAAGCGCGCGATCGGCTTGAACTGCTGCATGCCAAAGACGTGGTAGAGGCTCGAGACGATGAAGGCGCCCGCCACCAACCCGGTGATGTACGGGTAGACGACGATCAGCAGGCTCCACGGGACGACCGTCTCGTTGGGATAGACATAGCCGACGTAGGGTGCGGCGTTCGCGAACAGGTCCGGGGTCACGAGACGTCCTTGGTTATGCCGGTGTAGAAGACCTGCGGGCCGTTGCCGGTCTCGGGCTTGAGGACCTCGACCCGGTTGTCGCGGATGAACCGGGTGACCTCGGCCTCGGGGTCGTTCACATCGCCGAATACGCGGCAGTGTGTCGGGCAAATCTCGACGCACGCCGGCATGAGTCCTTTGGTGATGCGGTGATAGCACCAGGTGCACTTGTCGGCGACGCCTTTGCGGGGATCGAGATACCTGACGCCGTAGGGGCAGGCCTGCACGCAGTACTGGCAGCCGATGCAGTAGGACTGGTCGATCAGCACGACCCCGTCCTTCGCCTTGAAGGTCGCGCCGGTCGGGCAGACCTCGACGCAGGGCGGGTTCTCGCACTGGTTGCACAGCTTGGGCACGAAGAAGGCCTGGTCGACCTTCGCATCCCGATAGCGGTCGTCGAAACGGTACTCGCCGCCGAATCCTGCGGCCGCGATGTCGCGCGGATCCGACTGGCTGTCGATGCGCGGCTCCCGCTCGCCCTCGAGGTAGGCGTAGCGCTCTACCCATGTGCGGAAGTGGTTCGGGTCGAGCACTACGTCGTTCTCGATCTTGCAGGCCTCGACGCAGCGCAGGCAGCCGATGCAGCGCTCCACGGCTACGCCGAACGCCCAGCGGTGCTTGCTCCAGTCGTAGCCCGGGATCGCCGGCGGCGGCGGAGAGCTGCCCGCCGCCGCGACCGCTTCTCCGATGAGGGTATTCAGCCCGAGCGCCGCACCGCCGAGCGCGACGGCACCGCCGAGAATGCGCAGGAAGTCGCGGCGCTCTTTTCGCTCGTGCGCAATTCTGGCTTCTTCGTTCATTTTCTATCCACAACGACGGCCGGCGAAATATTCCGCGGCACGGGCCGCGTCCGTGCCGCTCAGGCTCCTGGCAACAGGCGTCATGACCGCACTTTTGCGCTCGCCACTCCGGTACGCGTTCAGCGCGCCGAGCAGGTAGGCCTCGGACTGGCCAGCGAGGTTCGGCCACAGCGGGTTGGTGCTGACGCCGCCTGCGCCATGACAGGCGACGCAGGCGTTCGCCGCCGTCTGCGCAACCGCGATCAGGCGCGCACCCGAGTCCCTCTTGCAGCGCACGCTCGAGAAATACGCTGCAAGGTTCCTGATGTCGGCGTCGCTGAGCATCTTCGCCATCGGCGCCATCAAGGGGTTGGTGCGGGTACCGGCCCGGTACGCGTCGAGGGCACCGACCAGGTAGGCCTCGCTCTGCGTGGCGAGGCTCGGCCCGGGCAGGTTCTTGCTCACGCCGCCGATGCCGTGGCAGCCGGCGCACAGCGCGGCCTTCGTTTCTCCCGCGGCCGCGTCACCGCGCAGCGCCGCGGGCTCGGCGGCGCCGACGAGCAGCTTGGGCGAATGCGGATTGTGGCAGCTCCAGCACGGCTTGGAACTGCCGTGCGTGGCGGCGACGATCTGGCGCTGCGCCGCGGGCCGGGCCGGGTCCTTCGAGTGGCAGCGTGTGCAAAGCTGCGTCGTGTCGGTCGGAACGGCGAGCCTCACCCCGTTCGGATGCTGCGGGCCGGTCGCCGAGTGCCGGAACATCCCTTTGTCGTCGCGGCTGCCGGCCGCGCCGTGGCAGACCTCGCACCTGACCACCTTGTGGACGGCGGCGCTGTCGTGCACGCCGCTCGACCACTCGGCGTAGCGCTCGGCGTGGCAATTGCGGCAGGATTCGGTGTTCTCGTACTTGGGTTTGTCGGAGGCGATTTCCGCCACCGCGTTGCCCCGGTAGTGGCCGTAGCGGTAGAACGAATCGGCAGTGAAGTAGGACCTCGCTTCCAGCGCCGCCAACGCAAGCGCTCCGAGGAGAACGACGAGCCGTGCGATGTGCTTCGGCATCGCCTTACCCTGTCCGGCCCGGTCAACTCTCGAAATCGAACTTGGCGCTGATCTCGCGCGCTGCCCCCGGCCTGCTGATGTGCACCGTGATGGTGTGGGGATTCATGCCCGAAATCCGGAAGTAGTTGCCGTAGCTTGGGGCGTTGGGTGTCGCCATCAGCTCGAGCGCCTTCGTCTTGCCGCCCATTACCGGATCCGAGACGGTTACCTTCACCCGCGCGTCAGTAATCGGGGCGCTGGTCTTGCTGTCGAACAGCGAGACGTTGACGTGGTAGTAGCCCCGGCCGCTCGGAATGCCCCCATGCATGGTGGCTTCCGCCGAGCCGGCCTTGAGGTTCTCCGAGCGCAGCCCCCCGGCAGAGATGACGCCGAGGTAAATCTCGGTTCCCGCGACCACCTGGTGGTCGCCACCGGGTCGCGCGGCTGGCGCCGCCGTGCTTGCCGCCTCGGCCTTGGTCGGGACGACACCCTCGTCGATCATGTAGACGATCGCGCTGCGCAGCTCGATGTCGGTGAGATCGGCCATTCCCCCGCGCGCGGGCATTCCGCCATGTCCCCGGGTCGCGGAGCGAACCAGGGCGTCGAGCCCTTCTGTCAGGCGTGGGATCCACGCCGTGCGGTCGCCGATCCTCGGCGCGCCGCCGACGCCACTGCCGTGGCAGCTGACGCATTGCGCGCGGACAATCTGCTCGCCGCTCCTGTCGGCCATCGGCGCGGACTTGTCGATGGGCATGGCCCAGTGACCGCCCGAGTGGTTAACCATGTAGGTGATCGCGAGTTCGATCTCGAAGTCGCTCACACCCGGATTTCCGCCATGCGGCGGCATGCTGCGTATGCCTTCGATCGCGTGGCGGGTAAGGCTGGTCAAGCCCTGCGCGGCGCGCGCCTTCCAGGCGTTCTCGTCCCCGATTCTGGGCGCGCCGTTTGCGCCCGTCATGTGACAGGCGCCGCATACCGACTCGACCACCTGCTCTCCGCTGCGCACGCTGGCCTGGACCTCGGGCGTCGTGAGCGGAATGGCGAGCGCGAGCAGCGCGACGGCGCTCGCGCACTTGAGTGTTACCACGGGGCGGGTCATGGCAACCTCCTCTGACAGAGAACACGTTGTCAACAGCATGCGCGCCGCACCCCGACACGAGGATGACTGGCGGATTACATCTTCGTCATCCGAGCCTCCGGCCTGACTTATGATGCACACTGCGCGAGTACGACGGGGCG
>JBLMWT010000289.1:0-6600 GCA_050257375.1 Sphingomonadaceae bacterium
GCGGCCCACTGCCCGAGCCACGCGCGCACCGCGGGCGCGTCGGGCAGGCGCCAGCGCGCCGCCGTGTCGCCCGCGCCCACCTTGATGGAGACGCCGCCTAGGCGGTTGACCACGCCGAAGCCGAACTCGTCGGTCAGGTCGTCTCCGATGAATACCGGCGTGCGCCCGCGAAACGGCGCCTCGGCCATGTACTCCTCGATCGCCGTGCCCTTGTCGCGTCCCCAGGGCTTGAGCTCGAGCACCATCTTGCCGGCCTGCAACTCGTAGCCCTCCCCGAGCTCCGCCGCCAGGGACTCGATGAGCGCGCGCGCCTCGCCGGCAAGCTGCGGCGCGCGCCGGTAGTGCAGCGCCAGGTTGTGCCCCTTGTCCTCGAATATCAGGCCCTCGTGCGCCGCGGCGAAAGCGGCGATGCGCGCCGCGGCGCGGCGCAGCGGCTGCGGCTCGCCCGCGTGCAGGTGCAGGCGGCCGGCGGCGTCGCGCCGCTCGACGCCGTGCTGGCCCGCGACCGCCAGTTTCAGCGGCGCGAACAGCGCGTCCACGTCGGCCAGCGCGCGCCCGCTGATGAGCGCGAGCGCCCCGCCCGTGCCCGCGTGCAGCGCGCCGAGCAGCGCGCGCACGGCGTCGTCGACGCGCACGGCGTCCGGCGTCACGGCGTGCTCGAGCAGCGTGCCGTCGATGTCGAGAAAGAAGGCCCCGTCGGGTGCGTGCGGCGGCGACTCGGTCATCCCGCGACCGTCAGGCGCGGCGCGCGCTGACCGCGCGCGAGCACGCGCCGCCGGTGACGCATGCGCGCCGCATCGAGCAGCATGCGGCCGGCCCAGCGGTACACGTTGAACTCCTGCACCAGGCTTCGCATGGCGCGCATGCGCGCGCGCTGCTCGTCCGGATGCATGGTGAGCGCGAGGTGCATCGCCGCAGCGCTCTGCTCGATGTCGTACGGGTTGACGATGAGCGCCTCGTGCAGCTCGCGCGAGGCGCCGGTGAACTGCGACAGGATCAGCACGCCGCGCTCGTCGTCGCGCGCCGCGACGAACTCCTTGGCCACCAGGTTCATGCCGTCGTGCAGGCTGGAGACGTAGCACAGGTCGGCCGCGCGGTAGAGCTCGAACACCTGCTCGGCGCTGTGGTGCTCGATCATCAGCACGATCGGCCGGTAGCCGGGGCGGCCGAAGCGCTCGTTGATGCGCTGCGCCTGGTCGCGCACCCGCGCCTCGAAGCTCTGGTACTCGTCGATCGAGCTGCGCGAGGGCGCCGCCACCTGCACGAAGCTGTAGCGTCCGATCCAGTGCGGCTCGAGCTCGAGCAGGCGCTCGACCGCCAGGAAGCGCTCCAGGATTCCCTTCGTGTAGTCCAGCCGGTCGACGCCGATGCCGAAGCGCAGGTCCGGCGCCATGCCCAGGCGCTCGCGCACCGCCGCGCGGCACTCGGCGACGGGCTTCTGGTGCGCGAGCGCCGAGGGCGGCCACTCGATCGAGATCGGGTAGCGGCGCACCTCGGTCTGCTCTCCGCCGTAGGAGACGGTGAACGTCTCGCGGTCGACGCGCGCCTCGAGGAAGCGATCGACCGTGTCGAAGAAGTTGTTGCAGTGGAACTGCGTGTGGAAGCCGAGGATCGACGAGCCGAGCATGCCCGCGAGCAGCTCCTCGCGCCAGGGCAGGATGCCGAAGGCCTCCGGATTCGGCCAGGGGATGTGCCAGAAGGTGATGATCGTGGCGCGCGGCAGGCGCTCGCGCACCATGCGCGGCAGGAGCGCGAAGTGGTAGTCCTGCACCAGCACGATCGGGTCCTCGGTGCGCGACTCGGCGACCACCACTTCGGCGAAGCGCTGGTTGACCTTCTTGTAGTACTCCCAGTCGGAGGTGCGGAACACCGGGCGCGTGTGCGCGATGTGGCACAGCGGCCACAGCCCCTCGTTCGCGAAACCGAAGTAGTAGCCCTGCTCTTCCTCCTGCGTGAGCCACACGCGCCGGATGCGGTACGAGGGCTTGTCGGGCGGCACCATCACACGGTCGTAGCGGTCGACCGCGTCGCGGTCGGCGCTGCCCGCACCGTGCGCGATCCAGGTGCCCGAGCAGGCGCGCATCACCGGCTCGAGCGCGGTCACCAGCCCGCTCGCCGGGCGCCGGATCTCGACCACGTTGCCGCGCCGCTCGTGGATGTAGGGCTCGCGGTTGGACACGATCAGCACCTCGTCGCCCTTCAGGTCCTCGCGCAGGATGCGCCGCAACGCCTCGGGGCCCCAGATCGTCTGGCTTTCGTCGCGCTCGAGGCGCTCCGACTCCAGGTCCTGCACCAGCGTCTGCAGGTCCTTGGCGATCGGCCGCAGCTCACGCGCCTGGACGCGCAGCGGCCCGCTCGAGCGCCGCAGCGCCTCGCCCGAAATGATCGCCTTGATGCCGGCCACCCAGCCCCGCCAGCTGATCTCGGCGATGATCACGGTGATGAGCGCGACCACCGCAGCGATCGCAGCGAACAGGTAAAAGACGTAGCGCCTCGTGTCCTCGCTGCGGCGCTGCACGAAGCTCATGTCCTGCACGATCACCAGGTTGCCGAGCGCCTTGCCGTCGGCCTCGATCGGATGCACGGACACATGCAGCGGGCCCTGCGCAAGCTGCAGCACTCGGTTCGTCTCGCCGCCGAGCGACGCCGAGTCGCAGCGCATGGCCGCGGGGAAAGCGCGCGTCGCGTATTCCAGCTTGCCGTCCGGCGCACAGAAGCCGAGCGCATACACGCGCTTGTCGAGAATCACGCGGTCGAAGTAACGCGCGACCTTGGCGCGCGCGCGCTCCTGCACCAGCTCGGCGACCGGCTCCTGCATGGTGTTTGCGATCAGCGCGCTCCTGCGCTCCAGGTCCTGCACGAACCACTGCAGCATCAGGCGGTCGACGAGCGGCACCACCGCGTAGGCGATCGCCGCCAGCGCGATTCCGAGAGGGAGTATGAAGCGCAGGGATAGCCGCATCGGAATCCGTCCTCGCCGCGCGCACCGGCGAGCAACGCTCCGATTATAGCGGCGATCGCGACAATGCGCGCACGAGCCAGAACGCCGCGAGCGCGAGAGGCAGAATGATGATGAAAAACACGATCTGGCGATTCTCGAAGCGCGCGCCGCGCCTGCGCTCGAGCCAGTCGAGCAGCCGGTCGGCGCCGAAGTAGAGTCCGATGGCGATGACGGTGAAGTAGACGATGTCCATCGCGTCTCAGCCGTGAACCCGAACCGGCGCGCTGCGCCGGCGCAGCAGCGCCCCGAAGGCGAGCACGAGGAACAGCGTGCCGCCGATCACTGCGATGAGCCCGCCCAGGCCCATCACGCCCATCGCGGCGATCTCGCCCGCGCCGCGCAGCGTCTCGGCGGCGCCCGCGACTTTGCGCTGCACTCCGTAGCCGCCCGACCACACCAACCCGGTGACGTGCAGCAACTGTCCGCCCGCGTAGAGCCAGATCTGCAGCCGCGCGAGCTTGGCGCGCACCTCGCGGAAGCCCAGGCGCGGCAACAGATGATAGGTCAGCCCCATGAAGGCGAGCGTCACGCCGACGATCGAGCCGTGGTAGTGCGCCGGGATCTTGACGTTGCTGCCGCTGATGGTGAGCCCGATCAGGCCCCCTGCGCCGAAAAGGATGAGCGAGGCGAGCAGCGCGGCACGCAGCACGCGCTGCCCGGGCGAGGACGCCGGTGCGCGCGCCAGTCCCAGCGCGACGGCGAGCGCAAACGGTACGATCGCCAGCCCGCCGCCGAAGCGCATCAGCCAGGTGAGCAGGCGGTGGTGCTCGACCGAGCCGACGTCGTAGGCGAGGTAGATCACCGGCGTGAGGAACACCGAGACGAGCCCGATGCCGAATAGCAGCGCGGCGGTGCGCGGGGTGAGCGGCAGCGGCGCGCCGGCGGCCTCGGCGAGCACCAGCCACGCGACGAACATCAGAAGCGTGTAGGTGAACTGCAACACGTGCCCGCCACCCCAGAACGCGAGCTCGTAGTAGCCTCGGACGTCGATGCCGCGCGGCACCGCCCACAGCGACCAGGCGAAGGCGAGCGCGGCCACGCCCGCCGATACGAGCGAGGTGTTGAGCCCGAAGCGCAGCGCACCCGGCGCGTCCAGGCGCACCCCGACGCGCGGCACCGCGAGCATGCCGCGCAGGACCACGAGCGCCACGCCCGCGCCGAAGGCCGCCAGCCCGGTGAGGAAGACCGGCTCGTCCAACACCGGGATGTAGTTGCTCATCACGGGATGGCCACTACCGGCGAACGGCGCGGTCGCCATGAGCGCCGTGCCCGCGAGCGCGATCCCCAGTGCGGCCCGCCCCAGCGGTAACGCACGCGTATTGCTGTTGAGGCTCCACAGCGCGCCGGCAAAGGCGAGGAACCACACCAGCACCGAGAGGTCGACGTGCACCACCAGGGCGACGTGGAAGAAATCGACCAGCGGAAACACGTCCTTGATGACCGGCGCACGCGAGAGCACCAGTAGCACCGAGAACACTCCGGAAGCCGCGAGCGCCGCGAGCGCGAGCAGCAACCAGCCCATGGCGAGGGCACGGCGGGCCGCGCCGGGCACCTCGATCGTATAGCGCGCCTCCGGCGCGAAGCTCGCGCCGAGCGCCTGACTGGCGGCTCTAGTCATGGTCACCCCCTCCGTTCGCGAGCGACAAAGCAAACGCGTCGAGCGCATCTAGCGCCGGCGCTTCTTCGCCCGGGCCGAAGCCGGCTGCACGCACACGCGCGCGTGGCACGGTCGGGCGAAGGTGGGGCTCGCGCGTCCCGGCGAACCGCGCCGCGGTGAGCTCGGTGCCGAGCCGGTAGGCGCACTCGCCTTCGCGGCAGGTGAGCAGGAACACCCCGCGCGCGCCCCGGCGCAGCGCGTATTCGACGAAAGACGGCGGCAGCATGGCGATGCAGGGAAGCGCGAGCACTTCGCTTCCGGCGCGCGCGAGCACTTCGCCCTTCGCCGCATGATCGCAGGCGAAAACCAGGATGCCCGAGCCCGCGCGCGCCGCGGCGACGCGGCGCCTCAGGTCGTGCACGGTCAGATCCGGGAGATCGATGCCCGAGACGAGGTCTCGCGCGCTGCGAAACGGCGTCGAGGAAGGGCACGCCCCGGCGCAGATGCCGCAGGCGGCGCAGCGCGCGGCGATCACTTCCGCTTGCTTGCCGGGTCGACCGTCGCTGCGCGGCGCGAGCAGCACCGCCTGGTAGGGGCAGTCGGCGACGCAGCGCCCGCAGCCGTTGCAGTTCGGGAGGCTCACGCGCGCCGCCACCAGTGCCGCCCCAGGAGCGAGCCGGGGCAGCCCGAGCAGCAACGCCGTTGCCGCCCCGACGAGGATCCAGAGAGCACCGGGCGAGATCGCGTACATCAGAGGGTGTACGAAGAGCACGAACCAGTCGAGTTCCAGCGCCGCCGGCGCGTGCGCGAAGTTTGCGGGCGCGCCCGACTGGACCGGGTGAGCGAGCGCGAGGGCGAGGAGCATCGCGAGCATGCCGAGCGCGAGCGCGCGCGGCGGCAGCGTGCGCGGCCGGCTCAGGCGCTGCACGTGCACCCACATGCCGGCGAGGAGCAGGAGCGGCAGGCCGACGTGCAGGAACACGAACAGCGAAAACAGCCGGTCGTTCACGTTCTCGGAAAAGATGAAGTTGCGCACCAAGGTGCCGCCGAACATCGGCAGCGCGTCGAGCCATTCGGCCGTGGCGATCGCCGAGAATTGCGCGCGCGCGTCCCACACCAGCCAGCAGCCCACGATTCCCGAAGCGTACAGCAGCCAAACCAACGGCACCCCGGAGATCCAGGTGAACGCGCGAAAGCGCCGGAAACGCCCCGCGGCCCACTCGCGCGCAAGATGCGCGAGCGTCACGACGATGAAGGCGTCGGCCGCATAGCGGTGCACGCTGCGCACCCACCCGCCGAAATACCACTCGGCGCGCGACAGGTGATCGATCGAGCCGTAGGCCCCCGCGATGCTGGTGTCGAAGCGGACGTACAGATAGATGCCGGTCACCGCGAGCACCCAGAAGAACAGGAACCCGAGCGTGCCGAGGTTGCGCAGCGGATTGGCCGCCGCGCCGAAGGCGCGGTCGAGGGCACGCTCGAGCCGTAGCCACAGGCCCGCTCCGGCATCGGGCGGCGCGGCCACGAACGTTAGAGTCCTCGTGTGCATGTCAGCCCCGGAACACGAACCCGCCTTCGCTTGGGCGGAAGTCGATCACCCAGGCGGCGCCCGGGGCAAAATCGATCGTTGCGGCCTTGGTGTAGTCGAAGCCGCCGCCAGGCTGGTCGCCCATGCGCACCACGACGCGGTGTCGGCCGGCGGGCACTGCGGTGCGGAAGTACACCGTGGCGTCGCCGTCGCGCCGCAGCCCCGCCGGGGGTACCCTGCGCTCGAAGATCTCGCGCCCGTCCAGCTCGAGGGAGACTTGCAGGGGCACGCGCTCGCGAGGGCAGTCGAGCGGCGCGCGCATGTTGGGCGGCAGCTTGGCGAGCTCCTCGGCGCTGCGCTTGCGACACGGGTGCACCGGCGCCGCGGCGTGCGTGAAGCTCAGCCGCAGGAGCGCGTCGTCGGGTTTGACCACCGTGAACTGCGGGCGCGTGGAGAAGTAACCGATCAGCACCA
>JBLMWT010000290.1:0-6525 GCA_050257375.1 Sphingomonadaceae bacterium
TCTTCAGGAGTCACGAACCGCATGATTTATCAGCCAGCCAGGGAATGCTTGATACGTATCAAGTTTACCCGCGAAGCAGCCGCGTACCGTCCGCCGGCATGGGCCGCAAGGTCCGCGTCAACCAATCACGGGGGGAACTCACTCATGGCCAATGCGACCGAGATGCAGCCGATGGACGAGGTTCCGGAGGAGCCGGTGCCGATGATGCAGCAGTTGCTCGACAACCCGTTCCTGCTGCTGTTCCTGGGGGTCGTCATTCCAACGGTGTTCTACCTCATCTGGGGCGTATTGGAGATTCTTTCGCTCCCGCTCGCGAAGTAGCGGGCGCTGGGGTCACGAGGGAGAGCGAAGCATGAGCGCAATCGAACCGCCGGTACAGCGCGTCTGGTGGAAGCAGCCGCTGGACCGCGCCGAGCTGCTGTGGGTCATCCTGGCGCTGATCTGGTGCCTGATCATGTTCTTCATGATGCCGTACTGGCACTTCTACGGTAAGCAAAACGTCGGCGGCAGGGCCTACCGCATGGCGCCGGATGAGTTTGCCAAGCGCACCGAAGCGATGGTCGCCAAGTACAAGGTGCGCGAGGAGGGCGGCGACCTGAAGGTGCCGGTCGTGCACCCGCCCGCCGGCAGCGACGTGTACCTGATCGCGCGACTGTGGTCGTGGTACCCGATTCTCGAGCTCGAGGCCGGCAAGACCTACGATCTTCACATCGAGTCGATGGACTACCTGCACGGCTTTTCGCTTCAGCCCGAGAACATCAATCTCGAGATCGTTCCCGGCTACGACCACGTCGTCACGGTCACGCCGGAGCATCCCGGAACCTACGGGCTCGTGTGCAACGAGTACTGCGGCATCGGGCATCACACGATGACCAGCCGGCTATACGTCGTGAAATAGGGGAGAGGCGACCATGGCAGTCAACCGAATGTTCAGGACCTGCCCGACGAGCGGGCTGGTCTTTCACCAACCCGCCGAGCGCCTGATGATGGCGAACGCGGTCGCCGCGGCGGTTTCCCTGCTGTTCGGCGGCATTCTCGCCATCCTGGTGGTGCTCACGCGCTGGCCGGCGGTTCACCTTCTTCAGGCGGACCGCTTCTACCAGGTGCTGACCGGGCACGGCATCGACATGCTGATCTTCTGGGTCATCTTCTTCGAGATCGCCGTGCTCTACTTCTGCTCGAGCACCCTGCTCAAGTCGCGCCTCGCGACGCCGGGCATCGCCTGGGCGGCGTTCTGGCTCATGGTCGTCGGGGCGCTCGTCAACAACTATGCCGTGTTTTGGCGCGACGACTCGAGCGTGATGATGACCTCTTACGCGCCGATGGGCGCGCACTGGAGCTTCTACCTCGGGCTGATCCTGTTCGCGGTAGGCGCGCTCGTCGCCTGCTTCGTCTTCTTCGGCACGCTGGTCGTCGCGAAGAATGAGCGCACCTATGTCGGCTCGGTCCCGCTGGTCACCTTCGGCGCCGTCACCGCCGCGATCATCGCCGTGTTCACCATCGCCTCCGGGGCGATCATCCTCATCCCGACCATGCTTTGGTCCCTGGGGCTGATCAGCCACATCGACCCGCTCATGTACCACACGATCTGGTGGGCGTTCGGGCATTCCTCGCAGCAGATCAACGTCGCCGCGCACATCGCAGTGTGGTACGCGATCGCGGCCATCGTGTTCGGTGCGAAGCCGCTCTCGGAGCGGGTGAGCCGCACGGCGTTCTTGCTCTATATCCTGTTTCTCCAGCTTGCGAGCGCCCACCATTTGCTCGTCGACCCGGGGTTGAGCGAGACCTGGAAGATCTTCAACACCAGCTACGCGATGTACCTGGCGGTGCTCGCCTCGATGGTCCACGGCCTGACGGTGCCCGGCGCGATCGAGGCCGCGCAGCGCGAGAAGGGCTACACGCACGGTCTGTTCGAGTGGCTGCGCAAGGCGCCGTGGGGCAACCCGGTCTTCTCGGGCATGTTCATGTCGCTTATCGGCTTCGGCTTTCTCGGCGGCATCTCGGGCGTGATGATGGGAACACTGCAGTTGAACACCATCATCCACAACACGCTGTACGTGCCCGGGCACTTTCACGCCACGGTCGTGATCGGGACGACGCTCGCCTTCATGTCGTTGACGTACTTCCTGATCCCGACGCTGTTCCGCCGCGAAGTGATGTTCCCGACGATCGCCAAGTGGCAGCCGTACGTGTTCGGCCTCGGCATGGCTGGCGTCGCCCTGTTCCTGATGGCCGCCGGGACGCTCGGCGTGCCGCGCAGGGACTGGGACATCACCGGCGCGGGCAACCCGTTCCCGTACGCCTTCCCCGGCTCGGCCTTCCTGATGCTGGGACTGGCGGGGATCTCGGGCCTGATTGCGATCACGGGCGGTGCGATGTACCTGCTCAACACGGTCGGCTCGGTGTTCTTCGGCAAGAGGATCCAGACGCCGGACTTCCGGCACGTACGCGCCGTCGAAGGCGTGGCGCCGGCGCCCAAGCCGGTGGCCGCGGCGATCGGCGGCTACCACCCGGGCGGTGGCGGCGCTCTCGTGGCGCCGGGCACATTCATCCTGGCGCTGGTGTTCCTCGTGTCCTTCGCCCTGTATTACTTCATCAACTGGAAGTACTTGGCTACGGTCTGGCCGATACGCTGAGAGCGCCGGGTTGATCAGCGGCTAAGAGTCCGGAGAGCGCGACGCATGCACATCGGTGCGCTGTTGAACCTGTTCAAGCTGCGCATCGGCGTGGCGATCGCGCTCGCCGCACTCGCCGGCTTCGCCGCCGCTCGCGGGGCCGCGCCCGAGGGCTGGCGGGTCGCGGCGCTGATCCTCGCAGTGCTCGCCGCCTCCTCGGCGGCCGGCGCGTTCAACCAGTATGTGGAGCACGAAAGCGACGCGCGCATGGCGCGCACGCGGCGCCGGCCGTTCGTCACCGGAGCCTTGACGCACCGGCCCGCGTGGCTGTGGCTGATCGGCGCGCTGACCGCCGGAGCGGTGCTCGCGGCCTGGCTCGCGACCAACTTCATGGCAGCGCTGTACGTTTTCCTCGGCGCCTTCTTCTATGGCGTGGTGTACACGGTGTGGCTCAAGCGCCGCACGTGGTGGAACATCGTGATCGGTGGCCTGGCCGGCAGCTTTGCGGTTCTGGCGGGCGCCGCGGCGGTCGCGCCACAGCCCGGGCCGGCGGCCATCGCGCTCGCGGTCGTTCTGTTCCTGTGGACGCCGCCGCACTTTTGGAGCCTGGCGATCGCCTGCCGCGAGGATTACGTCGCCGCCGGTGTCCCCATGCTTCCGGTAGTGGTCGGCGAGGCGCGCGCCGCGCGCGCAGTCCTTGCCGCCGCGTGGCTGCTGGTCGCGGCGTCCCTGGCCCCCGTGGCGCTGGGATTGCACTGGATCTACGCGGTGGCGGCGCTCGCCGGCGGAGGCTGGTTCCTGACCAAGTGCCACGCGCTCGCCGCGCATCCGGGGCGTGCGACCGCGCGCGCGAGCTTCCATGCCTCGCTCGTGCAGCTCACCGCCGTGCTGCTCGGCGTGATGCTCGACGCGGCACTCCTCTAGAGATGCGCGGCTGGATCGCCGCACTGAGCGCGGGCGCGCTGCTGTCAGCGCCCGCCGTCGCGCGCCCGGACTTCGACCAGGGCGCGGCGCTCGCCGCGAGCCAGGCGGTCATCGGCCATCAGATCGGCGATTACCGCCTGCGCGATGCCGAGGGCAAGAACCTGCGGCTCTCCACCCTGCGCGGCAAGCCGCTGGTGGTCAACTTCGTATACACCGGATGCTTCCAGGTCTGCCCGACCGCCACGCGCGCCCTCGAGAGCGCGGTGGGTGATGTGCAGCGCGAGCTCGGCGCGAACTCGTTCAGCGTGGCCACGATCGGCTTCAACCTGCCCTTCGATACCCCCGAGGCCATGAAGGATTTCGCGCGCCGGCAGGGCGTGCAGGATCCGAACTGGATCTTCCTCAGCCCGGAGGCCGATTCGCTGCAGGCGCTCGTGGCCGACTTCGGTTTCCGGTATCAGGCGACTGCCGCCGGCTTCGACCATCTGCTGCAGGTCACGATCGTGGACGCGCAGGGGCGCGTCTATCGCCAGCTCTATGGCAACGTCAGCAGCGCGCAACTCGCCGCGCCGCTGCGCGCGCTGCTGAAAGCCGAGCCGGAGCTCGCCGTGCAGACCAGCCTGCTGGACAAGCTGCGGCTGGTGTGCTCGGTCTACGATCCGGCGACCGGCGCCTATGTCTTCAACGCCGCCTATTTCGTGGAAATGATCATCGGCACGGTGATCATCGCCCTCGGCATCGCGGTCGTCGTGATCGAGTGGCGGCGCAGGCGCGGGCCGCGCCCGACCCCCTCGGGTTGATACACATCAATGAGCGCGCGATGCGCGCTCCCTAGCATCATTGCGTGCGGCCGCCATCGGGCGGCCGTCCGTGGAGATCGCGTTGCTCAAGCGCTTGCACCTGGTCGGACAGTGGGTATTCCTCAAGGTCGAGAGCCTGTTCAACCTCGCCTTCGGCGACGAGCTCAACCCGCTTTACTACCTCGGGCCGATCGCCTACTACCTCATGTGGGTGGTGGTCGCGAGCGGCCTTTACCTCTACGCTTTCTTCAAGACCGGAGTCCAGGAGGCGCATGCTTCGGTCGAGTACCTGACGGTGCAGCAGTGGTATCTGGGCGGAGTCATGAGAAGCCTGCACCGCTACGCCTCCGACGGTATCGCGCTCACCATGCTCCTGCACATGGTGCGTCACTGGTGCTTCGACCGCTACCGGGGCTTTCGCTGGTTCTCCTGGGTGACCGGATTCACACTCGTGTGGCTGGTGTACGCGGCCGGCATCAACGGCTACATGCTGCCCTGGGACAAGCTGTCGCAGTTCACCGTGGTCGCGACCGCGGAGTGGTTCGACCGCCTGCCGATCTTCGGCGGAACGCTGGTGCGCAACTTCATCTTTCCGGAAAACGTCAGCGACCGGCTGTTCTCGCTGCTGTCCTTCCTGCACATCGGCATCCCGCTCGCGGTGCTCGCGATATTGTGGGTACACACCCAGCGCGTGCCGCAGGCGAAGACGCTGCCGCCGCGCCCGATCGCGATCACCCTCATCCTCGCGCTCGTCGCGCTGGCGCTGGTCAAGCCAGCGGTCAGCCAGGGCGAGGCGAATCTCGCCACCGCGGTCACGACGATTGGCTTCGACTGGTTCTACCTTCCCGTGTACGCGCTGTTGTACCGCTGGACGCCGGGCGAAGTCTGGGCTCTGGTGCTCGCGCTGTCGCTGCTGCTCGTCCTGCTGCCATGGATGCCGCCGCGGCGCCGTCGCGGCCCGGCCGAGGGCTACCGCATGCTCGTGCGCCCGGACAACCGCATCCTCGCGGTGCGCGAGGGCGAGACGATCCTCGACGCAGGGCTGCGTGCGGAGGTGCCGTTTCCCTACGAGTGCCGCAACGGCGGCTGCGGCAAATGCAAGGCGACCCTCGCCTACGGCACGGTCGACTACGGCGCCTATCAACCGGAAGCGCTCACGCAGGCCGAGCGCGCCGCCGGCAAGCTGCTCATGTGCTGCGCGACCCCGCTCGGCGACGTCGAAGTCGAGTACGAGCCGGTCGCCGGGTCCGGCGCAGTGCCGGTGCGCGTCTGGACAGCGACGGTCGAATCGCTGCAATTGGTCACGCACGACGTGATGCGGGTGCTGCTGCGCCTGGAGGGCGAAGAGCGCATCGAGTTCTACGCGGGGCAGTACATCAACGTGCTCCTCGACGGCGGCGAAAAGCGCAGCTTCTCCTTCGCGACGGCGCCGCACGTGGACGACCGTATCGAGCTGCATATCCGCCGCATACCGGGCGGGCTGTTCACGACCCACGTTTTCGAGCGCATGAAAGTGGGCGAGCGCGTGCGCTTCGAAGGGCCGCTCGGATCGTTCTTCCTGCGCGAGGACTCCGACAAGCCGATCATCTTCGTGGCTGGAGCAACCGGCTTCGCACCGGTAAAGAGCATGCTCGAGTATGCATTTCGACGGGGCCTGAAGCGCCGCATGATCCTGTACTGGGGCGTGCGCCGGCCGGAGGATCTGTATTTGGGCGATCTGCCACGCCAATGGGCGCGCGAGCACGCCAATTTCAACTTCGTGCCGGTCGTCTCGGAGCCGCGCCCCGAAGACGGGTGGGACGGGCGCACCGGCCTCGTGCACGAGGCGATCCTGGCCGATTTTCCCGATTTGGCGGGCTACCAGGTGTACGCCTGCGGCTCGGTCGGCATGGTCGAGGCGGCGCACCCGGCGTTCAGGGCACGCGGCCTGAATCAGGACGATTGCTTCTCCGATGCCTTCCGCCTGTCGCCCAGGCAACGCTCAGCGCAGGTCGTTCGGCTGGGAGGAAGCCCCGCGTGAAGTCGCTGCGCTTCGCCGCCCAGTTGCTGCTGTACGTGCCGCTCATGGTGCTGATCGGTTACTTCTCCACGCGCCCGCAGTTCACGGTGGTCAAACCCGACGACGCGCTCCTGCGGCTGAGCTTCACGCACGCCGCGGCGCCGGTGCACCCGTGTCGCAAGCGCAG
>JBLMWT010000291.1:0-8285 GCA_050257375.1 Sphingomonadaceae bacterium
CGGCTCGAGCTGCTGGCCGGGCCGGAGCGCATCGAGTCGGGCTGGTGGGATGGCGGCGAAGTGGCGCGCGATTACTTCATCGCGCGCGCGCCGAGCAGCGCCCTGCTATGGATATTCCGCGAGCGCGGCGGCGGCTGGTACCTGCACGGGCTGTTCGCCTAGGCCGATGTTTCCCTCCCTGCCTGCGTACGCGGAGCTGCATTGCCTGTCGAACTTCACGTTTCTGCGCGGCGCCTCGCATCCGGAAGAGCTGATCGCGCGGGCCGCAGCGCTGGGTTACTCCGCGCTTGCCCTGACCGATGAATGCTCGGTTGCAGGCATAGTGCGCGCGCATGTCGCCGCGAAGGCCTGTGGCCTGAAACTGATCGTCGGTAGTGAAGTCGCGCTCGAAGACGGAACCAGGCTCGTCCTCCTGGCCACTGACCGGCGCTCCTATGGCGCGCTTTGCTCGCTCATCACCACGGGCCGCAGGCGCGCGAGGAAGGGCGGCTATGCGCTGTCGCGCAGCGATGTCGAACCGCTCGCGGAGAGCGGGGCGCTCGCCCTGCTCGTGCCGGGCGACCGGTTGCGGCCGGATAGCGCGCTATGGCTCGCCGAGCTCTTTGCGGCGCGTGCCTGGATCGCTGCCGAGCTGCACTGCGGCGCGAACGATCGGGCGCGTCTCGCGTTGCTCGGTGAGCTGTCCGCCGCTTCCCGCCTGCCGCTGGTCGCGGCAGGCGATGTGCATATGCACATCCGCTCGCGCAGACGGCTGCAGGATACGCTCACCGCGATCCGCCTCGGCAGGCCGGTGGCGCAGTGCGGGCACGCCCTCCATCCGAATGCGGAGCGCTGCCTGCGCCTGCGCATGCGCCTGGCGCAGCTTTATCCGCCCGCTCTGCTCACCGAGACGCTGGCGGTGGCGGAGCGCTGCAGCTTTTTGCTCGACGAGCTGCGCTATGAGTACCCAGAGGAATTGGTCCCCGAGGGGCAGACGCCAGCGAGCTGGCTGCGCCGGCTCACGTTGGAGGGTCTCGGCCGGCGCTTTCCGGACGGCATTCCCGACAGAGTACGCGAGCTCGTCGAGCACGAGCTCGCACTGATCGCCGAGCTGCGCTACGAGCCGTTTTTCCTCACTGTGCACGACGTAGTGAGGTTCGCGCGCGAGCGGGGTATTTTGTGTCAAGGACGCGGCTCGGCGGCCAATTCGGCGGTGTGCTACGTGCTCGGCATCACCGAAGTGGATCCGGGCAGAATGAGCATGCTGTTCGAGCGCTTCATCTCCAGGGAGCGCAACGAGCCGCCCGATATCGATGTCGATTTCGAGCATCAGCGGCGCGAAGAGGTCATCCAGTACATCTATGCGAAATACGGCCGCGAGCGCGCCGCGCTGGCAGCGACTGTGATTTGCTATCGGCCGCGCAGCGCGGTGCGTGACGTCGGCAAGGCGCTGGGGCTTTCGTCCGAGCAGATCGATCGTCTTTCGCACAGCCTCGCGTGGTGGGACGACCGCAGCCGGCTGCCGGAGCGCGTGCGCGAAGCGGGGCTCGACCCGGCGAGCCTGGCCGTACAGCAACTACTGGAGCTCGCATCCGCGCTGGTCGGCTTTCCGCGCCATCTGTCGCAGCATGTCGGCGGCTTCGTGATTTCGCGCGGACCGCTGGCGGAGCTGGTGCCCGTCGAGAACGCCGCGATGCAGGACCGGACGGTGATCCAGTGGGACAAGGACGACATCGAGGCGCTCGGCCTGATCAAGGTGGACGTGCTCGCGCTCGGCATGTTGTCGGCCATTCGCCGTGCGCTGGAGTTCGTCGGCATGAGGATGGAGGACGTGCCCGCGGAAGACCCGGCGGTCTACGACATGATCCAGCGCGCCGACACGGTCGGCGTGTTCCAGATTGAATCGCGCGCGCAGATGAGCATGCTGCCACGCCTCAAGCCACGAAATTTCTACGATCTGGTGATCGAGGTCGCGATCGTGCGCCCGGGGCCCATCCAGGGCGGCATGGTGCATCCCTACCTTCGGCGCCGCCAGGGTCTCGAGCCGGTGATCTACCCGAGCGAAGAGGTAAAGCAGGTCCTCGAGCGTACCCTCGGCGTGCCGATCTTCCAGGAGCAGGTCATGCAGCTCGCCATGGTCGCGGCCGGTTTCTCGCCGGGCGAGGCAGACCAGCTGCGCCGCTCGATGGCAGCCTGGCGCAGGAAGGGCGGGCTCGAGCATTTCGAAGGCCGCCTGTTGCGCGGCATGCTCGAGCGCGGCTACGCGAAGGAGTTCGCCGAGGCGCTCTTCAGGCAGATCCTCGGATTCGGGGAGTACGGTTTCCCGGAATCGCATTCGGCGAGCTTCGCACTACTCGTTTATGTCTCGGCCTGGATCAAGCATCACTATCCGGCGGCGTTCTATGCGGCGCTGCTCAATAGCCAGCCGATGGGTTTCTATGCGCCGGCACAGCTCGTTCAGGATGCGCAGCGTCACGGCGTAGAGCTGCGGCCGGCGGACGTCGCGGCGAGCGTGTGGGACTGCACGCTGGAAGGAGGCGCGCTGCGCCTGGGGCTACGCATGGTAAGCGGACTTTCCGAAGCGGCGGCGCACAGAATCGAGGCGCTGCGACCGTTCGCATCGGTGGACGACCTTGCGTACCGCGCGGAACTCGACCGACGCGATCTGGGTCGTCTCGCCGCAGCGGGCGCGCTCACGTCGCTCGCCGGACACCGGCGGCAAGCGCATTGGCTCGCCGCGGGGGTGGAGCATACGCCCGGCATGCTGCGCGCGATGCCGGTGCGCGAGACGCCGACCGCGCTCTCGCCGCCGGCGGAAGACGAAGACATCGTCGCCGATTACGCCAGCCTCGGCCTGACGCTCGGACGCCATCCGCTCGCGCTGCTGCGCGAGCGCCTCAGCCGTCTCAGGCTCGTCACGGCGGAGCGACTACGGAGGCTGCCGCATGGCCGCGCCGCGCGTACGGCAGGGCTCGTCACCTGCCGCCAGCGACCCGACACGGCGAGCGGCGTGATATTTATCACGCTGGAAGACGAGACGGGCTGCGCCAATGTAATCGTCTGGCGCAAACTCGCCGAACGGCAACGTCGCGAATTGCTCGGCGCACGCCTGCTGGGCGTGGAAGGGGTGATCGAACGCGAGGGAGAGATCGTGCATTTGGTTGCGCATCGCCTCTTCACTCACGACGCTCTGCTCGGGAGCCTTGCCGTTTCTTCGCGAAACTTTCACTGACGGTGCTAACATCAGGCGCAAGCAATGGCCGAATACGCCGAGACACTGTCCTTGATAGCCTTGCGGCGGAATCACCGCCCGGTCCGCGCCTTAGCCGCCCTGGATGATCTTTTTCGCCGCCTCGCGCAATGCCGCGCCCCGCAGGAGGCGAGCCGGACCGAAGACTGCATCTGGGAACTGTGGATGTACCATCCGCACCGGTCGGCGGCAGAAGTGCTCGAACTGGCCAGCAAGGACATCGCGGGGAAGCGCTACGACATCGCGGAAACCCGCCTGCACCGCCTGCTGCGACACGTGCCGGACTTCGCCGAAGCCTGGCACAAGCGCGCCACGCTTTACTACCTGCAGGGGCGCGACGACGCTTGCGTGCCCGATCTGCGGCGCACGCTGGAACTCGAACCGCGTCACTTCGGAGCGCTTTGCGCGTTTGCGGAAATACTTCTGAGTATCAATCAGCGCGAGCCGGCCCAATTCGTGTTCTCGCGGGCGCTGCTGCTGAATCCGCATTTGCAGCGGGCGCGCGCCGTGCTGAATGGAGACGACGTCTAGGCGATGCGGCAGAAGTTCACAAAGACACAGATTGACAGTATTCGGCGAAGGATTGACATTCCGGCGGGCGGGCGGATTGGCAATTGTCTATAAAATCGCGCCATAGGCGGCAGCGGCGGGGCAGCCACGGCCGAAGCCGACCGAAAACAAGGGAGAAGTGCGCAGATCGCCATGACTAAAGACTCCTACACCGTGACCGTGCCAAAAGATCTCGCGGACTTGATCCCGACGTTCTTGAGTAATCGCAAGAAGGAGCTCGCAACCCTGCGCTCGGCGCTCGCCGCGCTGGACCTCGAGCAGCTGCGATTGCTCGGTCACCGCATGAAGGGTGTCGGGAATTCCTACGGCTTCGAGAAGGTGTCGGTGCTCGGCAAGCAGATCGAAGATGGTGCCCGCAGCGGCGACCGCTCTGCGCTCGAAGCGTGCATCGCGGACTATGACGACTACCTGGCGCGCGTGAGCGTCGTCTATGGCTGATCTCGCGGCAGAACTGAGAGCGCCGCGCAGCGACACGATCTTCAGGGTCCTCGTTGTCGACGATGATCCGGATATGGCTGCTTTTCTCGCATCCCTGTTGCGCAAGCAGGGATGCGACGTTGAGATTGCCGGCGATGGGAACACGGCGCTGGCGTGCGTTGCCGAGGCGCCGCCGGACCTGCTGCTGCTAGACGTCGTCATGCCCGGGCCGACCGGGTTCGACATCTGCAGGAAGCTGAAATCCGGCCACGGCACCGCGCTGATACCGGTCGTGCTGGTCACCGCGCTGGAAGATAGGGAGAGCCGTGTGAAGGGCATCGAGGCCGGTGCGGACGATTTTCTGTCCAAGCCCGTAAATCCTTCGGAGCTAGTAGCCAGAGTGCAGACGCTGCGCCGCTTGCACGAAACGCGCCGCGAGCTGGAGAACAGGCGTCAGCTGGCGCAATTGCAGCGCAAGGAGGCCATCAGGAAGGCGTTCTCGCGCTACATCTCGCCGAGGCTTGCGGACCGCATCATCGAGGACGTAGGCACGGAAGGAGGGCCCTTCAATGCCGCGGCGCAGCGCTCGAACGTCGTTGTGGCATTCGTTGAATTGCGAGGCCTCGTTGACCTGATCGAGAGCAGCGATGCGGCGGACGTCGTCGCGATGTTGAACGAACGCTTTGCCGCGCTCACCGAGGCGGCCTATCAACATGATGGCACCGTCCTGAATATGACCGGTGACAGCATGCTGGTCGGCTTCAACGTGCCGTTTCTGCAAAGCGACGCGGCTTCGCGCGCGCTGAGCACCGCCCGGGAGATGGTAGGTCGCTTCGGCGCCGTCGCGTCGCGCGGAGGGCAACGCGCAGGCGGTCGCCCCGGCTTGTCCGTCGGCGTTTGCATGGGCGAGGCGATTATTGGGAACGTCGGCTCGCCGCACTACCTGAATTACACCGCGATCGGCGAGCCGATCGTCACGGCGATGCAGTTGGCCCGGCTGGCCGGCGCGAACGAGGTACTCGTCTGCGGACGCGTGTATGAGGCGGTTCGCGGCTTGCTGCCGGCGGGCATTTTGGTTCCGCGCACCGACGCGGCACTGGAGGGCGGAGCCGGAACTACTCAGGTATTTGCTGTCCGCGTCTAAGGCATGCGCGCGCTGATCATCGACGATGACGAGGATCTGAGGGGCCTGCTCGCGCATTTCATCCACCAGCAGTGGCCCGACGCCGAGGTCGAGCAATTCGATCCGATGGTGCGCAACATGCCGGGCGATGCATTTCCGCTCGGCAGCTACGATGTCGTGATCCTCGATTACATGCTTGGCCGCGGGGACGGCCTCGAATGGCTGCAGGCGTTCAAGGCGCGCAAGGATTGCCCACCGATCCTGTTCCTGACGGGGGCGGGCAACGAGATCATCGCCGTGCGCGCGATGAAGTCGGGGGCGGACGACTATCAGCGCAAGCAGGAGCTCACACGCGAGCGCCTGGTGACCTCGATCCGCGATCTGATGCACGAGAAGGAGGAGCGCACACTCTCGCCGGAGCTTGCCGCCCGCGTCGAAGGTCATCTGCTCGGCGCCCGCGTGCGCATCCCCGGCATCCGGGTCTTGCGTCTGATAGGGGAGGGCGGGATGTCGCGGGTCTACCTCGCGTCGCGCGAGAAGGACGACGAGCCATTGGTGGTCAAGATTCTGCGCAGCCAAGTGACCGACGACAAATTGGCCCTCGAGCGGTTCATGGAGGAATACACGCTGGTCGAGCGCATTCGCAGCCGCCACGTTGCGAAGATCTATGGCCACGGTGTTTCCGAGGGTCACGCCTACCTGGTTATGGAGTTCTTCGACGGGGGCGATCTGAACAAGCGCCTCGGCGGGAAGCCCGCGATGCCCGCGGATGCGCTTCGCATCTTTCGCGAGCTGATGTTCGCGTTAGGTGACATCCACGAATTCGGAGTCCTACACCGCGACCTGAAGCCGCAGAACCTGATGTTTCGCGCAGACGGAAGCCTGGCGATCGTCGATTTCGGCATTGCAAAGCACATCGATTCCGTTGACCGCACGGGTCACGGGGAAATCCTGGGCACGCCGCGCTACATGAGCCCGGAGCAAGTGCGCGGGATGGCGCTTGATCTGCGAACTGACATTTACAGCGCGGGGGTGCTGCTCTACCAGATGCTCACGGGCAAGCACATGTTTGACGCGGCGACGGCTATCGAGGTGGCGTTGCAGCACTTGAATACGACACCGCCGGCATTGCCCGAGGCGCTGGCGGCTTACCAGCGGCTTATCGACAAGCTCGTGGAGAAGGACCGCGACGCGCGCTTTCGCAACGCCGATGAAGTGATAGGGTTCCTGGCGCGCAAGTTCTATCAGGACGCTGCGCCGATAGACAACCCATTGGCAAGGACCGCCTTCGAGCGGATCTGAACGAAGAGACGGGGTGTGATCAGCAAGAAAATAAGCGTAAGCGAGCTCCAGTTCGGCATGTTCGTGACCCAACTGGACCGGCCGTGGATCGAAACGCCGTTTCTGATTCAGGGTTTTCTGCTGCGCGAGCCCGAGCAGCTCGAAACGCTGCGCCGCTACTGCAAGGAAGTGTACATAGACGTGGAGCGCAGCGAGGAGCCCGATCAGACCAGGCGCGTGCCCATGACGCCGAAGAGCGCGGGGATGCCAGCGGGGATTCGCCAGGTCGTCCACATCGAGCGCGTCACCGTCGAGGCGGAGCTGCCCAGGGCGGCGAAGTCCTACGACATCGCGCGGACGAAATGGGATGAGGCGACCGCAACGCTGAAGCTAAACGGCGATATCGACGCGGGTGTGGTGCAGGGGGCGGTCAAAGACATGAGCGCCAGCATCATGCGCAACCCCGATGCGCTCGTGCTGTTCGCCGCGCTCAAGGAGCGCGGCGGCTATTTCCTCACCCGCGCGATGAATACATCCATCTACATGATCATGTTCGCGCGTTTCCTCGGCATGACAGAGGAAGACATCGAGCGTGCCGGCCTGGTGGGACTATTGCAGGACATCGGCATGCTCGAAGTGCCCGATGACATCGTCAGCAAGACCGGGCCCCTCTCTATGGACGAGCAGAAGCTGGTCCGCGCTCACGTCCAGCGCGGCAGGGAGATTCTCGCGAAGACGCCGGGCATGCCTCCCGAGATTGCGGAATTGGTTCTTCAGCATCACGAGCGGCACGATGGCAGCGGTTATCCTCTAGGCGCCGTTGGTGGCCTCGGGACTATCGGCGCCTGCGCCGGCATCGTCGACACATTCTCGGCCATGACCAGCAAACGGCCCTACGCCGAAGCCATCGCGCCGTCCAACGCGCTCGGAATGCTGCACAAGTGGCGCGGCAAGGCCTTTCATCCGCTTCTGATCGAAGAATTCATTCGCTGCATCGGTGTCTTTCCGGTGGGCAGCGTGGTGGAACTCAATAGCGGCGAGGTTGGCATCGTGATCTCGCAGAATCTGGCAAAGCGGCTGCAACCGCGCGTCATGGTCGTGCGTGACGACAAAGGTAATCCCCTGCGCCCGCAAAAGCTCATCGACCTGTCGCGCTCGCCGAAGATCAGCGAGGAGGAAATCTATCGCATCCGCCGTACGCTGGAGTACGGCCGCTCAGGAGTGGGATTGAACGACGTCATGCTCTGATACGGTGCGCCCCGGTTCTTCAGGGCAGGCCGCTCCAAATCTTGCGCAACTGGTCGGGGAGGTCCTTAGGGGAAAAGGGCTTCGAGATCGCTCCTGCGGCCCCCATCGCTCGCAATTCGTCCATTTCCGCCGAGGAGGCCTTCGCGGTGATAAATACCACCGGCAGGTTCTGGACTTCCGGCGTCTCGCGCATCTTGCGGAATAAAGTCGGACCGTCCATCCCTGGCATCATCCAGTCGAGCATCACGAGGTCTGGTTTGAAGGTTTTGATCGTGTCAATCGCCTGTGTGGGATCACCGACGACCTCGACGGTCATCTTGCCGACGCGCTCCAGCGACATGCGCACGATGCGCTGAATGTCTTCGTCGTCCTCGACGTAGCAGATACGGTTCAGGGGGGTAGTTGGCATTAATTCCT
>JBLMWT010000292.1:0-2997 GCA_050257375.1 Sphingomonadaceae bacterium
GGCCCGCCTTGAGGAGCATCGTCTTGGCGGCGATCAGCTGCTGGCGCTCGCGCGCCAAATGCGCCTGCGCGCCCGCCTGGGCGTGGTAGCCGCGCACGCATTCGGCGATTTCGGCGAGGTAGCGCTGGCGCTTCGCGGGGATGACGACCGCGATGCTCGAGGACAGCTTGGATGCCGGCTTCGGCAGCCTGCCCGGCGCGAGCGCGAGGCCCTTTTCGGCCAGGCGCGCGGCAACGGCCTGGTACAGCGCAGTGACGCCGTCATCGTTGAAGCGCGCGGCCACCGTGCCGTAGACCGGCATGTCGTCGGGCGCGCGCTTGAAGGCCTCGCGATTCCTCTGCACCTGCTTGCGCACGTCGCGCAGCGCGTCCTCGGCACCCTTGCGGTCGAACTTGTTGATCGCCACGAAATCGGCGAAGTCGAGCATGTCGATCTTCTCGAGCTGGCTCGCCGCGCCGTATTCCGGCGTCATCACGTACAGCGTCGCGTCCGCGTGCGGCACGATCGCGGCGTCGCCCTGGCCGATGCCCGAGGTCTCCACCACGACGAGGTCGTAGCCCGCCGCGCGGCATGCTGCGATCGCCTCGGGCAGGCAGCCGGCGATTTCGGCCCCCGAGGTGCGCGTGGCGAGCGAGCGCATGAACACCTTGTCTCCCTGGATCGCGTTCATGCGGATCCGATCGCCGAGCAGCGCACCGCCGGTCTTGCGCCGTGACGGATCAACCGCGAGGAGCGCGATTTTCAGGCGGTCGTCCTGGTCGAGCCGGAAGCGGCGCACCAGCTCGTCGGTGAGCGAGCTCTTGCCGGCGCCGCCGGTGCCGGTGACGCCGAGCACCGGCGCGCGGCGCGCCTGCGCCTTGTCGAGAATCTGCTTCTTCAGGGATTCGGGCACAGTGCCCAGCTCGAAGGCCGTAATGACTTGCGCGAGCGTCCGGCGCTCGCCCGCCTCGAGCGCGCGCAGATCGCGCGGCGCGTACTGCGATGGGTCGAAGTCGCAGCGCGCCAACATGTCGTTGATCATGCCCTGCAGGCCCATCTTCTGGCCGTCTTCGGGCGAGTAGATGCGCGCCACGCCGTAGTCTTCGAGCAGCCGGATCTCCTCGGGCACGATCACGCCGCCGCCGCCTCCGAACACGCGGATGTGCTCGCC
Organism: Sphingomonadaceae bacterium; assembly: GCA_050257375.1. Classification (GTDB taxonomy): domain Bacteria; phylum Pseudomonadota; class Gammaproteobacteria; order Burkholderiales; family SG8-39; genus DAHVFK01. Next base: position 1,151 of record JBLMWT010000292.1, read on the forward strand.
GCCGCGCGCGCGCAGCAGGTCGAGCAGGTACTTGAAGTACTCGATGTGTCCGCCCTGGTAGGACGACACCGCGACGCCCTGCACGTCTTCGTCGAGCGCTGCGCTCACCACCTCCTCCACCGAGCGGTTGTGCCCGAGGTGGATCACCTCGGCGCCGGAGGCCTGCAGGATGCGCCGCATGATGTTGATCGACGCGTCGTGCCCGTCGAACAGGCTCGCCGCGGTGACGAAGCGGATCTTGTGCTTGGCCTTGTAGACCAGATGGGTCGAGTCGGAGAGGTCGGTCACGGGGCCTCCGGGGGAGCGGCCAGCCTACTTTACGTTTACGTAAACGTCAATTGCGGTAGGACGCGTCCTTCGCATCGACGATGCGCTGCAGCGCGGCAAAGACGTCCTCGCAGACGCGCTTCTCGCCCGGCCCGGATTCGCGCACCGCCTGCTCGAACACTTCGGGCCGGATGGGGTTGAGCGCGCCGGCGCTCGCGGCCGCGACCTGCACGTCGCAGGCGCGCTGCAGCGTCCACAGCATCATGAACGCTTCGGGCACCGACGGTCCCCAGGCGAGCAGGCCGTGGTTGCGCAGGATCACCGCGCGCTTGTCGCCGACGTCGGCGACCAGTCGCGCCTTCTCCGCCGGGTCGACGGTGACGCCCTCGAAATCGTGATACGCGACCTGGCCGTGGAGTTGCGCGGCGTAGAAGTTGGTCGGCGAGAGGCCCTCCCTGAGGCTCGCGACGGCCATGCCGGTGGTCGTATGCGTGTGCATCACGCAGTGAGCGTCGTCGAGCGCGCCGTGCAGCGCGGAGTGAATCACGAAGCCCGCCCGGTTCACGGGCCAGCGCGTCTCGCGCACCGGGTTCCCGTCGACGTCGATCAGCACCAGGCTCGAGGCGGTGATCTCGCGGTAATGCAGGCCGAACGGATTGATGAGGAACAGCCGATCGTCGCGCCCGTCGGGCGCCGGGACCCTGACCGTGATGTGATTGAAGATCATCTCGGTCCAGCCGAGGTGATCGAAGATGCGGTAGGCCGCTGCGAGCTGCACGCGCGCCGCGCGTTCGGCCTGCGTCATCGTGGGCGTACCGACGGCGCGCGCTTCGCCCTGCCAGTAGATGGTCATCCGGGCCCTCACATCTCCGCCAGAAGCTTACGCTGCGCGGCTTCGTCGCGCGAGCGCATCAGTGCCAGCAGCTCGTCCAGACCCCTGTGCAGCGTGGCCAGGTGCGCCGCAGGCATATCTGCGAGCGCCTGCTGCAGCACGCCCTTCAGGGGGCGCGGCGCCTTCGCCATCACGGCCCTTCCCCGCTCGGTGAGGTAGAGCTGCACCCGGCGCTGGTCGGTGTGCCGCCGCCGTCGCTCCACGAGCTTCAGCTCCTCCAGGCGCGCCAGCAGGTTGCTCGCGGTCGACGGGTGGATGGCCAGCTCGCGCGCCAGGTCTCCGGGCGCAAGGCCGCGCGTCGCGGCAATTCGCTCCATCGCCCAGAGCTGGGCGCCGCTCACCCCGCTGCGGCGCTCGACCCACTGGTAATGCCGCTTGATCGAGCGGATCACCACGCGGAATTGGCGCAACACGTCGAGCATGCGTGCGTGGTCGCCCTCGCGCCGACGAACGAGCCGGTCGCTGCCTGCCTTCATTGTGGTGCCGCCACGCTTCATCGGAGGGTTCGAGCGCAGTCTACTCTGCGCTCTGCGCGCATGCCCTGTTGCGTTTGCGCAAAACAGTTTTGCCACATATTATTCGGCCGCCGGTTGCCTCAGGTAAACGGGTGCGGGGGTGGGTCTTGGAGCTGTACGCCATGCAGCCGCCGCAGGAGGACCGAGGGTGATAACGGCGGCTGCGGCCAACA
>JBLMWT010000293.1:0-5007 GCA_050257375.1 Sphingomonadaceae bacterium
ATCTACGAGGTGCACGCGGGCTCCTGGCGGCGCGGCGAAGGCGGACGCATGCTCGGCTACCGCGAGCTCGCGCACGCGCTCGCCGAGTACGTGCGCGACATGGGCTTCACGCACGTCGAGCTGCTGCCGATCACGGAACATCCGTTCTACGGCTCCTGGGGCTACCAGACCACCGGCTATTTCGCGCCGAGCGCGCGCTACGGCACGCCGCAGGATTTCATGTACCTGGTCGACCATCTGCACAGGAACGGCATCGGCGTGCTGCTCGACTGGGTGCCCTCGCACTTCCCGACCGACGGTCACGGCCTGGCGTACTTCGACGGAACGCATCTGTACGAGCACGCCGATCCGAAGCAGGGGTTCCACCCGGAATGGAACTCGAGCATCTTCAACTACGGCAGGAACGAGGTGCGCGCGTTCCTGCTCTCGTCGGCGCAGTTCTGGCTCGACAAGTACCACGTCGATGGACTGCGCGTCGACGCGGTCGCCTCGATGCTGTACCTCGACTACGCGCGGCAGGAAGGCGAGTGGATCCCGAACCGCTACGGCGGAAAGGAAAACCTGGAGGCGATCGAGTTCCTGCGCAAGCTGAACGAGGGCGTGTACCGCGACCACCCGGACTGCGTGACCGTGGCCGAGGAGTCGACCGCCTGGCCGATGGTGTCGCGCCCGACCTACGTCGGAGGTCTCGGCTTCGGCATGAAGTGGAACATGGGCTGGATGCACGACACGCTGGCCTACATGAAGGAGGACCCGATCAATCGCAGGTACCACCACGGCCGGCTCACCTTCTCGCTCATCTACGCGTTCAACGAGAACTTCGTGCTGCCGCTGTCGCACGACGAGGTGGTGCACGGCAAGGGCTCGCTCATCGGCAAGATGCCCGGCGACAGCTGGCAGCAGTTCGCCAACCTGCGGGCGCTGTACGGCTACATGTGGGGCCACCCGGGAAAGAAGCTCCTGTTCATGGGCGGCGAATTCGGCCAGCGGCGCGAGTGGGCGCACGACGAGCAGCTCGAGTGGTGGGTGACCGGCATGCCCGAGCATGGCGGGCTGCAGCGCTGGGTGAAGGATCTCAACCGCGCGTACCGTGCCGAGCCGGCGCTGCACCAGATCGACTTCAGCCACGAGGGCTTCGAGTGGATCGCGGTGGACGACGCGCCTTCGAGCGTGCTCGCGTTCCTGCGCAAGCCGCGCCACGGCGGCGCGCCGGTGCTGGTGGCCTGCAACTTCACGCCGCTCCCGCGCCAGAACTACGTGCTCGGCGTGCCCTCCGGCGGAACCTGGCGGGAGATCCTGAACAGCGACGCGCGCGAGTACGGCGGCGCGGGCTGGGGCAACCTGGGCGGCGTGGCCGCCGCCCCGGTCGCCGCGCACGGCCGCGCGCACTCGATCAGCATCACGCTGCCGCCGCTCGCCGCGGTGTACCTGAGGGGTGAATGACGTGAAGAACGACGTACGCATCGACGGGCGCGTGCGCGCGGTCATCGACGGGGTCGAGCCCGCGCTCGACGGCGGGCGCTTCGCGGTCAAGCGGATCGCCGGCGAGCCGCTCGAAGTCGAGGCGCGCTGCTTCACCGACGGCCACGACGTGCTGCGCGCGATGCTGCGCTGGCGCGCCGAGGACGAGGAATCCTGGCGCGAGGTCGAAATGCAGCCGCTTGGCAACGACCGCTGGCGGGCGGCGTTCGCCGCGCCGCGCCCGGGCCGCTACCGCTACACGGTGCTCGCCTGGGTCGACCATTTCGCATCCTGGCGCGCCGAGTTCGCGCGCCGCGAGGACGCCGACGACATCCGCAGCGCCGCGCTCGCCGGCGCGGCGCTCGTCGAGGGCGCCGCCGCGCGCGCCGCGGGTGCCGAGCGCGAGCGGCTGGCGGGCTTCGCCGCCGAGCTGCGCGCGGAGCGCGACGTCGATCTGCTGCAGCAGATCGGGCTCGACGAGACGCTGCGCGAGCTCGCCTTCGCCCATCCGGACCGCAGCCTCTCGGCCGAGTGGCCGGTCGAGCTGCCGCTCAAGGCGGACCGGGAGCGCGCGCGCCACGGCGCCTGGTACGAGCTGTTCCCGCGCTCGGCCTCCCCCGAGCCGGGGCGCCACGGCAGCTTCAGGGACGTCGAGGCGCGCCTTGCCTACGTCGCCGAGCTCGGCTTCGACGTGCTCTACCTGCCGCCGATCCACCCGATCGGCCGCGAGCGGCGCAAGGGCCCGAACAACGCGCTCGCCGCCTCGCCCGAGGACGTCGGCAGCCCCTGGGCGATCGGCTCCTCCGAAGGCGGGCACAAGGCGGTGCACCGGCAGCTCGGCACGCTCGAGGACTTCCGCAGCCTGGTGGCGCGCGCGAACGACCTCGGCATCGAGATCGCGCTCGACATCGCCCTGCAGTGCGCCCCGGACCACCCCTACGTGAAGGAGCACCCCGAGTGGTTCCGCTGGCGCCCGGACGGCAGCGTGCAGTACGCCGAGAACCCGCCCAAGAAGTACCAGGACATCTTTCCGTTCAACTTCGAGAGCGAGGACTGGCGCGCGCTGTGGGCCGAGCTGAAGAGCGTGTTCGACTTCTGGATCGCGCAGGGCGTGAAGATCTTCCGCGTCGACAACCCGCACACCAAGTCCTTCGCCTTCTGGGAGTGGGCGATCGCGGCCATCGAGCGCGAGCATCCTGAGGCGATCTTCCTCGCCGAGGCCTTTACGCGGCCCGCGGTGATGCACCGCCTGGCCAAGCTCGGCTTCACGCAGTCCTACACCTACTTCACCTGGCGCAACACCAAGCGCGAGCTGACCGAGTACTTCACCGAGCTCGCGCACGGGCCCGGGCGCGAGTACTTCCGCCCGAACGTGTGGCCCAACACCCCCGACATCCTGCACGAGACGCTGCAGTTCGGCGGGCGGCCGGCGTTCATGGCGCGCCTGGTGCTCGCCGCGACGCTCGGCGCGAGCTACGGCATCTACGGGCCGGCCTTCGAGCTGATGGAGGCCGTGCCGCGCGAGCCGGGCAGCGAGGAGTACCGCGACAGCGAGAAGTACCAGCTGCGCCACTGGGACCTCGGGCGCGAGGACAGCCTGCGCGAGTTCGTCGCGCTCGTGAACCGCATCCGGCGCGACAACCCGGCGCTGCACGCCGACCGCAGCCTGCGCTTCTTCCCGACCGACAACGACCAGCTCATCTGCTACGCCAAGGCGAGCGAGCTCAGCGACAACCAGATCGTGGTGGTCGTGAACCTCGATCCGCGCAACGCGCACTCGGGCTGGATCGAGCTCGACCTCGGCTGGCTCGGCATCGACCCGGCGCTGCAGTACCAGATGCACGACCTGCTCACCGGCGCGCGCTTCCTGTGGCAGGGCGCGCGCAACTTCGTGATGCTCGACCCGAACCGCACGCCCGCGCACGTGTTCAGGCTGCGACGCCGCGTGCACCGCGAGCACGACTTCGACTACTTCGCATGAGCGCCGGCAACGATCCGCTCTGGTACAAGGATGCGGTCATCTACCAGCTGCACGTCAAGGCGTTCAACGACTCGAACGGCGACGGGCTGGGCGATTTCCGGGGCCTGACCGAGAAGCTCGACTACGTGAAGGACCTGGGCGTCAACACGCTCTGGATCCTGCCGTTCTACCCCTCGCCGCTCAAGGACGACGGCTACGACGTCGCCGACTACCACAACGTGCACCCGCAGTACGGCACGCGCAACGACTTCCGCCAGTTCGTGCGCGAGGCTCATCGCCGCGGGCTGCGCGTGATCACCGAGCTGGTGGTCAACCACACGTCGGACCAGCATCCCTGGTTCCAGGCGGCCCGCCGCGCGCCGGCCGGCTCGTCGAAGCGCGACTACTACGTCTGGAGCGAATCGGACCACAGGTACGCCGACGCGCGGATCATCTTCCGGGACACGGAGACGTCCAACTGGGCGTGGGACCCGGTGGCCAACGCCTATTACTGGCACCGCTTCTTCAGCCACCAGCCCGACCTCAACTTCGACAATCCGCGGGTGCGCAGGGCCGTCTTCCGGACGATGCGCTTCTGGCTGGACATGGGCGTCGACGGATTCCGGCTTGACGCCATTCCCTACCTCGTGGAGCGGGAAGGCACGAACTGCGAGAACCTGCCGGAGACGCATGCGGTGATACGGGAAATCCGGGAGCAGCTGGACCGGCACTACCCCGATCGTCTGCTGCTCGCCGAGGCGAACCAGTGGCCCGAGGACGTGCGCGGATACTTCGGCGACGGTGACGAGTGCCACATGGCGTACCACTTTCCCCTGATGCCGCGCATCTACATGGCCATCGCGCAGGAGGATCGGCATCCGGTCGTCGAGATCATGCAGCAGACGCCCGAGATCCCCGCCAACTGCCAGTGGGCGATCTTCCTTCGCAACCACGACGAGCTGACGCTCGAGATGGTGACCCACAAGGAGCGCGACTACATGTACCGGATGTACGCGGCCGACCCGCGTGCCCGGATCAACCTCGGCATCCGGCGCCGCCTCGCGCCGCTGATGGAGAACGACCTCGACCGGATCAAGCTGATGAACAGCCTGCTCCTGTCGATGCCCGGCTCGCCGATCATCTACTACGGGGACGAGATCGGCATGGGCGACAACATCTACCTCGGCGACCGCAACGGCGTGCGCACGCCGATGCAGTGGAGTCCCGACCGCAACGCCGGCTTCTCGCGCGCCGATCCCCAGAGGCTCTACCTGCCTCCGATCATGGACCCGATCTACGGGTACGAGGCGGTGAACGTCGAAGCCCAGGAGCGCGACCCGAGTTCGGTGCTGCAGTGGATGCGGCGCGTGCTCGGCGTCCGGAAGACGAGCCAGGCCTTCGGTCGCGGTCGCCTGACCTTCCTGCGCCCGGGCAACCGCAAGGTCCTCGCCTACCTGCGGGAACTCGGTGTAGCCCAGCATCTCCACCGGCACGTACCCCTCGAACGCCGTCAGGTCGAGCTCCGCCGGCTGCGCGGAGCGCGACACGTTGGCGACGCACAGGATGACGTCCTCCTCCCAGCGCCG
>JBLMWT010000294.1:0-20459 GCA_050257375.1 Sphingomonadaceae bacterium
GTCCGTGAGCGAGCGGCGCGGGCGCGCGCATGCCCGCGGCGCGCAGCGCCTCGAGCCCGTCGGCCTCGGCCGCGAAGGCGTCGGCGTAGCGCGCCGCATTCAGCTTCACGAAGACCTGAACCGCGTCCGCCGTGATCTGGAAGCACGAGTGGATGCAGCCCCCCGGGACGGGCCGCACCGATTCGATGCGGGCGCCGCCGCCGAGCGCGCGTGCGGCCGCATGTTCCAGCGCCGCGCGCGTGACCCGGTCCACCAGGCCGCGCTCAGACGCCCGAGAGGCGCACGTTGGCCATCGCCAGGCGGTCTACCAGGATGCCGAGGAAGGCGCTGTCGAACTTGTGCCGGCAGCCCTCGGAGGCCTGCGCGAGGCTGCGGGTCGGAATCGAGATGATCTTCGCGGGCGACGCGACGGTGACGTCGGCGACGCGCAAGTGCGCGGTCTTGGAAAGGTAGGCCATCTCGCCGAAGCACTCGCCGGTGCGCAGCAGGTTCAGCAGCTTCCCCCGCTTGGTCACCTTCACCTGGCCCTCGGCGAGGATGCAGAAGAACGTTCCCGGCTCGCCCTCCTTCATCAGCTGCTCGCCGTTGCCGGCCCTGCGCCAGGTGGAGATGCGGGCGACTTCCCACAGCTCGGCATCGGTGAAGCGCTCGAAGAACGACAGCTTCCTGAGCGTCTCGAAGCGATCGGAGTCGGCGAACGGAGCCTGGCCGCCGACATGGCCGCCTTTGAACACTTCCGCGAGATCCGCGGAGAACTCCTCCCACTTCGCATACCGCTGCTCGAGTTCCTTCGCCATGGCGCGCGCGACGATACGGTCCACCGCGGGCGGAATCTCCGGCCGGTAGCCCGAGGGCGGCGGCGGCTCCACGTTGGTGATCTGGTAGATGAGGCTGAAGTTGTTGGTGGCGTAGAACGGCAGCCGCCCGGCGAGCAGGTGGTACATGACGACGCCGAGCGAATACATGTCCGTCTGGTGATTGAGCGGGTGCTCCTTCACCTGCTGTGGCGACATGTAGGCGGGCGAGCCGACCGCCGACACCTGCGTCGTTTCGCCGGAGGCGATCTGCGCGGCGCCGAAATCGGAGATCTTCACGTCCGTTTCGCCGGTGTGCAGGATGTTCGCCGGCTTGATGTCGCGGTGCGTGATGCCCATCCTGTGGGCGAAGTCGAGCGCGCGCGAGCACTTGAACACGATTTCCACGATGCGCTCGACCGGCAGAAGATTCTGCGGATCGCAGTATTTCTCCAGCGTGCCGCCGTCGACGTACTCCATGACGATGTAATGCAGGCGCTCGTCCGCGACGGCGTCGTAGATCTGGCAGATATGCGGATGCTGCAGCTTGCCGGCGAGCGACGCTTCGGTGATGAACAGCTTGGTGTAGAGCCTGCCCCGGTCCGGATCCTGGAACACCTCCGGGAAGACGACCTTGACCGCGACGTCGCGCTCGTTGAACGAGTCGCGGCACAGGTAAACCTCGCTGGTCGCGCCTTCGCCGATCCTGCGGATGACCGGATACTTGCCGATCGTCTGCGGGATCTCGCGCTCGCTCATGCCTTCGGTGTCGCGCCCAGCCGCCTGCGCGCGCGCGCGGCCGCCGCCTTGACCTGCCTGGGAGCCGTGCCGCCGGGATGGTCGCGCTCCGCCACCGATCCTTCCGGCGAGAGGTACCGGTAGACATCCTGTCCGATCGCCGCGCTGAAGCGGCGCAGCACCTTGAGCGGCAGTCCCGAGAGGTCGCAGCCGGTCGCTTCGGCCTCGCGCACCGCGCGCGCCACCGCTTCGTGCGCGTCGCGAAACGGCACGCCCTTGCGCGCGAGATAGTCGGCCATGTCGGTCGCGGTCGAGAACCCTTCCAGCGTCGCCGCGCGCAGCGCTGCCGGGACGGGCTCCAGGCCGGCCACGAGCTCGGCGAACGCCGCGAGCGAGTCCTTGAGCGTGTCGACCGTGTCGAACAGCGGCTCCTTGTCCTCCTGGTTGTCCTTGTTGTAGGCGAGCGGCTGCGCCTTCATCAGCGCGAGCAGCGCGACCAGATGGCCGAACACGCGCCCGCTCTTGCCGCGCACCAGCTCCGGGACGTCGGGGTTCTTCTTCTGCGGCATGATCGAAGAGCCGGTGCAAAAGCGATCCGGCAGGCGCACGAACCCGAAGCGCGGGCTCGCCCAGAGCACCAGCTCCTCGGCGAGGCGCGAAAGATGCACCATGGCGAGCGAGGCACAGGCGGCGAACTCGATCGCGAAGTCCCGATCCGACACCGCGTCGAGCGAGTTCTCGCACAGGCCTTCGAAGCCCAGTTCGCGCGCGACGCGCGCGCGGTCGATCGGAAAGCTCGTGCCGGCGAGCGCGGCGGCGCCGAGCGGCAGACGGTTGACGCGCGTCCTGCAGTCGGCGAGGCGCGCGCGGTCGCGCTCGAACATCTCGAAGTACGCGAGCATGTAGTGGCCGAAAGTGACCGGCTGGGCGATCTGCAGGTGCGTGAATCCCGGCATCACCAGGGCGGCGTGGCGCTCCGCCTGGCCCACGAGCGCGGCGAGCAGGGTGCGCAGCCGCTCCGAGATCTCGTCGATCTCGGCGCGCAGCCAAAGGCGCACGTCGGTCGCGACCTGGTCGTTGCGCGAGCGCGCGGTATGCAGCCGCTTGCCGGCGTCGCCGACGAGCGCGATCAGGCGCCGCTCGATGTTCAGGTGAACGTCCTCCGCGTCGAGCGACCACTTGAATGCGCCCGTTTCGATCTCGCGCCGTATGCGGGCAAGGCCGCGTTCGATCGAGCGAAGATCGGTGCGCGAGATGATCCTGCGCGCGGCGAGCATGCGCGCGTGCGCGAGCGAGCCCTCGATGTCGTAGGGCGCGAGCCGCCGGTCGAACGACACGGAGGCGGTGAAGCGCTTGACCAGCTCGTCGACCGGCTCGGCGAAGCGCCCGGACCAGGCCTTGCGGCGGGCTCTAGGCGGCCGCTTGGAAGCGGGAGGGGCCATGGGGCATACTCGGATGACGCGGCGTCGTGGCGTGGCGCGCGCGTACGGCGGCGCAGCGATGGCAAGTATAAAGCAAAACGAATATCCGGACGTTCTTCCAGACTTCCGCAACCTCGGCGTCATCGCACGGATTCTCATCGCGGTCAATCTGATCGCGCTCGCGGTCGTGCTGTACGCCGCCGGCGGCTGGGCGCAGATGCTCGATCGCTTCGTGCAGACCGCGGCGTTTCTCGAGCCGCTGCTGCTCGCGAGCCTGGTGGTGCTGTATGCGGTCTCGCCGCTGCTCGCGCGCATGACCTATCCGGCCGGCTGCGCGTGGGTGCTCGCGCTGGTCGTGCTGCTGGCCGCGGCGACCGAGCTGCTGTGGGCCGGTAACGCGGGGCCGCTCGGGCCCGGCCTGGCGCGGACGCTGCTGCTCGCGACCCTGACCGCGGGCCTGCTGATCGGCTACTTCCGTCTGCTGGCGAAGGCGTACTCGCCGGCGCTCTCCGAGGCGCGGTTGCAGGCGCTGCAGGCGCGCATCCGGCCGCACTTCCTGTTCAACAGCCTGAACGCCGTGCTGGCGCTCATCCGGCGGGATCCCAGGCGCGCCGAACGGGCGCTCGAGGACCTCTCGGATCTGTTCCGCACGCTGATGTCGGACGGCCGGCAGTTCGTGCGCCTGGCCGACGAGATCGCGCTGCTCGAGCGTTATGCGAGCATCGAGCAGCTGCGCCTGGGCGAGCGTCTGCGCATCGTGTGGGAGCTCGATACGGCGCCGACGGACGCGCTGCTGCCGCCGCTCGTGCTGCAGCCGCTGCTCGAGAACGCGGTGTACCACGGCGTCGAGCCGGGCACCGGCGCGGGAGAAGTGGTGGTGCACGTCGAGCGGCGCGGCGACCGCGTGCTGGTGCGCATCGAGAACCCGTACCATCCGGAACATCAGCACCGCGCCGGCAATCGCATGGCGCTCGCCAATATCCGAGAGCGCCTGCAGCTGTTTTTCGACGCCGAGGCGCGCCTGGAGACCGTCGAGCGCAGTGGACGCTACCGGGTGGAAATCGAGATTCCCTACCGCCTGCGTGCGCCGGGCCGGACATGAGCGCATTGCGGGTATTCATCGTCGACGACGAAACACCGGCGCGCGAGCGCCTGCGCGAGCTGCTCGGCGACATCGCGCCGCAGATTCCCACGGAGGTGGTCGGCGAGGCGCGCAACGGCCTGGAGGCGGTCGAACGCGTGCCCGCGAGCGGCGCCGAAGTGCTGCTGCTCGACATCCAGATGCCGGGGATGGGCGGACTCGAGCTCGCCCGCCACCTCGCTCGCCTGGAACGCCCGCCGGCCGTGATCTTCGTGACCGCGCACGACCGGCATGCCGTCGAGGCCTTCGAGCTCAATGCGCTCGACTACCTCCTCAAGCCGGTGCGCGCCGAGCGGCTGGCGGCGGCGCTGCGCAAGGCGAGCGCCGCCGGCGCGCCCAACGCGCAGACGCTCGAACGCGCCGCCGAGCAGGTGCGCGAATCCGACGGCCGCGCGCGCGAGTACCTGGCGGTATCCGAGCGCAACCGCATCCTGCTCGTGCCGGTGCGCGACATCGTGTACCTGAAGGCCGAGCTCAAGTACGTCACCCTGCGCACGCGCGAGCGCGAGCACCTGGTGGAGGATTCCCTGGTGTCGCTCGAGCGCGAGTTCGCCGAGCGCTTCGTGCGCGTCCATCGAAATTGCCTCGTCGCGAAGTCCGCGATCCGCGGCTTCGAGCGCGTGCCGGGCGACGACGAGGCGCGCTGGCTGGTGCTGCTCGAGGGGACCGACGAGAAGCTGCCGGTCAGCCGCCGCCAGTGGCCGTTGGTGAGGGAGCTGGCGGCAGAGAAGTGAGGCCGGACGCGAGCCGTTTGCGGGCGTCGTCCAGGCGCGCACCCAGGTACGCGAGATAGAAGTCGGGGACCGTCAATCCGACGAGCGGCTGCGCGAGACGCTCGCCGCCCGGGCCGTAGAAGCCGAGCGTCGGCAGGATGCGCACGTGCTGCGTGCGCGCGAACTCCGCCTGCGACACGCTGCGTCCCGAGAAGTCCGCCAAGCGGGCCTGGCTGGTGACGTCGACTTCGACGATCCTCGGCGCCGCGGCGCGGTCGGCGAGCAGCGGCTCGAGGTAGTCGCGCTTCGCGCGCTCGCAATACACGCAGTCGGGCTGCGTATACAGAACGACGAGCGGGCCGCCCGTGCGCTGCGCGTCGCGCGCCGCGCGCGCGAGATCGCGTGCCGCGGGGATGTCCTGCGCGAACGCGGTCGCCGAGAGGGTGCATGCTAGAATGAAAAAGATCGTCCGCACAGAATGAATCTCCCCGTAACGCGCAACCTCGAGCGCGTGGTCATCGCTACCCGCCGCAGCCGCCTCGCCGTGTGGCAGGCCGAGCACGTCAAGCAACGGCTGCACGCATTATATCCGCGGCTCGCGGTCGAGCTGCTTCCCCTGTCGACGCGCGGCGACGAGCTTCTGGAAGCGCGCCTGGACAGCGCGGGCGGCAAGGGATTGTTCGTCAAGGAGCTCGAGGCGGCGATCGCCGACGGGCGGGCCGATCTGGCGGTGCACTCGATGAAGGACATGCCGGTCGAGCTGCCCGAGGGCTTCGTGCTCGCGGCGATCACCGCGCGCGAGGATCCGCGCGATGCCTTCGTCTCCAACCGCTACGCCTCGCTCGCCGAGCTGCCCGACGGCGCGGTCGTCGGCACCTCGAGCCTGCGGCGGGCGGCGCAGATCGCCGAGCGCCGGCCGCGCCTCGTGATCCGCACGCTGCGCGGCAATCTGGACACGCGGCTTGCGAAGCTCGACCGCGGGGAGTACGACGCGGTGGTACTGGCGGCCGCGGGGTTGCGTCGCCTGGGCCTCGCCGCGCGCATCCGCGCGCTCATCGAGCCGGCGCAGAGCCTGCCGGCCGCCGGCCAGGGCGCGCTCGGCATCGAATGCCGCGGCGCGGACCGCGCGCTATGCGAGCTGCTTGCGCCGCTCGCGGACGCCGCGAGCGAGGCCTGCGTGCGCGCCGAGCGCGCGGTGAATCGCGCGCTCGGCGGCAATTGCGCGGTGCCGCTCGGCGCGTTCGCCGAACTGCAGGGAACGCGCCTGCGCCTGCGCGCGCTGGTCGCCTCGCCGGACGGCAGGCGAATCGCGCGCGCGGAGCACACGGGCGACGCCGCCGAGCCCGAGCGGCTCGGCGAACAGGCGGCTCAGGCGCTGCGCGAGCAGGGCGCGGCGGAAATCCTGGCGCTGCTCTCGGCGCCCAGGTGAGCGATAGCGCGCTCGCCGGGCGCGGCATCGTCGTCACCCGCCCGCGCGAGCAGGCGGAGGGGCTCGCCCGGCTGATCGCATCGGCCGGCGGCGAAGGGCTCGTGTTTCCGGCCATCGAGATCCAAGACCTGGCCGACCTGCGGCCGATCCTCGGCGTGATCGATCGTCTCGAGGAGTTCGACCTCGCGATTTTCATCAGCCCGAACGCGGTGCACAAGGCGCTCAACCTGATCTTCTCGCGGCGCGGCGAGCGCGGCTGGCCGCCGCGGCTGCGCGTCGCGGCAGTGGGCCGCGGCAGCCGGCGCGAGCTCGAGCGCCAGGGGCTGCAGGAGGTGCTCGCGCCGGCCGCGCACGCGGACAGCGAGGCGCTGCTCGCCCTGCCAGAGCTCGCGCGCATGGCGGGCAAGCGCGTGGTCATCTTTCGCGGCGAGGGCGGCCGCGAGTTGCTCGGCGACACGCTCGCCGCGCGCGGGGCTCGGGTCGAGTACGCGGAGTGCTACCGCCGCGTGCGCCCGCGCGCGGACAGCGCTCCGCTGCTCGCGGCCTGGGCGCGCGGCGGCGTGCACGCCGTGACGGTGTCCTCGAGCGAGGGCCTGGCGAACCTGTTCGAGATGCTCGGCAAGCTCGGTCAGCAGTGGCTGCGCACGACGCCGCTCTTTGTGCCGCACGAAAGAGTGGCCGAGGCGGCGCGCCGCCTGGGCGTGCGCTCGGTGATCGTCTCCGGAGCGGGAGACGCCGAGCTGCTCGAGGCGCTAGTTGCATACTTCGGCGCACCCAAGTAAAAGTGTCCGACATGGAAGAGAGCGGCGACAAGCAAGGCGCGAACCCACCGGCGGACAAGCAGGTCCCGCGCCGCGCATCGTCCTGGCTCGCGCTGCTGGCCATCCTGCTCGCGGCCGGCCTGTCGGCCCTCGTGTGGTACGACGCGCGCCAGCGCATCGCCGCGACGCAAGAGGAAGTCGCGCGCAGGTTGCGCGACATGGAGCGCGAGAACGGCGCTGCGAACGCGCTCGCACGGCAGGCGCAGGATTCGGCGCGCAGTCTGCAGGCCAGCGTCGCGCAGCTCGACGCGCGGCTGAACGATGCGCGCGAGAAGCAGCACGCGCTCGATGCGATGTACCAGGAGCTCGCGCGCAATCGCGACCAATGGCAACTGGCCGACGTCGAGCAGATACTCGACATCGCCTCGCAGCAGCTGCAACTCGCCGGCAACGTGCGCGCGGCGCTGCTCGCTCTCGAGCTCGCGGACGCGCGCCTGGGGCGCGCCGACCGCCCGCAGTTCGCGCCGATCCGGCGCGCGCTGGCGAGCGACATCGAGCGGCTGAAGTCCGTCCAGACTCCCGACATCCCGGGCCTGAGCGCGAAGCTGGACGCCCTCGTGGCCGCGGTCGACGATCTGCCGCTCGCCCTGGAGGAGCGCGCGCCGGCGGCGGGCGCGCTGCCGGGCGCTCCCGCGGCGGAGCAGGGCACGCTCGCGCGGCTCGGCGCGGACCTGTGGAAGGAGCTGCGCGGCCTGGTCGTGCTGCGGCGCATCGACTCGCCCGAGCCGCCGCTGCTGCCGCCGACGCAAGCCTATTTCCTGCGCGAGAACCTGCGGCTGCGCCTGCTCGACGCGCGCATCTCCCTGCTCGCGCACGACACGGCGGGGTACCAGGCGGACCTGCGCGCGGCGCGCGACTGGCTCACGCGCTATTTCGACCCCGGCGCCAAGCGCATCGCCGAAGCGCTGGCGCAGATCGAGCAGCTGCAGTCCGTGCCGCTGGCGACGGAGATACCGTCGATCTCGCAAAGCCTCGACGCGGTGCGCCGCTTCGGCAAATGAGGGCCCTGTTCTGGCTGCTGGTCAGCTGCGCGGCGGCGGTCGCGCTCGTGATGTTCGCCCGCCTGCACGACAGCTACGTGCTGTTCGTCTATCCGCCGTACCGCCTGGAGATGTCGCTCCTGCTGTTCGTGATCCTCGCGCTCGCCGGAGTCGCGCTGCTCTATCTGCTGGCGCGCGTCGTGCACCACGCGCTCGCGCTGCCCGGCCACGTGCGCGGCTGGCGCGAGCGGCGCCAGCGTTCGCGCGCGCAGTCGGCGCTGGTGGCGGCGATGCAGGCGTACTACGAGGGACGTTACGCGCGCGCCGAGAAGGAAGCGCAGGCCGCGCACGAGGCGGGCGCCTCGCCCGGGCTGGCGGCGCTCATCGCGGCGCGCGCCGCGCACCAGATGCGCAACTTCGCCGAGCGCGACCAGTGGCTCGAGCGCTCGGGGTCGGCGAGCGACAGCCCGCAGGTCGCGCGGCTGGTCACGCAGGCGGAGCTCGCGCTCGAGGAGCGCGATTTCGACGCCGCGCGCAGGGCGCTCAAGGAGCTGCACGACTCCGGGCCGCGCACCATAGCCTCGCAGCGCATGCTGCTGCGCGCGGAGCGCGGCGTCGGCAACTGGCAGGAGGTGCTGCGCATCGCCGCGCAGCTCGAGAAGCGCGACGCGATTTCTCCGGCGATGGCCGAGGAGTACAAGGTGCAGGCGTACCTCGGGCTGCTCGGGCGCGCGAGCGGCGACCGGGCCGCGCTGGAGAGGAGCTGGCGCGAAGTGCCGTCGCGCGACCAGACCAACCCGCGGGTAGCGGTCGCCGCGGCGCGCCACGCCGCGGCGCTCGGCGCGGCGGCACTCGCGCGCGAGATCATCGAGAGGAGCCTCGCGGTCGAATGGAGCGCCCCGCTCGTCACGGCCTACGGCGAGTTGCCCGCGCTGGACGCCGCGGAGCGTTCGCTCGAGGCGCGCAGGCGCATCGAGCGCGCGGAGAGCTGGCTGAACGGGCGCCCCGAGGATGCGCAACTGCTCGCCGCGCTCGGCAGGCTGTGCGCCGCGGCGGAGCTGTGGGGCAAGGCGCAGAGCTATCTTGAAGCGAGCCTCGCTTTCGAGGAGACACGGCCCGCGCACCTGGAGCTCGCGCGTCTCGCCGAGCGCGCCGGGCGCACGGACGAGGCCCAGAGCCATTTCCGGCGCGCCGCGGAGATGTCGCGCGCTTGAGGCCGCGCTAAGCCCAGTCCCGGGGCCGCAGGAATTCCCTGTAGAGCCTTTCCTCGTCGCTTCCGGGCTCCGGCCGCCAGTCGTAGCGCCAGGCGACGCGCGGAGGCAGCGACATCAGGATCGATTCGGTGCGCCCGCCGGACTGCAAGCCGAATAGCGTGCCGCGGTCGTACACTAGATTGAATTCGACATAGCGTCCGCGTCGGTAGGCCTGGAACTCGCGCTCGCGCTCGCCGTAGGCAAGGCCGCGACGGCGCTCGAGAATCGGTGCGTACGCGGTGAGGAAGTGGTCGCCGACCGAGCGCGTGAGAGCGAAAGCGAATTCGAAATCGCGCTCGGCGAAGTCGTCGAAGAACACGCCGCCGACGCCGCGCGGTTCGGCGCGATGGCGGATGTAGAAGTATCGGTCGCACCACTCCTTGAAACGCGGGTAGTACTCGGCGCCGAAGGGTTCGAGCGCGCGGCGACAGGTCGCGTGGAAATGCCGCGCGTCGTCCTCGAAGCCGTAATAGGGCGTCAGGTCCATCCCGCCGCCGAACCACCACACCGCCGGCTCGCCCTCCTTGGTGGCCGCGAAAAAGCGCACGTTCATGTGCGCCGTCGGGCAATACGGGTTGCCGGGGTGCAGCACGAGCGATACACCCATCGCCTCGTAGCCTCGGCCGGCGAGCTCCGGGCGCGCAGCGCTCGCCGCCGGAGGCAGCGCGCGGCCGAGCACCCGGGAGTAGTTGACCCCGCCCCGCTCGAACAGGCCGCCTTCCTCGATCACCCGCGTGATGCCGCCGCCGCCGGGCGCGCCGTCCGGATCCTGCCTCTGCCACGAATCGGTGCGGAAGCTGCCGCCGTCGAGCGCCTCGAGCCCGGCGACGATGCGCTGCTGCAGGCCGACCAAATACTGCGCGACCGCGTTCGCGTCCACGCTAGGCCCTCTTCACGCCACGCTCGCCGATGTCCCGGCGGTACTGCTTGCCTTCGAAGCGGATCCCGTCGGCCGCTTCATAGGCGCGGGTGCGCGCGATGCGCAGCGAATCGCCGAGCGCCGTGACGCACAGCACGCGCCCGCCGTTCGTGAGCACGCGTGCGCCTTCGAGGCGCGTGCCCGCGTGGAACACGCGGCATTCGGGGGTCGGCTTGGGCAGGCCCTCGATCGCATCGTTTTTGCGCGGATCGTCGGGGTAGCCGTGCGCGGCGAGCACTACGCCGAGCGCCGGCCTGCGGTCCCATTCGACTTCCGCGTTCGCGAGGCGTCCTTCGACGGCGCGCTCGAGGAGCTCGAGCAGGTCGGACTTGAGCCGCAGCATGATCGGCTGCGTCTCGGGGTCGCCGAGGCGGCAGTTGAATTCCAGCGTCTTCGGGTTGCCGTCCCGGTCGATCATCAGGCCCGCGTACAGGAAGCCCGTGTACGGCACGCCGTCCTGGGCCATGCCCTGTACCGCCGGCATGACGATCTCGCGCATGACCCGCGCGTGCACCTGCGGGGTGACAACCGGGGCCGGCGAGTAGGCGCCCATGCCGCCGGTGTTCGGCCCGCGGTCGCCGTCCAGGAGCCGCTTGTGGTCCTGGCTGGTGGCGAGCGGCACGGTGCTTGCGCCGTCGACCATGACGATGAAGCTGGCCTCTTCGCCCTCGAGGAAGTCTTCCAGCACCACGCGTCCACCGGCATCGCCCATGCGGTGCTCGAGCAGCATCATGTCGATCGCCGCGTGCGCCTCGGCCAGCGTGGCGGCCACGACCACGCCCTTGCCGGCCGCGAGGCCGTCGGCCTTCACCACGAGCGGCGCGCCGTGCCTGTCGGCATACGCCTTGGCCGCTGGCGCGTGGTCGAAGGTCTCGTGGCGCGCGGTCGGGATGCGGTGGCGCACCATGAAGCGCTTGGCGAAGTCCTTGGACGCCTCGAGCTGCGCCGCGGCGCGCGTCGGACCGAAGATCTTGAGCCCGGCTGCGCGGAAGGCGTCCACCACCCCCTCGGCGAGCGGCGCCTCGGGGCCCACGACGGTCAGGTAAACGCGCTCGCGCCGGGCGAAATCGACGAGCTCGGCGGTCGAGGTGAGCGCGACGTTCTTCAAGCCGGGTTCGGTCGCCGTGCCGCCGTTGCCGGGAGCGACGTACACCAGCTGCACGCGCGGACTCTGCGCGAGCTTCCAGGCCAGGGCGTGCTCCCGGCCGCCCGCACCGATGACGAGCAGCTTCATTTCAGTGTCGGAAGTGTCGCACCCCGGTGAACACCATGGCCACGCCGCGCTCGTCGGCTGCGGCGATCACCTCGTCGTCGCGCACGCTGCCTCCCGGCTGGATGACCGCGATCGCGCCGGCGTCGACTACGACGTCCAGCCCGTCGCGGAACGGAAAGAACGCGTCCGAGGCGACCACCGATCCGGCGAGCGACAGCCCGGCGGTTTGCGCCTTGGCCGAGGCGATGCGTGCGCTGTCCACGCGGCTCATCTGCCCGGCGCCGACGCCGAGCGTCGTGCCGCCGGCGCAGAATACGATGGCGTTCGACTTGACGAACTTCGCCACGCGCCAGGCGAATAGCAGGTCCGCGAACTGCGCCTCGGTGGGCGCCTTGCGCGTGACCACCTTGAGCGCCGCGCGCTCGATGTCGTGCGCGTCGCTCGCCTGCACGAGCAATCCCCCGCCCACGCGCTTGTAGTCGTGCGCCTGGCCGCCGCGCGCGAGCGGCACCTCGAGCACGCGCAGATTCTGCTTGCCGGCAAGGAATTCGCGCGCCTCGGGCTCGACGCGCGGCGCGATGATCACCTCCGCGAACTGCTTGCCGACGGCTTCCGCGGCCGCGCGGTCGAGCGCGCGATTGAACGCGAGAATTCCGCCGAAGGCGGAGACCGGGTCGGTCTTGAAAGCCTTCTGGTAGGCCGCGAGCAGGTTCGTCGCCTGCGCGACGCCGCAGGGATTGGCGTGCTTGACGATGACGCAGGCAGGCTCGCCGAAGCACTTGACGCACTCCCAGGCCGCGTCCGCGTCCGCGATGTTGTTGTACGACAGCTCCTTGCCCTGCAGCTGGCGGTAGCTGGCGATGCCGCCCTCGACCGGTCGCTCGTCGCGGTAGAAGGCCGCCGACTGGTGCGGATTCTCGCCATAGCGCAGGTCCTGCAGCTTGCGCAGCTGAAGGTTCAACACGTCCGGATACTCGCGGCGCCTGCCGCCCGCGTCGAGCGAGAAGAGGTAGTTGGCGATCGCGCCGTCGTAGGCCGCGGTGTGCGCGAACACCTTCTTGGCGAGCTCGAGACGCAGGGCTTCGGACACTCCGCCCGTCGCGCGGATGTCCGCGAGCACGCGCGCATAGTCCTGGGGGTCGACGACCACCGCCACGCCGCCGTGGTTCTTGGCGGCGGCGCGCAGCATCGTCGGCCCGCCGATGTCGATATTCTCGATCGCGTCCTCCAGGCGGCAGTCCGGATCCGCCACGGTCGCCTGGAAGGGGTAGAGGTTGACGACCACCAGATCGATGGGCTCGATGCCGGCTTCGCGGATCGCCGCCATGTGCGCCGCGACGTCGCGCCGCGCGAGCAGACCGCCGTGCACCTTGGGATGCAGCGTCTTCACGCGGCCGTCGAGCATCTCCGGAAATCCGGTATAGGCCGACACTTCGGTCGCCTTGACGCCTTCCTTTTCGAGCAGCTTCGCCGTGCCGCCGGTCGACAGCAGCGACACGCTGAGCGAGGCGAGCGCGCGCGCGAGTTCGACGACGCCGGATTTGTCCGAGACGCTGATCAGCGCCCTGTTGACCTTGTGCATGCCTTACGCGCGGGCGGCGCCGGCCGCGCTCAGCCCTTGATGCGCAGCTGCTGCATCTTCTTGCGCAGCGTGTTGCGATTGATCCCCAGCATCGATGCCGCGAGACTTTGGTTGCCCTCCGCGAACCCGAGGACGGTCTCGATCATCGGCTTCTCGACGTTCTTCAGCACCATCTCGTAGATGGCGGTCGGCGTCTCGCCTTCCATGTCTTTGTAGTATCGCTCGAGCGAGCGCTTCACGGCCTCGGCGAGCTCGTTGGTGCGGCTCATGCGGCCAGTGCCTCCGTGGTCTGCGGCGCGGCGGCAAGCCGCGCGAAATAGCCTTCGACCGCGGCGAGCTGCGCGCGCGCCGATTCGATGCCGTTGGCGTGGCGGCGGAACGCCTCGCCGCCCGGCAGCTCTCGCGTCGTCCAGCCGATGTGCTTGCGCGCCACGCGTACGCCGTGCGCCTCGCCGTACAGCGCGTACAGCCCCTCCAGGTGCTCGCGCAGCACGGCTCCGATCTCGTCGAATCCCGGGCCGGCGAGCCGCTCTCCGGTCGCGAGGTAGTGCTCGATCTCGCGGAACAGCCAGGGGCGGCCCTGCGCCGCGCGCCCGATCATCACGCCGTCGGCCGCGGTGCGCTCGAGCACCCGGCGCGCGTCTTCCGGGGTGCGGATGTCGCCGTTCGCGATCACCGGGATTCCGAGCGCCGCCTTGACCTCGGCGATGGTGTCGTATTCCGCCCGACCCCCGAAGGCGCAGGCGCGCGTGCGGCCGTGGACGGCGAGCAGCTGCACGCCGGCGGCCTGTGCGATGCGTCCGATGCGCACGGCATTGCGCGCGCCGGGATGCGCTCCGGTGCGGATCTTGAGCGTGACCGGCACTGGCACTGCGGCGACGACCGCGTCGAGGATGCGCGCGACGAGCCTCTCGTCGCCGAGCAGCGCCGAGCCGGCGTACACGTTGCAGACCTTCTTGGCCGGGCAGCCCATATTGATATCTATGATCTGCGCGCCCTGGCTGACGTTGTGGCGCGCAGCGTCGGCCATCATCTCCGGGTCGGAGCCCGCGATCTGCACCGATACCGGGCCCGGTTCGCCGGCGTGGTCGAGCCGCAGGCGCGTCTTGCGCGAGTCGCGCAGCTCGGGCCGCGAGCCGACCATTTCGGAAACCGCGAGGCCGGCGCCGAAGCGTCGTGCGAGCTGACGAAACGGCCGGTCGGTAACGCCTGCCATCGGAGCGACGAACAACGCGTTGCGCAAGACGTGCGCGCCGATTTTCATGCGCTTCAGGCGTTCAGGCCGTGTGCGAAGGGGAGACGGATTCTATCCGGTTTTCCGGCGAAAAAAAAAGACGCGGCTCAAGGAATCGCCGACGAGCCGTAGATCATGCGGCGCGCAAAAAACCGGCGCGCGGGGGGAAGCACGTCGAGCGCGCTGAGCGCCAGGCCACGCGCCGCGCCGAGTATCGGGTGCGCGCCGAGAAACGCGCTCGCGAGCAAGTCCGTGAGCCGGATCGTGGCGCCGGCGTCGAGCCTGCGCCGTGCAGCGAAGCGCTCGAGCACGGCCGGCGCGCCCGGATCTTCCGCGTCGCGCCAGGTGACCGCGAGCTGCCACGCATCGCGCAGACCGAGATTCAGGCCCTGGCCCGCCACCGGATGCAGGGTCTGGGCCGCATTGCCGACAAACACCTCGCGCGCGCCGATGCGCGAGGCGCGTACGCGCAGCGCGAGAGGCTGCACCGCGCGCCCTTCCACCGATACGGGGCGCCCCGCGCGTGCGCCGAGCGTGCGCGCGAGCTCGCGCAGGAACTCGCTCTCGGGCGCCTGCGCGAGAGCGCGCGCGCGTTCCGGGCGCGCGCCCCAAACGAACGCGTAGCGGCCGGCGAGCGGCAGCAGCGCGAGCGGGCCTTCCGAGGTGAAACGCTCGAAGGCGACGCTGCCGGCCGCGGGCGATGTCTCGAGCAGGCCGACGACGGCGTCCTGATCGTAGCGCTTCTCGTTCGCGTCCTCGGCGTGGCCCTCGGCATGCGCGACGCAGCGCGCGGAAGGATGTTGCGCACCGCTGAGCACCTCGATGCCACCGGCCTCGAGAAGGTCGCGCAGCGCAGTGCTGAGCGCGCCGTACTCGACCACGTAGCCGAGCGCCGGGACGCCCGCCTCGCTTGCGTCCATGCGTACTCGGCCGAAGCCGCCAGCCTGAGAGACATGGATCGTTTCGATCGGCGTCGGCGAAAGCAGCGGCCATACACCGACCCGCTCGAGGATGAGACGGCTTGCGTAGGAAAGCGCGATCGGACGCCGCGTCAGCGTGCGCGCGCGCTCCTCGGTCGGCGCGCGCTCGGTGAGCGCCACGCGATGCGGCGAACCGCGCAGGGCGAGCGCGAGCGTGCAGCCGACGGGGCCGCCTCCCGAAATCAGGACGTCAAGCGGCGCGGCGCGCATCGCGCATCAAGGCCTCGATGTCGTCGATCTGCTTGGGCGCCTCGTGCGTCAGGACTTCATGGCCGGTCGCGGTGACGACCACGTCGTCCTCGATGCGCACGCCGATGTCGCGCAGCGGGGCGGGCACGTCGTCCGCGGCGCGGATGTACAGCCCGGGCTCGACGGTGAGCGTCATGCCGGGCTCGAGCGGGCGCCAGTGTCCCTCGCGCCGGTACTCGCCCGCATCGTGCACGTCGAGCCCCAGCCAGTGGCCCGTGCGGTGCATGTAGAAGCGCTTGTAGGTTTCTTTCTGCAGCACATCGTCCAGGCTGCCCGCGAGCAGCTTGAGGTCCAGCATCCCCTGGGCGAGCACCCTCACTGCCGCGTCGTGCGGCTCGTTCCAGGCCTTGCCCGGCCGGATCTCGCGCAGGGCCGCGCCTTGCGCGGCGAGCACGAGCTGGTAGACGTCGCGTTGCGCGCCGCTGAAGCGCCCGCTGACCGGAAACGTGCGCGTGATGTCCGAGGCGTAGCCCCCGAGCTCGCAGCCGGCGTCGATGAGCAGCAGGTCGCCGTCGCGCAGCTGCGCTTCGTTCGACACGTAGTGCAGCACGCAGGCGTTCGCCCCGGAGGCGACGATCGGCCAGTAGGCGGGAAACTGCGCCCCGCTGTAGCGGAACTCGTGCAGCAGCTCGGCCTCGATCTGGTACTCGAACCGTCCGGCGCGCGCGCTGCGCATCGCGCGACGGTGCGCCGCGGCGGAGATCGATGCGGCGTGACGCATGAGCGAGAGCTCGCGCGCGTCCTTCACCAGGCGCATTTCGTCGAGCAGCGCGCGCACGTCGTGCACGCGCTCGGGCGCAGTCACGCCGGCGCGCGCCTTGGCGCGCACGGCGTTCAGCCAGCGCACGGCGCGCGCGTCCCAGTCGGCGTCCGCGCCGAGCGGGTAGTACAGCGCGGACTGGTTCTCGAGCAGCTGCGCCAGCTGCGCGTCGAGCTCGCCGATCGGATGCGCTTCGTCGAATCCGAAATGCTCGCGTGCGCCGTCGGGGCCGTAGCGAAAGCCGTCCCAGGTCTCGCGCTCGGCGTTGCGCTCGCGGCAAAAGAGCAGCGCGCGCGGCTCCTGGCCGGCGACGAGCACCAGCGCGGCCTCCGGTTCGGGAAACCCGGTGAGATGGTAGAAATGGCTGTCGAAACGGTACGGGTAATGCGTGTCGCGGTTGCGGATGCGCTCCGGGGCAGTGGGCACCACGGCGATACCGCTGCCCATCGCCTGCGCGAGGCGCCGCCGCCGGTCGGCGTAGATGCCGCGCTCGAGAGAGAGATCGCTTAGCTGCATGTCCGTCACTCCTCTGCCTGCGGCGCGAGCTGGGCGTCGAGCATGCTCGCCCAGCGCGTCGCGTATTCGTCCAGCCGCTCGTCCACGCGCCCGGAGAGCGCGGCGAGCGCCGCCTCGAGCGCGTCGCGCGGCTCGCCGGCCTCCATGTCCGCGACGCCTTGCGCGCACTGCGCGAGCAGCTCGCGCACGGCGAGGGTGGCGGCGAGCGCGCTCTTCAGGCGCTCGCGCGGGTGCGCGAGCCATGCGGGCGGCGCGGCGAGCGCGGCCAGCCGCTCGCCGAGCTCGAGGATTCGCTTGCGCAGACGCGGCAGCGCGCCCAGCCGGCCCGACTGCACGCCGCCCCATACCGCCAGCTCGACCACGCAGAGCCACTCGCGTCGCAGCGCGCGCAGCCAGCCCGCGTCGCAGGCCAGCGCTCGCTCCACCGATTCAGCGTCGAACTGCATCGTTCGCCATGATTCTCGTCTCGAGCTCGGCGAGCCGCTCGGCGGTGCCGACGTCCGCCCACAGCCCCGCGTACAGCTCGCCGCTCAGCAGCCCGCGGTCGGCGGCCGCCCGTAACAGCGGCGCGAGCGGAGCCCGGGCTCCGGCTTCGACCTCCGCAACGAGCGCCGGAGAGACGACCGCGATGCCCGCGTAAGTGTAGCGCGGCGCCCCGCCGTTGCCCACGCGGCCGCCCGCCAGCGAAAAGTCGCCGGCGGCGCGGTGCGGCGGGTTCGGCACCAGCACCAGGTGCGCAAGCGCGGCTCCGAGCGCGCGAGCGCGCAGCCGCGCGAAGTCGTAGTCGCAGAATACGTCGGCATTCACCAGCAGGAACGGCGCATCGCCGAGCAGCGCGCGCGCGCGCGCGAGGCCGCCGGCCGTCTCGAGCGGAACCTCCTCGCGCGAGTAGCGGATCGCCAGCCCGAAGGCCGAGCCGTCGCCCAGGCGTGCGACGATGTAATCGGCCAGATGCGAGACGTTGATCACCACCTCGCGGAACCCCGCAGCCGCGAGGCGCTCGAGGTGCCGCACCGCTAGCGGCTTGCGCGCGACTTCGACCAGCGCTTTGGGCAGCGCGTCGGTGAGGGGGCGCAGCCGCTCGCCGCGCCCTGCCGCAAGCAGCATTGCCTTCACGCGGCCTGCGCCTCGATGCGCTCGAGCAGCCGCGCGAGCGGCGCGAGCTCGCCGTAGCGCCGCGCCACCGCGCTCGCATACCCGACGAAGCGCGGCGTGTCCTCGATGTACTTCGGCTTGCCGTCGCGGTAGTTCAGGCGCGCGAAGATGCCGAGCACCTTGAGGTGGCGCTGCAGCCCCATCCATTCGAAGCTGCGCCAGAAGGAGGAGAAATCGGAGTCGACCGGAAGCGCAGCGCGACGCGCGGCCTCCCAGTAGCGCACGCACCAGTCGAGCACGCGCTCTTCGTCCCAGCTGATGAACGCGTCGCGCAGCAGCGACACGACATCGTAGCTGATCGGCCCGAGCACCGCGTCCTGGAAATCGAGCACTCCGGGATTGGGCTCGCACACCATCAGGTTGCGCGGCATGTAGTCGCGGTGCACGAACACTGTCGGCTGCGCCAGGGCGCTCGCCGCAAGCCGGCCGAACACGTTGTCCAGATCGGCGCGCTGGGGCCGAGACAGCTGCAGCCCCAGGTGGCGGCCGAGGTACCACTCGGGGAACAGCTCCATCTCGCGCCGGAGGAGCGCCTCATCGTAGGGCGGCAGGGCGCCGGCGCGCGTCGCAAGCTGCCAGCGCACGAGGGCGGCGGTCGCGTCGCGCATGAGCGGCGCGGCGCTCTGTTCGTCGAGCGCCTCTAGATAGTTGCGCGTGCCGAGATCGGTGAGCAGCAGGAAGCCCTGAGTCTCGTCCTGCGCGTGCACTTCCGGTGCGTTGACGCCGGCCGCGCGCAGCAGCCGGGCGACGCGCACGAACGGCCGGCAATCCTCCTTCTCGGGCGGGGCGTCCATCGCCACGTAGCTATGCCCGTCGGCGAGGCGGACGCGAAAGTAGCGCCGGAAGCTCGCGTCTTCGGACGCGGGCGCGAGGCTGAATTGGGTGTGGCCGAGCCGCGCTGCGAGCCAGCGGCCGAGCGCCTCGAGGCGCGAATCCATGCTACCTGTTGGCGCGTTGCGCATTCGGCGGAATTGTGAGATTTTACCACTCAAAGAATCGCTTCCTCGGCTTCCGCCTATGCAGCTCCGCCACGCGCGGAAGCAGGCCTTTCGTGCCGCCGGCTTCGCGACGCTGGTCGTCATGTCTTGCTACTGCCTGGGCGCTGCGGCAGATCCGGGCGGGAAGGGGCCGACCACGATCGACGCCGAGCGCATCGAAGGCGTCACCGACCTGGAAATTACGGCGCGCGGTAAGGTCGAGATGCGCACCGACGACATCAGCATTTTCAGCGACTACCTCAAGTACAACCAGGAATTCGGACGCGTGGATGCGGAAGGCGGCGTGAGGATGGAGATGGGGCCGGACCGGTTCTTCGGCCCTAGCATGGTGTACGACGTGCTGAACCAGTCGGGCACCTTCGAGCAGCCGACCTACGAGATCAACCTGACGCAGAGCGCGCACGGGACCGCCTCGCGGCTGGACTTCACGGGCATGGATCACCTGCGCATGCGTAACGCCACCTACACCACCTGCTCCCCCGGCAAAGAAGACTGGCGGCTGGACGTCGGCGAGCTCGATCTCGACTACGACAAGCGCGAGGGGCGCGCCAGGAACGCGAAGCTGCGCTTCATGGATACGACCATAGGGTATCTGCCGTACGCGTCGTTTCCGCTGGAAAACAGCCGCAAGACCGGCTTCCTGACTCCGTCGTATGGCTCGAACTCCCAGCGCGGCTTCCAGTTCGAGGCGCCGTTCTATCTGAATCTCGCGCCCGAGCAGGACGCGACGATCACGCCCGTGCTGATGACGCGCCGCGGTGTACAGGTGAAGACCGACTACCGCTACCTGGGCCGCAGCTACACGGGCGAGCTGCGCTACGAAGTGCTGCCGAACGACCAGGTGCTGGGCATCACGCGCGAAGGCTACTCCCTGCATCACGAACAGCACATCACGCCCAACCTGTTCGCCTGGCTCGACATGACGAAGGTGTCCGACGACCGTTATTTCGTCGATCTCTCGTCCAAGATCCAGCAGACCTCTGCGCGCACGCTGCCGCGCGATGGCTACCTCCAGTACAACGGCTCCGTGGGAGGCACCGGTTACTCGGTGCAGGCGCGCGTGCAGCGCTTTCAGACCCTCCAGGATCCGAACGCCCCCTTGGTGCCGCCTTACGACCGGGCGCCGCAGCTGACTTTCACGACCGGCCGCAACGATCTGTGGGGGCTCGCCGATCTGAGCGTGCCGGCGGAGTACGTAGACTTCTTGCACCCGACGCTGGTGGAGGGATCGCGCGCCACGATCGCGCCGGTGATGGCGGTGCCTCTCCTCGCGCCCGGCTGGTTCCTGACACCCAAGCTCGGCCTGCGCTACGCCGGCTACGACCTGTCGCGCAACGCGCCGCCGCAGCCCAGCCGCCAGAGCGTCTCGATACCCTGGTTGAGCGTCGACAGCGGTCTCATCTTCGATCGGCCGGCAAACTGGTTTGGCCGGGCGCTCACCCAGACGCTCGAGCCGCGGCTCTACTACGTGTATGTGCCGTACCGCAACCAGGACCAGATTCCCATATTCGATACCGCGCTCGCGGACTTCAACTACGCGCAGATCTTCACCGAGAACCGCTT
>JBLMWT010000295.1:0-11101 GCA_050257375.1 Sphingomonadaceae bacterium
CCTTCCTGGATCAGATCGAGGAACTGCAGGCCGCGGTTCGTGTACTTCTTCGCGATCGAGATCACCAGCCGCAGGTTGGCCTCGGTCATCTCGCGCTTGGCGCGGCGCGCCTTGGCCTCCCCCGTCGACATCTGCTTGTTGATCTCTTTGAGATCCCTGATCGGAATGCCGATCTTCTGCTGCACGCCCTGCATCTTGCCGAGCAGCTCGAGGATGGCCGGCTCGAAGCGCACCAGCAGCTCGCTCCACGGGCTGCCGCCGTTGATCTCCGCGGTCAGCCAGCGGCGCGAGCCTTCGGTACCGGCGAATACCTTGATGAAGTGCTGCCGCGGCATCTGCGCCTTGTCGGTGCAAATGTTGTGGATCTCGCGCTCGTACGAGCGGATCTCGTCGACCAGGCCCCGCACGCTGTCGCACAGGCGCTCGACCGTACGGGCCGTGAAGCGGATGGTCATCAGCTCGTTGGAAATATGCTCGCGCGCGCGCACGTAGTCCTTGTCGCGCGGGCCCTTGGTCTCGAGCGCGCGCTTCATCTTGTCGTACAGGCGGCGCATGCGGGCGAACTTCTCGAGGGCTTCGGCGCGCAGCTGCATCAGGCTGGCTCGCGCCGCCGCACCTTCGTCGTCCTCCTCTTCTTCGATCTCCTCTTCGATCGTCTCTTCCTCTTCCCGCTCCGACTCCGCCTTGCGGGGATCGAAGTCGTCCTTCGCGTTCGGGTCGATCAGGCCATCGACCACCTCGTCGATGCGCATCTCCTCCTTCTCGACCTTTTCGGCGAAATCCAGGATTTCCTGGATGGTGGTCGGGCAGGCGCTGATCGCCTGCACCATGTGGCGCAGCCCTTCCTCGATCCGCTTGGCGATCTCGATTTCGCCTTCGCGAGTGAGCAGCTCGACCGAGCCCATTTCACGCATGTACATGCGCACCGGGTCGGTGGTGCGGCCGAACTCGGAGTCGACGGTGGAGAGCGCCGCCTCGGCCTGCTCTTCGACGTCCTCGTCGTTCGATGCCACCGGCGCCGCCTCGGTGATCAGCAGCGATTCCTGATCGGGCGCCTGGTCGTAGACCTGGATGCCCATGTCGTTGAACGTCGTAATGATCGACTCGATCTGCTCGGCGTCGACCAGGTCGTCGGGCAAATGGTCGTTGATCTCGACGTAGGTCAGGAAGCCCCGGTCCTTGCCGAGCTTGATGAGGTTCTTGAGTCGCGTACGCCGCGTCTCGGCGTCTTCCTTGGGCAGCTCCGCGGTCGCGGCGAGCCACTCCTCGCGGCGCGCCTTGCGGCTTCCGCGGCCCTTCTTGTCCTTGGCGGCCTTGAGCCCTGCGTTGACCTTCGCCTCGAGCAGCTCGAGCGCCTGCTTGGCGCTCTGGATCGGCGCCTTGCCCTTATTGTTGTTGCCTGCCTTGTTGCCCGCCGCGGCTTCGACCTTGCCTGCGACCGGCTTCGGGTGCGCCTTGTCCTTGGCGGATGGCTTGGCGGCCGCGCGCGCGGCCGGCTTCACCTGCGTCGCTTTCTTGGGGTCGGGGCGCTTCGCCTTGGGCAGCGGGCGCGCCGCGCGAATGGCCTTCGCCTTCTTCGCCGCGGGACGCGCAGCAGCCGGCTTTTTCGCTTTCAGGCTCTTGATTGTCTTGGCCTTTTTCTTGGCCGCGCGGGCCTGCTTGACGTTTCGGTTGCGCTTGTCCTTGACCATCCTGACCTCTCGGTGTCACGCGGGGGCGTGAAAGAACCCTATATTCTATCAAAGGCCTTGATCTTCAAGGCCTGTTGCGTTGCGCGGCGACCATCTTTTCTTCGAAACGGCGCCGCTCGTCCGCCGTCGCGACGCCCTTCAGCACCCGCTGTCGCAGCGCGCGGTCGGCCTCGGGCTCGCGGCGCTCGAGCGCCGCGAGCAATTCGCGGAATTCCGACTCCGCCTCCTCGGCCCCGAGCCTCAGCTCGAAGTTGAGCACGGCCTGCGCGCGCGACAGCACTTCCCGATGCGCGGCCCGCTCGACCAGCTCGGCGAGCACGCTGTCGGTCAGCGCGGCAGGGTCCGGGGCGGCCTCGATCAGGGCCTTCAGCTCGACCAGGGCCTGCGATTCCGGCAACTCCGCGCTCAAAAGGGCCGGGTCGACTTCCAGCGCGAGCTCTGGCCGCGCGAAGGCGCGCGCCAACAGCTTCCATTCGAGCGACAGCGGCAGCGGCGCGCTCGCGCGCGCCGGTGCCTGTTTCGCATAGATGGGGGCGCCGGGCAGCTCGAGCAAGCGCTCGGCCTCGTGCTGCGAGACGCGCGCCAGTTCGGCCACTTCTTTAAGCACCTGGAGCCTGAGTCCCGCGGCGGCGATGCGCTGCACGTGGGACTTGGCCGCCGCCAGGAAGCGCGCCCGGCCCTCGGGCGTGGCGAGATCCGACTGCGCGCGCAGCTCCGCCAGCAGGAAGCCCGAGAGAGTCTGCGCCTCGCGCAAGAGGCGCTCGAAGGCGTCCTTGCCGTGCGCGCGGACGTAGCTGTCGGGGTCGTCGCTTTCCGGCAGGAACAGGAAGCGTACCGGCTTGTTGTCGGGCGCGAGCGGCAGGCTGACCTCGAGCGCGCGCCACGCGGCCTTGCGGCCCGCCGCGTCGCCGTCGAAGCAGAACACGAGCTCGTCGGCCAGGCGCAGGAGCTTGGAGACATGCACCGGCGTGGTCGCCGTGCCGAGCGTGGCCACCGCGTAGCCGATTCCGAACTGGGCGAGGGCCACCACGTCCATGTAGCCTTCGACCACCAGCACGCGGCCCGCTGCGCGCACCGCCTCGCGCGCCTGCACGAGACCGTAGACCTCGCGGCCCTTCTCGAACAGCGGCGTTTCCGGCGAGTTCAGGTACTTGGGGTCGCCTTCCCCGAGCACGCGCCCGCCGAAGCCGATCACCGCGCCGCGCGCCGACAGGATCGGAAACATGATGCGGTCGCGGAAGCGGTCGTAGCGCTTGTTCTCCTCGCCCTGCACGACCAGCCCGCACTCGACCAGGGCCTTGTCCTCGTATTGCGGAAACGCAGCGCGCAGCGCCTGCCAGTCGTCCGGCGCGTAGCCCATCCGGAAGCGCGCCGCGATCTCGCCCGTCAGCCCGCGCGCCTTCAGGTACGCGATGGCGCGCGGCGACTTCTTCAGCTCGGCCCGGTAGAACTCCAGGGCGCGCTCCATGAGCGCGTACAGGTCCGTCTCGCGCTCACGGCGCGCAGCCTCCTCGGGACTGCGCGGCTGGAACTCGGGCATCTGCATGCCCGCAGACGACGCGAGCTCCTTCACGGCGTCGACGTAACCGAGGCCGAGGTGCGCCATCACGAAGCCGATGGCGTTGCCGTGTGCGCCGCAGCCGAAGCAATGGTAGAACTGCTTGGCCGGGCTGACCGTGAACGACGGCGACTTCTCGTTGTGAAAGGGGCAAAGCCCGAGATAGTTCGCGCCGCCCTTCTTCAATTGGACGTAGCGCGACACGACGTCGACGATGTCGACGCGGTTCAGAAGGTCCTGCTTGAAGCTCTCGGGGATCACGGCGGCACCGCTCTCCCTGTAGTTTAGCGGCCTCTTGGTCCTGATTAGGCCGAGAGTCTCGCCTTCACTTGCGCCGAGACCTTGCCCATGTCGGCGCGGCCGGCAAGGCGCGGCTTGAGCAGCCCCATCACCTTGCCCATGTCCTTGACTCCGGCCGCCCCGGCCTCCGCGACCGCGGCGTCGATCGCCTGCGCGATCTCGGAGTCGCTCATCTGCTTGGGCAGGTACTCGGACAGCACGCCAATCTCGAATTTTTCGGCGTCAACCAGGTCCTTGCGGCCGGCGGATTCGTATTGCGAGACCGACTCGCGGCGCTGCTTGATCATCTTGTCGATGATCGCCAGCACGTGCGCATCCTCGAGCGCGACGCGCTCGTCGACCTCCTTCTGCTTCATCGCCGCGAGCAGCAGGCGGATCGCCGACAGGCGCGCCTGGTCCCGGGCGCGCAGCGCCGCCTTCATGTCCTCGCCGATGCGGTCTTTCAGCGACACGGTGCCTCAGAAATGCAAACGCCCCGATGCTCCGCATCGGGGCGCATGACGATCAATCCCTGGCGCTCTAGTACAGCTTCTGCGGCAGCATCTGGCTGCGCAGCCGCTTGTGCAGGCGCTTGACCGCAGCGGCGAGCTTGCGCTTGCGCTCGGCAGTTGGTTTCTCGTAGAACTCGCGCGCGCGCAGCTCGGTGAGGAGCCCAGTCTTCTCCACGGTGCGCTTGAAGCGGCGCATCGCCACCTCGAAAGGCTCGTTCTCCTTGACGCGAACAGTCGGCATCCAGTCCTCGACCACGAATTGCGGAAAGGCGCGGATTATAGCCGTTTCCGGGCGACGGCCGCCAGCCCCCTTAAAATCCCCGGGATGCTGATCCTCGGGCTCGAGACTTCCTGCGACGAAACGGGCGTCGCCCTGTACGACACCCGCGGCGGCGCGGGGCGCGGCCTGCGGGCGCACGCCGTGCATTCGCAGGTGGCGATGCACGAAGCCTACGGCGGCGTCGTTCCCGAGCTCGCCTCGCGCGACCACGTCCGGCGGCTGGTGCCCCTCGCCAGGCAGGTGCTCGCGCAAGGCCGCTGCGGTGTGCACGAGCTCGCCGCGGTCGCCTACACCGAGGGCCCGGGCCTGGCCGGCGCCCTGCTCGTCGGCGCGTCCTTCGCGCACGCGCTCGCCTTCGCGCTCGGCGTCCCGGCAATCGGTATCCACCACCTCGAGGGACACCTGCTCTCGCCGCTGCTCTCTTCCCGGCCGCCGCAATTCCCTTTCGTCGCCTTGCTCGTCTCGGGCGGGCACACGCAGCTGATGCGCGTCGACGGCGTCGGGCGCTATGCGCTGCTCGGCGAGACCCAGGACGACGCCGCCGGCGAGGCCTTCGACAAGACCGCCAAGCTCCTCGGTCTGGGCTATCCCGGCGGCCCGGCGGTCTCGGCGCTTGCCGAGGCCGGCACGCCGGGACGCTACCGGCTGCCGCGCCCGATGATCGCGAGCGGCGATCTGGAGTTCAGCTTCTCGGGCCTGAAGACCGCGGTGCTTCTCCTCGTGCGCGGCGCGGAGCCGAACGAGCAGTTCTTCGCCGACGTGGCGCGCGCCTTCCAGGACGCGATCGTCGAGGTGCTGGTCGCGAAGTGCTCGCTGGCGATGGAGACCACGGGGCTCACGCGGCTGGTCGTTGCGGGCGGCGTCGGCGCCAACCGGCCGCTGCGCGCCGCACTGGACGCCGAGGGCGCGCGCCGCGGGTTCGACGTCTTCTATCCGGAGCCGGAACTGTGCACCGACAACGGCGCCATGATCGCGCTCGCGGCGGCGCTGCGCCTCGAAGGGTGTGCGCCGCCGCCCGTGCGCGCCGGATTCACCGTGCACCCCCGCTGGGCGCTGGAGAAGATCTCCTAGGCGGGCGGCGCAGCGCTACGCTTGGCGCCGATGCGCGGCTCTTCGCCCGAGGCGAGGCGCGCGATGTTCGCGCGATGCCGCCACGCGAGCAACAGCGCGATGGCGACGACCGCGCCGAGCAATGGACCGAAGCCGAACAACCACCAGGCGTAAAAGGGCGCGAACAGCGCCGCCGCCAGCGCCGCGAGCGAAGAGATGCGGAAGAACAGCACCACGATCACCCAGGTGGCGATGGTCGCGAGCCCGAGCCAGCCGTTTAGGCCCACGAGCACGCCGGCGGCAGTGGCCACTCCCTTGCCGCCGCGAAAGCGGTGAAACACGGGGAATAGGTGTCCGCAGAACACCGCGAGGCCCGCGAGCGACGCGGCGTAGCCCTCGGTCGCGGGCGCGCCGCTCGCCAGCGTCGCGAGCCACACGGCGAGCCAGCCCTTGCCGGCGTCGCCGACGAGCGTAAGGGCGGCCGCGGCCTTGCTGCCGGTGCGCAGCACGTTCGTCGCGCCGGGATTGCCGGAGCCGTAGCCGCGCGGGTCGGGCAGCCCGAGCACGCGGCTCACCACGATGGCGAACGACACCGAGCCCAGCAGGTACGCGGCGACGATGATCAGTACGGTCTGCATCGGCCGGGCATTCTACCCTCGCGGCCCCTATAATCGACCGGACCCATGGACTGCATCCTGATCCGCGATCTGCGCTACAGCGTCTTGATCGGCATCCACAAGCGCGAGCGGCACGTGCCTCAGACGCTGTCGCTCGATCTGGACATCGGGCTGCCGGGCAGCGCGGTGTTCGCGAGCGACAAGGTGTCCGACACCATCGACTACGAGCAGGTCGCGCTCGGCATCGGCCAGATCGCGGCAAGCGGCCACTTCCGGCTGGTGGAGACCTTCGCCGAGCGCGTCGCGCGCCTGATCCTCGACGATTACGGCGCGCCCTGGGTCAAGGTGAGCGCCGCCAAGATCGGCGTGCTCGGCAACGCGAAATTCGTCGGCGTCTCGATCGAGCGGCGCAAGGGCTAGTCTTCGAGCGCCGCGTCGACGAGCTGCGGCGCGAGCGCGCGCTCGATGTCTGCGGGCGCCAGCCCGACGAGGAATCCTCGCCGCCCGCCGTTGATGTAGACGCGCGGCAGATCGCGGATGCTGCGTTCCATGTAGATCGGCATCGGCTTGCGCAGCCCGAAAGGGGAAGTGCCGCCGACCTGGTAGCCCGAGTGGCGCTGCGCGACCTCGGGCCGGCACGGTTCGATGCGCTTGCGGCCGGCCTGGCGCGCCAGGTTCTTGGTCGAGACCTTGCGATCGCCGTGCATCAGTACCACCAGCGGCTTGGCATGCTCGTCCTCCATGACGAGCGTCTTGACGACCTGCTCGGGCGGCAGGCCGAGCTCGTCGGCGCCGCGCTCCGCCCCGCCGTGCTCGACGTACTCGTAGTAGTGCTCGCTGTAGTCGATGCCGAGCTTCCTGAGAAACTGCGTGGCCGGCGTTTCGCTGTGGCTCGGTCGCTTCATCCGCGCGGGTGGTGCTTGGCGTGCAGCTGCTTGAGGCGCTCGCGCGCGACGTGCGTGTAGATTTGCGTGGTCGAGATGTCGGCGTGGCCGAGCAGCATCTGCACCACGCGCAGGTCGGCGCCGTGGTTGATGAGATGCGTGGCGAACGCGTGGCGCAGCACGTGCGGCGAGAGGCTCTTGCCGGGAATCGCGCGCGCGCCGTGGCGCTTGAGGTTGTGCCAGAACGCTTGGCGCGTCATGCCCGCGCCGCGCTCGGTGACGAACAACGCATCGCTCTGCGCGCGCCTGACGAGCCTGGGGCGCGCCTCGCGCAGGTACTCCTCCAGCCAGTGCACCGCTTCCTCGCCGAGGGGCACCAGCCGCTCCTTGGAGCCCTTGCCCAGCACGCGCAGCACCCCGGCACCGAGGTTGACCTCGAAGGTCCTGAGCGTCACCAGCTCCGAGACGCGCAGGCCGCAAGCGTACAGCACCTCGAGCATCGCCCGGTCGCGCAAGCCGAGCGGCGTGGCCGTGTCGGGCGTCGCGAGCAGCGCCTCGACGTCCGCCTCGGACAGCGTCTTGGGGAAGCGCGGCACGCGCTTGGGCGCCTCGAGCCGCAGGGTCGGATCGGCGCGCACGAGCCGCTCGCGCAGGCAGTAGGCGAAGAAGCGCTTCAGGCTGGAGAGCAGGCGCGCATCCGACGAGGCGCGATGCTGCGCGCCCCCCTGGTGGCGCGCGGCGAAATAGGCGTGCAGGTCGGCTTCGCCGACCTCTGTCAGCTCGACGCGCCGGCGCGCGAGCCAGGCCGCGAGCTGCGCGAGGTCGCGCCGGTACGCGGCGATCGTGTTGCGTGCCAGCCCGTCCTCGAGCCACAGCGCGTCGCAGAACGCATCGAGCAGCGGCGCGTCGGGGGCCTCCGCCACGGGCACCGCCTCAGGCCTGCGCGAGTTGCGCGATTCTGGCAAGCAGCGCGTCCGGCACCTCGATCCCCTCGTCGCGCGCGCGGAGCGTGGCGGTAAAGCGCCGCGCGCCGGGCAGCCGCACCTCGGGATCGGCGAGCATCGCGGCGACGACCGTCTCGACGCGCTCGTAATAGCGCTCGCGGCCCGCGAGCGCGCCGGGATCGATCGCGAGGAAGGCTTGTCCGATGCGCGGCCGGTTGCCCTGCTCGGCGAAGAACGAGTCCGCCTCGGGGCCGATCGCGGCACCGGTGAGCGACGTGCAGATCAGCTCGAAGGCGAGCGCGAGCATCGCACCCTTGACGCCGCCGATCGGGAACATGCTGCCGTGCTCGATCGCTTCCTTCGGATCGGTGGTCGGCTTGCCGTTGCGGTCGAGCGCCCAGCCCTCGGGAATGCGCTCGCCCTTTTGCGCGGCGAGCATGATGCGGCCGCGAATCACGGTGGTGAGCGCCAGGTCGATCACGAGCGGGTCGGCGCCAGCCCGCGGGAACACCGCCGCCACCGGATCGGTGCCGAACAGCGCCTTGCGGCCGCCCCAGGCCGGGATCGCCGCCGGAGAGTTGGTGAACGCGAGGCCCACCATGCCGGCCTGTGCCACCGCGAGCAGGTGGATGCCGAGCACGCCGACGTGGCCGCTATTCGTGATGCCGGCGAAGCCGATGCCGTTACGCCGCGCTCGGTCGGTCGCCTCCGCGATCGCCCAGGAGCAGGACTCGTACGGCAGCGCGTCGCGGTTGTCGATCAGGCACACGGCGGCGCGCTCGGCGGCGAGCACCGGCCGCGCGGCGCCGTCGGCGCGGCCGCTCTTCAGCATCGCGCAGTAAAAGGGCACACGCGACATACCGTGCGTCGGCAACCCCTGCTCCTCGGCCTGCACCAGGTGGCGCGCGGCGGCTTCGGCCATCTCGACGCGCGCGCCGGCGCGCTCGAGCGCCGCGCGCGCGAGCGCAAGCAGTTCGTCAGACGTCTTTTTCATGGGCGCGATTCTACCGGCAGCCGCTAGAATGGCCGGCCAATACGGACCAGGAGGAGGAGATGGGAAAGACGATCGAACTGACCGCCGCCGACGGCCACAAGCTGTCGGCCTACCGCGCCGACCCGGCGAGCAAGCCGCGCGGCGCCGTCGTGGTGATCCAGGAGATCTTCGGCGTCAACAGCCACATTCGCTCGGTGGCCGACGGATATGCGGCCGACGGCTACCTCGCCATCGCGCCGGCGCTCTACGACCGGATCGAGCGCAACTTCGAGGTCGGCTACACGCCCGATGACATCGCCAAAGGCCGCGCGGTCAGGGAAAAGGTGACCGTCGACATGGCGCTCAAGGACGCCCAGGCGGCCGTCAAGGCGGCGGCGAGCGCCGGAAAAGTCGGCATCGTCGGGTACTGCTGGGGCGGGTACGTGGCGTGGATGGCGGCCGCGCGTGTGCCCGGGCTCGCCTGCGCGGTGCCCTACTACGGCGGCGGCACGACGACCGACCAGGCGATCGCCGAAAAGCCGAAATGCGCGGTGATGGCGCACTACGGCGAAAAGGACGAGCACATTCCGGTCGACGGGGTGAAGAAGCTCGCCGCGGCGCATCCGTCGGTGACCGTGCACCTCTACCCGGCGCCGCACGGCTTCAACTGCGACCAGCGCGGCTCGTACGATGCTGCGAGCGCGAAGCTCGCGCGCAGCAGGACGCTCGAATTCTTCCGCAAGCAGCTCGGCTAGCGGTTACTGGATGTCGGCCGCCGCGCCGAGCAGGGCGCGGCGAAAGCGCGCCTTGAGAAGGCCGCCGTCGCGCGGCGGCAGCACGATCGGGATCTTCTCCGCCACGACCTTCACGGTGGCGAAGTTCGGTCCCGGCGCGCCGTGCACCGCGGCACGCAGCGCCGCGATCTCGCCGACGGCGGTGAGCGTGCTCGCGTTGGCGATGCCGCAGGCGCGCGCAATCGCCGCAAGGTCGACGCCCGAAGCGGTGTGCGTCGCCTGCATGCCGGTCTCGCCGTAGCGCTCGTTGTCGATCACCACCACGCTCAGGTTCTGCGGGCGCTGCACGCCGATGGTCGCGAGCGAGCCCATGCCCATCAGCATCTCGCCGTCGCCGGTGATCACGAGCACGCGGCGCTTGGGCTGCGCGAGCGCAAGGCCGAGCCCCATCATCGCGGCCTGGCCCATCGCGCCCCACAACGGAAA
Source organism: Sphingomonadaceae bacterium (assembly GCA_050257375.1). GTDB lineage: Bacteria > Pseudomonadota > Gammaproteobacteria > Burkholderiales > SG8-39 > DAHVFK01. The sequence continues at coordinate 10,009 of JBLMWT010000295.1, forward strand.
CGTGAGCGGATGGTCCCCCGCCGCGGTGCAATCCCAGGCGGTCGAGCCCAGACCCGCTACCACGAGCAGCTCGCCGCGGCCTTCCAGCAGCTGCGCGACCACGTCGCGTCTCTTGAGTGTGGCGCTCATCGGGCGGCCTGCTCCTGAAAGCTCTTGATGCCGATCACGCGCTGCGAGATCAGCACCGCGACGGCGACGTAGCTGTTGTAGGCCAGGCGCAGCGCGGCATCGACCGCCGCGGGCACGTCGGCGGCCTCGCGCACGCGGTGCACGACGACGCCCATCGACTCGAGCACCGCCGCGGTGGCCTGTCCCATCGGCACCTGCCAGGGGTTGAACTCGCCGTATTCGCCGCGCATCGTCACGAGCATCGGCAGCGGGATGCGGCACTCCTTGACCGTCCCGAGCGCGTTGATGATGTTGCCGACGCCGCTCGACTGCATGAGCAGCGCGCAACGCTCGCCGCCGAGCCACGCGCCCGTGGCGAGCCCGATGCCCTCCTCCTCGGTCGTGAGCGGCACCGCGCGCATCGAGCGCTCGGCGTGGCACAGCTCGATCAGCCGCTTGTGGCCGGCGTCGGGCACGTAGCCCACGATGCCGATCTTGGCCTCCGCGAACAGATGGTGGATCTCGAGCGGCCAGTCCGTGCTCGCCATCATCGCTACGCCGCCGCGAGCAGAGTCTCGCCCGGCCGCACGCGCGTGAAGGCGACGGGCTGCATCGTGATCTCGATCTGCCCGCCCGCGAGCCTCGCCCGGGTAAAGGCGGATCCCTCGAGCGATCCGGTCTCGGGGAAGTCTTCGCGGTAGTGCGCGCCGCGCGAGTCTTCGCGCGCGGCCGCCGCGCGCACGATGACGCGGCTCACTTCGATCAGGCTCTTCAGGTTCATCCAGTCGTGCCAGGAAAGGTTGAAGGCGCGATTGTGGTCGGCCAGCGCGGTCGCGTCGAGATCCGTTTCGATCGCGTCCAGCTCCGACCGCGCGCAGATCGAGGCTGCCGTGGCGCGCTGCGAGCGCCCGTTCGCGCGGCGGGCCGCGGCGCACGGCGGGCTCGAGGCGGTGCGCGAGGCGCTCTACGATCTGATGTGGGAGAA
>JBLMWT010000296.1:0-5740 GCA_050257375.1 Sphingomonadaceae bacterium
CGTCGACGTCCGGAGGGCGGCGAGCAGACGACAACTTCGAATTCGCGAATCCTGCGGAACGCCGCATCGTTTCATTTCCTGGCGGCGCAGCCCTCGAGCGTCATCAACCGGCACAGCAGGATAGCTGCTCGACGTGCTTGAAGAACGGCGCGCCGTAACCTGTCGCCTCGACCGCGTTCAGCAGCGCTTGCCCATCGACGCCATGGCCGGCTTCGACTCTTGCCCTGCCTTGCGGATAGCAAACGATCGAGCCCCTGACGCCGGCCACATCGGCGAGCGCCTGTTCAATCGCCCTCACAGTGGTCGCAGATCATCCCGGAAACCTGCAACTCGTAGACCACCATCGTCAGTCGCTCGTCTTAAGAAGCGAAGGAAAGCCGGCGTTCGCGGTCGCCTCGCGCAGTCTATCGACCGTCGTCTTGGCGTCGTCAAAAGTAACCACCGCTTCCTTCGGCTCGTAGGTGACCGCCACCTTCTGGACGCCATCGACCCGCTTCAGTGCAGTCTTCACCGTGATCGGACACGCGGAGCAGTCCATCGAAGGAACGCTCAGTGTGACGGTCCTGGGGGCGGCGGACGCCACGCCCGACAGTGCAACCAAGGCCAGGACGAGCATTGCGTTGCGAAATCGATATCGCATGGGGATTCCTAGTAGAAGTAGGGGACGATATATGGGAATACCAGCGCCAGCAGCACCAGTGCCGACACGATCCAGAACATGGCTCGGTAAATGCCGTTTGCTCGCGGCAGTGCGCATGGGCCATCAGGACTGCAGGCCGCAGCCACCGGCGTGCGATAGATCCTGCGCCAGGCGAACGCCAGCATGACCACTGCCGCCCCGATGAAGATGGGACGGTAGGCTTCCAGCGCGGCCAGACTGCCGATCCAGGCGCCACTCACCCCGATGGCCACCAGCACCAGCGGCCCGAGGCAACACACCGATGCGCCGAACGCGGCCAAGGCACCGCCGACGAGCGTCGCCTTTTCGGCACGGAATCCAGACAACTCGCTCCTCCGAACGGATCGAGACCAGCGTACTCTAATGTCTGTACTATGGTACGGAGTCAAGTCCCCAAGGGGGCATCATCGAAGCGAACCTGACGATTGGCCGCCTGGCCGAGTCGGCGGAGGTCAACGTCGAGACGATCCGCTACTACCAGCGACGTGGCCTGATGCGGGAGCCCTCCCGTCCAACGGGAAGCGTACGGCGCTATTCGACCGACGACGTGAAACGCATCCGGTTCATCAAGCGCGCCCAACAGCTCGGCTTCACGCTCGACGAGGTCACCAATCTGCTCAAGCTCGAGCATGGGCGCAGCTGCCGCGAGACCGAGCGACTCGCCCAGCAAAAGCTCGCTCTGGTGGAGGCGCGCATCGCGGACCTGCACCGACTGCGCAAGACGCTGCGTGAATTGATCGGGCGTTGCGAATCGGGGCGCGGACGGATGGCGTGTCCCATCATCGCCAGTCTCGTGGCGGATCCATAGAACGGGGCGATTTGGTCGTTGGCGTCTTGAACGTACGGGTCGGATGGCCGGCGCAGCTTCGATCGGTGAGGCCCGCGCTGCAGCACTTCCATGTCGTGTAAATGCCGTCAATGCTTACAGCGGCGACTCGAGAACGAGAGGCAACGTCATCGCGCGCTCGCATGCCGTCGGCGAACAGCGGGAAACAGCGCGGCCGCTTAGCGCAGCGCGACTGACGCGTCGACATGAGCATCGCGACGAACACGCCGACGACCGCAGACTCCGCGGCATCATGCCGATCGAATGCGAATGCCTTGCGCCAGGATCCTGTGCACGGACAGGGCGATATCGATCCTGCTCACGGCCACGCCCGTGCACGAAGGCCGACCACTCCACCCATTGCGACGATCATCGCCGCGATCCCGAGGTTCCACAGCAGCACCATGATCGTCGCATCGAGATCGTGGAACAGCGATAGGGCCGTCGCGGTCATCGCGGCAACCGCCAGGCTCCCCGTCAGCGCCACGGCGGTCGTACGCATCCACGCCGCATGCCGCAGCATGACGTACAACGCGACCGATAGCGGAAGGCTGGTAAGCAGCAGTGTCGCGAAGCATTGCGCCGCTTCGCCGACGCGCATGCCGTTGGGCCCGATCTCCACCCAGTTCGTCAGGCAGCCATAGCTCACGGTGGAGATCCAGATCAGCAGCGAAGGAACAGGCAGCAGGACCCACGCGCGCGAACGATCGGGGAGACTTGTCATGAACGACGCGATCGCGGCGAGGACCCCGGTGACCAGCGAAGCTGCCAGGCCGATTACAAACACGGGCTGCTCGATGCGTTGGGCGAAATCTGTACGCACGCCGTGGCCGAGCGCCAGCAGCGCAAATACGGCCGCGGCGAGCGAGAGCCAGAGTCCGGTCCGGACCATCGGCGGTCGAAGGCGCCGGACCGGCCGCGCGCTCGCCGTCAGCAGGGCGATCAATTCGGGGGTCGTAATCACGTCTCGTCACCGGGTTGTCCGAAAATCTTGCGCAGATTCTTCACCGCTCGATGCGTCGCCACCTTCAACGCGGCGACGGACGTCCCCGATGCGGCCGCCGCTTCCTTCAAGGACAGCTCCTGCAGCTTGAGCAGCCTCAGCGCATCGCGCTGACCGCGCGGCAGACGCTCGATGGCATCTCTCAGCGCGCACGCCGCGGACGCAGCGTCGTGGCTGTAGTTCGCTTCGGTCGACGCAGAGGTTACGTGCTCCTCGGTGAGCGGCGTTTCACGTGCGCGGAAGCGTCCCTGCCGGCGCAGGCGATCGGTGATGCGGCGATTTGCGATCGCGACGAGCCAAGGGCCGAAGGGACGGGTCGGATCGTACGTGTGCCGCACCGCGTGCACGGTCAGCAGAACGTCCTGCACCGCGTCCTCGATATCGCTCGAATCCCGATGTGCCTTCGCTGCCAACGAGCGCACATACGGCGCAATCTCCTCGAGCAGGCGTCCATAGGCCCTCTGGTCGCCTCCCTGCGCGTGCGCCATGAGGATTGACCAGTCCACCTGTCGGGTGGGCACTCCGGTAGGTCCCCCGCCGGGCTCGGCCATCCGGGCCGCCGGCGTGGAGTCGTGTTGCGATACCAATGCGAGCGGGCGGGAGCCCTGGTTCCCGCCGGAGCTCATCTCGCGTCGCCCTCGCTGCGCCTGCCGCCAGGACGGATTCGGGTCTTCGCGCATAAAAACCAAGATACCTGAAGCGCGAGATTACGCGGGGACAATATTTTTTCCGTGATGGGTAACCTCTCCGAAGGTCGTAGCGAACTACGTGGCGTTGGTCTCACATCGAGACCATAACCCGAAAGGTCCGACCATGAATCGCCGTGCATTCACCGCTTCCGCTCTCTCCACCGCCCTCGGGCTCGCCATGGCGCTCCCCGTTCTTCCCGCGCAGGCGCAGGGCATGGCCAACCCGCCGCAAGTCGTCAAGGACAACATGATGCGCATGCAGGCGAACAAGCTCGAGAAGTGCTACGGCATCAATGCCGTGGCGAAGAACGACTGTGCCGAAGGCGCGCACTCCTGCGCGGGCCAGGCGACGCAGGCGCGCGACCCCAAGTCCTTCGTTCTGCTACCTGCCGGCGACTGCAGCAAGATCCAGGGTGGAAAGACCACGGCAAGCTGAGCGGGCGTCGACGCTTGAACTCGTCAGCCTCACCGCCGGTCGCAGGTAGCGGCTCGGTCCCGGTCGCCGCCGGGATCGGGCTGCGCTTTCAGCATCACGAGGCGGTCGTCGATCACCGTCCCGATGTGGCGTGGCTCGAGGTGCACACCGAGAACTACATGGGTGGCGGCGCGCCGCTCGCCTACCTCGACGCGATCCGCCGCGACTATCCGATTTCACTGCACGGCATCGGCCTGTCACTCGGCAGCGCCGATGGCATCGACGCCGCGCACCTAGAGCGCGTCCGGCGGGTGGTCGAGCGCGTCGCACCGGGGCTCGTCTCCGAGCATCTTTCGTGGAGCGTCGTCGACGGCACGTATCTCGGCGACCTGCTGCCGTTACCGATGACCGAAGAGGCGCTCGACGTCGTTTGCCGCAACGTCGATCGAACGCAGAGCTTTCTGCAGCGGCGCATCCTGATCGAGAACCCGTCTTCGTACCTGCGCTTCAAGCACTCGACGATCCCCGAATGGGAGTTTCTGGCCGCAGCCGCTCAACGGACGGGCTGCGGCATCCTGTGCGACGTCAACAACATCTATGTGAGCGCCTGCAACCACGGCTGGAACGCATCGACCTACGTCGCCGCGCTTCCCCTCTCGGCGATCGGCGAAATTCACCTTGCCGGCCACGCCGTAAGGGACCTCGAGGACGGACGCGTGTTGCGCATCGACGACCACGGCTCGCGCGTCACTTCCGCTGTCTGGGCGCTCTACGCCGAGGCGCTGGCGCGATTCGGTCCGGTCCCGACGCTCATCGAGTGGGATACCGACATCCCGCCACTCGAAGTACTGCTCGACGAGGCGGCCCAGGCGACCACTTGTCTTGAGCGTGTCCGGCAAGGCGAAGGGCATGCCATCGCTGCGTGACGTGCAGGACGCCATCCGGATGAGCGTGGTCGAGCGCGAAGACCGCCTCGCCGCGGCCTACATCGTCGGCGCCGGTCTCGCGCCCGAACGCCGTCTCGCGGTCTATCGCAACACGTTCCTCGCCAATCTCGCCAATGCCTTGCGCTTGTCGTATCCGGCGGTGCACCGGCTGGTCGGTGCCGAGTTCTTCGATGGCACAGCGCATATCTACGTCCAGCAGCAGCCGCCGCGGAGCAGCTATCTAGACGAATACGGCGTCGGGTTTCCCGACTTCCTCGCGCGCTTCCCGCCCGCGGCCTCGCTCCCCTATCTCCCCGACGTCGCGCGCCTCGAGTGGGCGGTGAGCCGGGCTCTCCACGCGCCCGACGTCGAACCCCTCGACGTCACGCGGCTCGGGACTCTCGACGCGTCGGATCATGATCGCGTTCGCTTCGTCCCGCATCCGTCGGTCAGCCTCCTCGTTGCGAACTATCCCGTCGATGCGATTTGGCACGCAGTCCTGGCGCGCGACGATGCGGCGCTCGGCGCGATCGACCTCGCGGCGGGACCCGTTCGGCTAATGGTCCAGCGACGGGTCACGGGCGTTGACGTAACACGCCTCGATCGAAGGCCTTGGGACTTTGCGGCAGCGCTCTGCGCGGGCGAACCGCTGAGACGCGCGCTCGATGCCGCAGGCGACGCCAACGCGGCAGCCTGGCTCGGAGAGCACTTCACTGCCGGGCGGTTCATCGCGTTCAGCCTGGCGGATACCGCCGTTCATCCTTCCTTGCAGGAGACTCCATCGTGAATCATGGCGTGGTCCAGTCTTCCTCTCCCTCGCCCGCGCTGGGTGCGATCGGTCGGGTATTACAGTGGCTCGATGCCGTGCCGTACACCTTTCTTGCCATTCCACTGCGCCTGGCTGTCGCAACGGTGTTCTGGAACTCGGCGATGACCAAGCTCGCCAATTGGGACACGGCGGTTGCGCTCTTCGTCGACGAATACAAGGTCCCGCTCATTCCCCCCGAGATCGCGGCGTACCTGGCGGTCGGCATCGAGCTCACCACGCCGGTGCTGCTGGTGCTGGGACTCTTCACTCGTCCGGCCGCCTTGGTGCTTCTGGGCATGACGACCGTGATCGAGGTCTTCGTCTACCCGCAGGCGTGGCCGACTCACCTCCAGTGGGCGGCGATGCTGCTCGTACTGCTCTGCCGCGGACCGGG
>JBLMWT010000297.1:0-8033 GCA_050257375.1 Sphingomonadaceae bacterium
TCGCTCCCATCGCGAGGAACTCGACGCGCTGGCTGCCGGCCACCTGGGCGCGCGAGGCGCCGTACACGCGCATGACCGCCGCCTCGCGCCGGCGCTCGTCCTCGGTGGCGACGAGCGCCGAGTAGAGCACCAGCAGCCCGGCGCCGAGCGCGAACAGGAACACGAACTGCACGGCGCTGATCAGCTGGTCGACGATGCTTTGCGCCTGGCGCAGTGCGGCGCCGATATCCACCACCGTGAGGTTGGTGAACTCGCGCGTCAGCTCGTTCATGGCGCGCTCCTCGTCCGGGCCGACGCGAAAGGCCGTGATGTAGCTGGTCGGCATGCGCTCGAGCAGCGCCGGCGGGGCGATGACGAAGAAGTTGACCTTCATCGAGTCCCAGCGCAGCTTCCTGAGCGAGGTGATCCGGCCGTGCACCGGCTCGCCGCCGACCTCGAACTCGAGCACGTCGCCCAGCTTCCAACCGAGCCGCTCGGCGATGCCCTGCTCGACCGAAACCTGGTGCGGGTCGCTGCCCTTCGTCCACCAGGCGCCGGCCGCGATCTCGTTGTGACCGGGCAGCGCGTCCGCGTAGCTCAGGTTGAACTCGCGCTCGACGAGGCGCTTCGCGCGCTCGTCCTGGTAGTCCTTCTCCGATACGGGCACGCCGTCGCGCTCGACCACCCGCCCGCGCACCATCGGGTAGATATCGGGCTCGCCGATGCCGTGCGCCGCGAAGAAGCGCCTGACCGGCGCGAGCTGGTCGGGCTGGATGCCGAGCACGAACCGGTTCGGGGCATTCGGCGGCGCTGCGCGCCGCCAGGCGTCGACCAGTTCGCTCCGGGTGAAGCCGAGCAGCAGCACCGCGGTGAGCCCGAGCGCGAGGCTCGCCACCTGCACCGCATTGCCGCGCGCGTGCCGCTTGAGGTTGGCGAGTCCGAAGCGCAGCGCGGGTCGCTTCGCGCCCAGGAAACGGGCCACCGGTGCGGCTGCAAGTGCGCGCAGCGCGGCCCAGGCCGCGACAGTGAATACGGCCACCGCGACCGCGAACCCGCCCACGACGTAGGCCCCGAGGCGCGCGTCGCCCGACTGCCAGACGAGCAACGCGGCGAGTGCGGCGAGCCCAGCGGCGTACGCCGCGAGCGTCGCGCGCCGCGGCGCGCCGGCCTCGCGCCGCATGACGCGCACGGCTGGCACGTTCTTCAACTGCACCAGCGGCGGCAGCGCGAAGCCGAGCAGCAGCACGAGGCCCACGAGGAACCCCTGCAGCGCAGGCAGCGCGCTGGGCGCCGGCAACTCGGCCTGCAGAAGCCCGGCGAGCAGGCCCGCGAGCGCCTGCTGCGCGCCGAAACCCGCCAGGCAGCCCGCCGCGCAGGCGGCGAGCCCGAGCAGCAGGAACTCGCCCGCGTACAGCGCGAGCAGCCGGCCCTGCGTGGCGCCGAGGCAGCGCATCACCGCACAGCCGTCCAGGTGCCGCTCGACGAAGCGCCGCGTGCCGAGCGCGATCGCGACGCCGGCGAGAATCGCGGCGAGCAGCGCGGTCAGGCCGAGGAAGCGCTGCGCGCGGTCGATCGAGTCGCGCACCTGCGGGCGGCCGGTCTCCAGGTCGTCGGCGCGCTGACCACGCTCGAGCCGCGGCTTGGCGTACTTCTCGAAAGCGCGGATCTTGGCCGCCGGCCCGGCGGCGTACAGCGTGTAGGTCACCCGACTGCCGGTCTGCACCAGCCCGGTGGCGGGCACGTCGGCCAGGTTCATCATGAGGCGCGGCGCGAGGTTGAAGAAGTTCGCCCCGCGCTCGGGCTCGAGCGTCAGCACCGCCGCGACCCTGAACTCGGACGCGCCGAGGCGGATGCGGCTGCCGACCGGCGCGTCCAGAGCCGTCACCAGGCGCTCCTCGAGCCACACGCTGCCTGGCGCCGGGCCGTGCGCGGCGGGTGCGTCCGGCGCGCCGGGCGCCGGCGCGATGCGCAGCTTGCCGCGCAGCGGGTAGTTCCCGCTCACCGCCTTGACTCCGGCGAGCTGGCTGCGCTCGGCGTCGCCCGCGCCGCGCGAAGCCATGCTGATGAAGCTCTCCGCCTCGGCGCGCGCCAGGCCGCGGCGCTCGATCTCGCGCGACATCGCCTCGCTCCAGGGATGGTCGGAGACGAGCACCAGGTCGGCGCCGAGCATCTGGTGCGCGTCGCGCACGAGCGCCCCGCCGACCCGGTCGGCGAAGAAGGCGACGCTGGTCACGCTCGCCACCGCGACCGCCAGCGCCGCGGCGAGTACGCGCAGCTCGCCACCGCGCCAGTCGCGCGCCAGCATGCGCGCCGCCAGCCTCACGGCAGAATCCTGCCCGCCGCGAGCCGCACGACGCGGTCGCAGCGCGCGGCGAGCTGCTCGTCGTGCGTCACCATGACGAGCGTCGTACCGGCGGCGCGGTTCAGCTCGAACAGGAGCTCGATGACCCCGTCGCCTGACTCGGCGTCCAGGCTCCCGGTCGGCTCGTCTGCGAGCAAGAGCTTCGGCCGCACGACGAAGGCGCGCGCCAGCGCGACGCGCTGCTGCTCGCCGCCCGAGAGGTGCTTCGGCGCATGGTGCAGGCGCTCGCCCAGGCCGACGCGCGCGAGCACCTCGCGCGCGGCGCGCTCCGCATCGCGGCGTCCCGCGAGCTCGAGCGGCAGCATGACGTTCTCGAGCGCCGAGAGCGCCGGCAGCAGCTGGAAAGACTGGAACACGAAGCCCACGGTTCGCCCGCGCAGCTCGGCGCGCGCGTCCTCGTCGAGCGCAAAGAGATCGTGGCCGTCGAGCTCGACCGTGCCGCTGCTCGGCGTGTCCAGTCCCGCGAGCAGCGAGAGCAGCGTAGACTTGCCCGAGCCCGAGGCGCCGACGATCGCGAGCGCCTCGCCCGAGGTGACCTCGAGGTCGATGTCGCGCAAAATGACGAGCTCGCCGTCACCGCTTTTCACCGTCTTGCCGATGCCGCGCGCGATCAAGACCGCTTTCTGGGTCGTCATCTTCGTCCTGGGGGCCGCCTCATCGGCGGCCGCTGCGGGAAAAACCATCCTGGTCTACGGCGACAGCCTCTCGGCCGCCTACGGCCTTGCCCTGGATCAGGGCTGGGTGGCGCTGCTCGCCAAGCGGCTCGCAGCCGAGGGCTACGATTATAGCGTCGCCAACGCGAGCATCTCGGGGGAGATCACCAGCGGGGGGCTGGCGCGCCTGCCCCAGGCGCTCGCCCGCCACCGGCCGGCGATCGTGATCCTCGAGCTTGGCGCGAACGACGGCCTGCGCGGCCTGCCGCTCGCGCAAATGAAGTCGAACCTCGATGCCATGATCCGCGAGGCGCAACGCGCGGGCGCCAAGGTGCTGCTCGTCGGCATGCGCATGCCGCCCAACTACGGCCCGGACTACACGCAGCGCTTCGCCGCCGTCTTCACCGAGCTCGCCAAGGCGCGCCGCGTCGCGCTGGTGCCGTTCCTGCTCGAAGGCTTCGCCGCGCGCGAGGAGCTGTTCCAGGGCGACCGCATGCACCCGACAGCCGAGGCGCAACCGCTCATGCTCGAAAACGTCTGGCGCGACCTCGCGCCGCTGCTCGGAAAAAAGCCTAGAGAACGATGACGCGCGCCGGCCCTTCGGCGAAACGCCCGATGGTACGCGCTTCAGCGAAGCCCTCGCGCGCAAACAGCTCGAGGACGGCCTTCTCCGCCTGCGGCGCGCAGGCCACCAGCAGGCCGCCGCTCGTCTGCGGGTCGGTGAGCAGCGTCCTCATCCACGCCGGCGCGCCGGCGGGCAGCGTCACTGCGGCGCCGTAGCTCGCCCAATTGCGGGCCGAAGCTCCGGTCGCGAGCCCTCGCCTGGCGAGCTCGAGGGCCTCCCCGATCATCGGCAGATCGTCGTAGCGCAGCTCGGCGGACAGGCGCGCACCGCGGCACATCTCGAGCAGGTGCCCGGCCAGGCCGAAACCGGTGACGTCGGTGAGCGCGTGCACGCCATCGATCTCGGCGAGCGACATGCCGGGCGTGTTCAGCTGAGTCGTGGCCGCGATCATGCGCGCGTAGCCAGCGTCGCCGAGCTCGCCCTTCTTGAGCCCCGCCGACAGGACGCCGACGCCGAGCGGCTTGCCAAGCACCACGACGTCGCCGACGCGCGCGCCGCTGTTTTTCAGCACGCGCCCAGGGTGCACGAGGCCGAGAGCCACCAGGCCGTAGATCGGCTCGACCGCGTCGATCGAATGGCCGCCGGCGATCGGGATGCCGGCCGCGGCGGCCACCGACTCGCCACCTTCCAGGACCCTGCGGATCGCCGACAGCGGCAGCTTGTCGAGCGGCATGCCGACCAGCGCGAGCGCGAAGATGGGGCGCGCACCCATCGCGTAGACGTCGGACAGCGCGTTGGTCGCAGCGATGCGTCCGAAGTCGTACGGGTCGTCGACGATCGGCGTGAAGAAGTCGGTCGTTGCGACGAGCGCCTGCGCGTCGTTCAGGCGATAGACCGCGGCGTCGTCCGAGTTCTCGATGCCGACGAGCAGCTCGGGCGGCAGGCCGCGCAGCGGCGCCTCGGCGAGAATCTCCGACAGCACCGCGGGCGCGATCTTGCAGCCACAGCCTCCTCCGTGTGTGAAGGCGGTGAGGCGAACCGGTTCGGGAGCGTTCATGAGGGTAAAATTCTACCGCATGAGGCCTCCCGGCCATGCGGTGCAGATCGAGTCGATTTCGACAGGCGGCTTCGATGCTGTCATCGACGTGCGCTCGCCCGCCGAGTTCGCCGACGACCATATTCCCGGCGCACTTTCCTGCCCGGTGCTGGACGACGCCGAGCGCGCGCGCGTCGGCACGCTCTACAAGCAGGATTCGCCGTTCGCTGCGCGCAGGCTCGGCGCGGCGCTCGTGGCGCGCAACATCGCGCGCCACCTCGAAGGCGCGCTCGCCGGCAAGCCCCGCGGCTGGCGGCCGCTCGTTTACTGCTGGCGCGGCGGCAAGCGCTCCGGCGCGATGGCGCACGTCCTGCGCGAGGTAGGCTGGGACGCCAAGACGCTGGCGGGCGGCTACAAATCCTACCGCCGCTGGGTGGTGGCCGAGCTCGCCGCTCGGCCCCGTACTCTGACTTTGCGTGTCGTGCACGGCGCCACCGGCAGCGGCAAGAGCCGCCTGCTGCGCGCGCTCGAGGGGGCGGGCGCGCAGGTGCTCGACCTCGAAGGCCTCGCCGCGCACCGCGGCTCGGTGCTGGGCGATCTGCCGGACCGCGCGCAGCCGCCGCAGAAGTGGTTCGAGAGCCTGCTGCGCGCCGCGCTCGCGAACTTCGACCCCTCGCGCCCCGTATTCGTGGAAGGCGAGAGCCGCAAGATCGGCCAGCTGCAGGTTCCCGAAGCGCTCATCGACGCGATGCGCGCCTCCGAGTGCCTGCTGCTCGAGGCCGACGTCGACACGCGCGTCGCGCTGCTCATGGAGGAGTACCGCCACTTCTTCGCCGACCCTGCCTCGCTCGGCGCGCAGCTCGACTGCCTCGCCGCCCTGCACGGGCACGCCCGGGTGGACGAATGGAAGGCGCTCGCCGCGCGCGCCGCCTGGCCCGAGCTCGTGGAGCGGCTGCTCGTCGAGCACTACGATCCGGCGTACCGGCGCTCGGCGCAGCGCAACTTCGCGCGCCTGGGCGAGGCCGCGACGCTGCGCGTGAGCGCCCCGGACGACTCGAGCTTCGAGCGCCTTGCGCACACGCTCGCCGGACATGCTGCAAGCCTTCGACCGCGTCGCCTCGCGCCTGTCGCGTAGCGCGCTGGTGCTCGCCGCGCTCGTCGCGGTGGCGCTGCTCGGCGTGGCGGACATGCTCTCGGGTTTCGAGCTTGCGTTCTCGCTGTTCTACCTCGCGCCGATCGCCTTCGGGTGCTGGTACGCAGGCCGCAGAGTGGGCCTGCTGCTCGTGCTGATGAGCGCCGCGGCCTGGGCGACCGCCGACCTCGGTGCCGGCCACGTATACAGCCACCGGGCGGTGTTCGCCTGGAACGCGCTGGTGCGCCTGGGCGTCTTCCTCGCCTTCGCGCAGCTGCTGTGCGCGCTGCGCGAGCAGCTCGATCTCGCGCAGCGGCTCGCCAGGGTCGATGCGCTCACGGGCCTGGACAATCGCCGCGCGTTCATCGAGCGGCTGCAGCACGGCCTCGCGCTCGCGGCGCGCGAGCACCGCCCGCTCACGCTCGCCTACCTCGATGTCGATGACTTCAAGGGGGTAAACGACGCGCACGGGCACGCCGTCGGCGACCAGGTGCTGCGCCTCGTCGCGCGCACCCTGCTCAAGTCGCTGCGGCGCACGGACGCCGTCGGGCGCCTGGGCGGGGACGAGTTCGCGGTCTTGCTGCCGAATACTGACCGGGCAGGCGCCGAGCACCTGATCGCCAAAACGCGCGAGGCGCTGTACTACGCCTTCCGCACCGAGAGCGCGCGGCCGACGTTCAGCATCGGCGCGGTCACGTTCATGGAGCCGGCCCCGGACGCCGAGCGGGCGGTCTCGGTGGCCGACGCGCTGATGTACCAGGTCAAGGCGCGCGGCAAGGACGGCATCGCCTTCGAGCAGGAGCCGCCCGCCTGATTCAATCCACGGCGCAGGTGCGAAACCCGGCGAAGATGTCGTTCCGCTCGGGGGTATAGAAGTTACGCAGGCCCGGGCGCAGCATCCGGGAAGGGGCGGCGAAGCTGCCGCCGCGCAACACCTTGTGCGTCTCGAACCACGGCACGGAGTAGTCGCGGTAAGGATCCGCGGCGAAACCGGGATACGGCGCGAAGGGGCTCGCGGTCCATTCCCATACGCCTGCGGCGCCCACGCCCGCAGTTCCCTGACGGGCGGCGAATTCCCACTCGGCTTCTCGCGGCAAGCGCCGGCCCGCCCAGCGGCACCACGCCTGCGCTTCATCCCAGCTCACGTTCACCACCGGCTCGTGCGGCGCGAGCGCGATCCAGCGGTCGAAACGTCGCTGCAGCCAGGCGCCGCCCATGCGGCGCCAGGTGCGCAGCGGCGCGCCGCCGTCCTCGACGTACCCCAGGTATTGCGCGTTGCTCACCGGCGAGCGCGCGATGCGAAACGGCGCCAGCTCGACTTCGTGCGCCCACTTCTCGTTGTCGAACACGAAGCCGGTGCCCGGCTGCGCGCCGAGCTCGAAGCGGCCGCCCGCGCACGCGGCGTCGCCCTGCGGGGAACCGCGGGCGGGAAACCAGGGCTCCTCCGGGAAAGGATCCTCGTAGCCCAGCGTATGGCGCGTGTAGTGAAACGCCTCGGCGTGCATGTCCTCGTGGAAGGTGGCCAGGCGCACGAAGTAGCGCAGCGCGATGTTGTCGCCTTCGCGCGCGAGGCGCTCGAGCACCGACTCCAGTACCGCCTGCGCATAGGCGCGCGTGGCGGCGAGGTCCGGAAGCGGAAGGTGCCAGCGCGCGTCGTGCGGCACTGCCGAAGAGTCGTACAGCGCGTCGGCATCCGCGCGCAGCGAGGGTCCGAGCGCACCGGAAGGCTGCGCGCGCAGGCACCAGCGCTCCTGGAACCACGCCACGTGGCCGATCTCCCACAGTGGAGGATTGACGATCGCGAGCTTCCGCCCGAGCAAGCGCTCGCCTTCCAGACCGCTCGTCACGCGCGCGGTACGCGCGCGGCTCACCGCGAGATCGTCGGCGAGCTCGCGGGAATCGAGACGCGGATCGAGGCGCGGATCGACTAACATGGCGCCCTAGTCTAGCGAACGCACGCGATGGCGAGAATCTCGATCGTAACGCCCGCCGCGGCCGGCAGCCGCACCGGCAACCGGCACACCGCGCAGCGCTGGGCGCGGCTGATGCGCGCGCTCGGCCACCGCGTCGCGGTGGGTACCGAGTGGGACGGGCGCGCCTGCGAGCTGCTCATCGCGCTGCACGCGCGGCGCAGCCATCGGTCGGTGGCGCGCTTCCGCGCCGAGCATCCGCGCACGCCGGTCGTCGTGGTGCTCACCGGCACCGACCTGTACCGCGATCTGCCGGCATCGGCCGAGGCGCGCGGCTCGCTCGCGCTGGCCGACCGGCTCGTGGCGCTGCAGGACGAAGCGCGGCGCGCCCTGCCC
>JBLMWT010000298.1:0-21726 GCA_050257375.1 Sphingomonadaceae bacterium
GCGCTGCTGTGGAAGCACCGCGGCGAGGACGTGAACATGGCCTCCGTGTGGGAGTGCTCGAGAAACGACATCGCAGCGAACCTGGCGGTGCTGCTCGCCGCGGCGGGCGTGTGGCTCGCCGACGCCGGATGGCCGGACGTGCTGGTCGGCGCGCTGCTCGCCGCACTGTTCCTGCGCTCGGCGGCGCGCGTCCTGCGGGCCTCGTTCGTCGCCCTCCGCTACCCGGCCGGACGGGCGGCGGGAACGTAACGGGGCCTCGCGACATCCAATCCCAGCGTCATGGCTGCCAACCCGGACATCGTCGAGCGCGCGGCGCGCGGAGAGCACGAGGCCTTCGTCGAGATCATGCGGCTCCATAACCAGCGCTTGTTTCGCACCGCGCGCGCGATCCTGCGCGACGACGCCGAGGCCGAGGACGCGGTGCAGGAGGCCTACGTGCAGGCCTACCGCGCGCTGCCCGATTTCCGCGGCGAGGCGCAGCTCTCGACCTGGCTGGTGCGCATCGTGGCGAACGAGGCGCTCGGGCGGCTGCGCAAGCGGCGGCGCGGCGCGCAGGTAATCGCGCTCGGCGCCGACGCGGAATGTGCGGAGGAGCCCATGGACCCGGACAACACAGCGCAACCCGAGCGCGCGGCCGAGCGCGCACAGACCCGCCGCCTGATCGAGGCGAAGATCGACGCGCTGCCGGATACCTTCAGGGCCGTCTTCGTGCTGCGCGCGGTGGAGGAGCTCTCGGTCGAAGAGACCGCAGCGGCGCTCGGCATCCCCGAGGCCACGGTGCGCACGCGCTACTTCCGCGCGCGGGCCATCCTGCGCGAGGCGCTTGCGCGCGAGCTCGATCTCGCGCTCGAGGACGCGTATGCCTTCGCCGGCGCGCGCTGCGACCGCATCGTCGCGCGCGTGCTCGCGCGGCTCGCCTCACTTCGCGCCGACGCCGTGGCCGAACACGAGGCGCGCGGCGAGCGCGCCGCCGACGGCGAGACAGGCGAGCCCGGCTAGCGACAGCGCGAGCGCGCCGGGCGCCGGCTGCGGCGCGGCCCAGGGCTTGCGCAGCAACAGGCTGCCGAGAAACAGAACGGCCGCCCCCGACATCGCGCCCATGTGCCGGACTACGGTTCGCTCCGCGGGATGGCCACGCGCGAGGCGCATGAACTCGTAGAACCCCGTTGCGATGGCGGGCAGCGCCATGACGAGCCCGGCGGCGAGGCAGCCATAGCCGAGCGACCACCACTGCGTGCTGCCCGTGTAGAGGCCGAGCACATCCCAGGCGATCGAGGTCGTCCATAGCGCGACCGGGAAGTGCGCGAACAGCGGGTGCAGCGGATGGCGCACGAGCTCAGGCGCTCGCGAGGAAGCCCAGCAGCACGAGGAACCCGACGACCGCGAGCGCGCCGTGCAGCACGACCACGCCGCCGGGTAGCGCCTGTCCGCGCAGGTGCTTGCCGAGGAACATGTAGGCGCCGCCGAGCGCGGCGACGACGAAGATCGCGACCGAGATCCAGGGCAGAGAAGAGGCGCCGGCGGCGAGGCCGAGCGCGCCGACGATCAGCAGCACGAGCGCCACGGCGGCGACCAGCCCGTGCACCAGCGCGAGCGCCGTGGGCGGCCGCTCCCGGCCGCCGCTGCGGAAGTGAAAAGCAGCGAGCGTCAGGCCGCCCAGCGCGGCCACTGCGAAAAGGATTGCAGACCAGACAAACATCTCCCGCCTCCGTGGTGGTATTGACGGGAGATTGGATGAAGCGCGGAGCAGGCGCGTTCCCGCCTCATTCCGCGCGTCGCAATGAGGCGCTAGCGGCCGCCACCGCCACCACCGCCACCACCGCCACCACCGCCGCCACCACCGCCGCCACCACCACCACCACCGCCGCCGCCACCACCACCACCACCACCACCACCACCACCACCACCACCACCACCACCATCACCATCACCGCTGCCGCTGCCACCACCGCCGCTTGCGGCGTCGTCGTCGCTATCCGAAGTGGAAGCGCTGCCGGATCCCGAGCCGGAGCCCGAACCCGATGCGGCGCTGCTCGCCGCGACGCTCACGCTTCCGTTGCCGGCTGCAACTGCAGCGACTGCCGGGCGGGCGGATGCGGAATTGACGACGGGCCGAAGGTCCGGGCCGATCGTCCAGGGATTGAGCGTGAGCGCGACTCCGATCGCCGCGCCGACGATCAGGTGCTTGCGCGTTGCCGCTTCATCGCAGACATTCATGGATGTATCTCCTTCTTTCAGTGAGTACCCCCACGGAAAAATCCTAGCGCGCCGCGCAGCCCACGTACATGCCGGCTGCGGGCGACGCCTTGCGCCGATTGAATTCCGGCCGCATACGCAACGATTTGCATCGGATTCGCGATGCACCGCGTGCGCAAGCTGTCGTGCATGCGCGACGGCGCACGGTTACAAATCGATACCATCCTTACGCCCGCAATCGTTTTCCGGCGCTGCCGATTGCGCTAGATTGGATGTGCCTGATTGCGTTGAAGGAGGCACATATGCGTAAAGCGACTTCAGTCTTTTTGTGCGCGGCGCTGGCGATTGCGTTCAGCGGCGTCGCATCCGCGCGCGGCGGCGGTGGCGGCGGAGGCATCGGCGGCGGCTCGGGCGGAGGCATGGGTGGCGGTATGGGTAGCGGCTTCAGTCACGGCAGCCCGGCCGGCCCTCCCTCGAACAGCCAGTCGCTCGAGAACTCGAACGGCCGCTTCGCGCAGGATCGCGATCAAGGCCTGAGCCGGGCCGAGGACCGAATGAGCACGGAGGGGCTCGAGAACGAGAAGGCTTCGGACGCGAGTACGAGCGCGCGGCACGAAGCGGGCAGCCCCGAGCCGCAGCCGAAGAAGAGCCGGTAGCTGGACGTCGCGCGCCTGAGGGAGGGCCTGCAGCGCCCCGGCGTAACGGCGGCGCTCGGCGCGGCGCTGCTGTTCGGCGCGGCGACGCCGCTCGCGAAGCTGCTGCTCGACGCGGTCGATCCGTGGTTGCTCGCGGGGCTGCTCTACCTCGGCTCGGGCGTCGGGCTCACGCACTATCGCCGACTCGTGCGCGCGCCGCGCGCGCGGCTGCCGCGCGACCAGCTCGCGTGGTTCGCGGGCGCAGTCGCCGCGGGCGGGGTCGTCGGCCCGGTGCTGCTGATGACCGGGCTGTCGCGGATTCCCGCCTCCGACGCGTCGCTGCTGCTCACGTCGGAAGGCATGTTCACCGCGTTGCTCGCGTGGTTTGCGTTCAAGGAGAACTTCGATCGGCGCATCGCGCTCGGCATGTGCCTGATCGTCGCCGGAGCGGCGGTGCTGAGTTGGCCAGGCCAGGCGCGCTTCGCCGGGCTGTGGCCGACGCTCGCGGTGCTCGGCGCGTGCTTCGCGTGGGGCATCGACAACAACCTCACGCGCAAGGTGGCGCTCGCGGACGCGACCTGGATCGCCTCCGTGAAGGGGCTCGTCGCCGGCTGCGTCAACTTCGGCCTCGCGCTCTCGATGGGCGCGGCACTGCCCGCGCCGTCGAAGATCGGCCTCACGCTCGCGCTAGGCTTCGCTGCCTACGGCGTGAGCCTCGCGCTATTCGTGGTGGGTCTGCGCCATCTCGGCACGGCGCGCGCGGGCGCCTATTTCTCGACGGCGCCATTCTTTGGCGCGCTGCTCGCGCTTGCGCTCGGCGAGCGTTTCACGGCGCAGCTCGCCGCGGCGGGCGCGCTCACCGCGCTCGGAGTGTGGCTTACCGTGACCGAGCGGCACGAGCACGAGCACGAGCACGAGGGGCTGTGGCACGAGCACGAGCACATGCACGACGAGCATCATCGGCACGCGCACGCGGCCGGAACGGCAACCACGGAAAGTCACACGCACTGGCACCGCCACGCGCCGCTCAAGCACAGTCATCCGCACGTGCCGGACGCGCACCACCGACACGAGCACTGAGGCTAGACGCCCTCGACGAAGCGCATATCGCGCTCGGCCGCGTCGCCGAGCGCATCGAGCGCCTTCTTGTAGGCCGGCGTCTGGTAGGCGGCGTAGGCCTTGTCCACGCTTTCGAACTCGACCACGATCGTGCGCTGCTTCAGGCCCGCTTCCATGGTCTTCGCGGCGTTGCCGCGCACGAGAAAACGGCCGCCCGCAGCCGTGATCGCCGGGCCCGCGAGCTTGGCGTAGGCGGCGAGCTTCTCCGGGTCCTTGACCGAGCGGTAGCAGACGACGCAATAGCCCTTGGGCATGGGAGATTCCTTTCGTAGTTTGGAAGACGGTCGGCGCGCATCATCGCACGATCACGCTCGGCTACCTGATCGCGCACCGGGTGTCCGCCCGAACCGCAGCACGAATGGCTTGACAGCTCCGATATAATTCGATTAACGTTGAAATACTAAATTATGCGGGGGGCGATGACGTGAAGGCTACCGGCGTGGAGCAGGTCAGTCGGTTCGCGGACATGTTTGCCGCGATGGGGGCGGAATCGCGCTTGCGCATCATGCAGCTGCTGCTGACGGCGCATCCCGAGGGCCTGGTCGTCGGCGAGATCCAGGCGGAGCTGGATGTCTCGGGTTCGAACTTGTCCCACCATCTGGACAAGCTGAAGAACGAGGGCCTGGTCCAGGTGCGGCGCGAGGGTACGTACCTCAGGTACACGGCCAACACCGATGCGCTGCAGCAGCTGCTCGCTTTCCTCTATTCCGAGTGCTGCACCCGCAGCAAGGCGATCAGCCCCCAGAAGATTCTGAACGTCTGTCGATAGGAGATGCCATGGACAAGACCGACATCAAGGATGTCGTCAAGGATCGGTACGCGCGCGCGGCGCTGAGCGTGTCGGCGAGCGCGAAGGGCTCTTGTTGCGGCACTGGGCCGCGCGGCAACTCCTGCGCCGACCCGATTACCAGCAATCTGTACGAGGCGGCGCAGACGGACGAGTTGCCCGAATCCGCGGTGCTGGCATCGCTGGGCTGCGGGAACCCGACGGCGCTTGCGCAATTGAAGCCCGGGGAAGTCGTGCTCGACCTGGGATCGGGCGGCGGCATCGACGTGCTGCTTTCCGCGAGGCGCGTCGGACTTACCGGCAAGGCCTACGGGTTGGACATGACCGACGAGATGCTGGCGCTTGCGAACGACAACAAGCGCAAGGCCGGCGTGCAGAACGTCGAGTTCCTCAAGGGCGAGATCGAGAACATTCCGCTGCCGGACAGCTCCGTGGACGTGATCATCTCCAACTGCGTGATCAACCTCTCGGCCGACAAGGACCGCGTGCTGCGCGAGGCCTTTCGCGTCCTCAGGCCGGGCGGCCGGCTCGCGGTGTCGGACGTGGTGACGCGCGGCGACATACCCCCGCAGATACGCGAAAGCATGCTGCTCTGGGTCGGCTGCGTGGCCGGCGCGCTGGACGAGAACGAGTACCGCGCCAAGCTCGCGGCAACCGGGTTCACGAATGTGGACATCGAGCCGACGCGCGTCTACCGCGCGGAAGACGCGAGGGCGTTCCTCGTGGACCGGGGCATGGATGCGAGCGCGATCGGTTCGCAGGTGGACGGGAAGTTCCTGAGCGCTTTCATTCGCGCCATGAAGCCCGCGGCCGCGCGTTGAACGTCCTGTTCCTTTGCACCGGCAATTCAGCGAGGTCGATCCTCGCCGAGGCGTATCTGAACGCGGCCGGCGACCGGCGCTTTCGCGCCTACAGCGCCGGAAGTCACCCGACCGGGAACGTGAACCCGTATGCTCTGGAGCTGCTGCAAAAGAATCGCATCAGCACGGAAGGATTGCGCTCGAAGTCCTGGGACGAGTTCGCGCGGCCGGACGCTCCGCCTCTGCGCTTCGTGTTCACCGTCTGCGACAACGCCGCGGGCGAGGCCTGCCCGCTCTGGCCCGGTCAGCCGATCACCGCGCACTGGGGCGTCGCCGACCCCGCTGCCGTGCAGGGAAGCGACGATGAAAAGCGCAAGGCGTTCCTTGCTGCGTTCACGCAGCTTTCCAACCGAGTCCGGCTTTTTCTCAGCTTGCCAGTCGAGAAGCTCGAACGGGCCGCGCTGAAGAGGCAACTGCAGGACATCGGCAAGTCATGACCGCTGCGGCGACAGCATCGGGCGCCCCGAAGCCCGCATTGGGAGCATTCGAGCGCTGGCTGACCCTTTGGGTATTCCTCTGCATCGCGGGCGGGGTGGTGCTCGGGGAAGTCGTTCCCGGAGTGGTGCAGGCGCTGGGCGGCCTTGAAGTCGCGCAGGTGAACATTCCGGTGGGGCTGCTCATCTGGGTGATGATCATCCCGATGCTCCTGAAGATCGACTTTCGCGCCTTGCACGAGGTGCGACGGCAATGGCGCGGAATTGCGGTGACCGTTGCGGTGAACTGGGCCGTCAAGCCGTTCTCGATGGCGCTGCTCGGCTGGATCTTCGTCCGCCACCTCTTTTCATCGTGGCTGCCGGCAGGGCAGCTGGACAGCTACATCGGCGGCTTGATTCTCCTTGCCGCCGCACCTTGCACGGCCATGGTCTTCGTGTGGAGCCAGCTCACGAAGGGCGATCCCTACTTCACGCTGAGCCAGGTCGCCCTGAACGACGCGATCATGATCTTCGCCTTTGCTCCGATCGTCGCGTTGCTGTTGGGGCTATCGTCGATCGTCGTTCCCTGGGCCACGCTCTTCACTTCCGTGCTGCTGTACATCGTCGTGCCCGTGGTCGCGTCCCAGGTCTGGCGCGCCGCATTGCTCCGCGGGGGAGAGGCGAAGCTGGATGCGACGCTTAAGCGGCTGCAGCCGTATTCGATCGTGGCGCTCCTGGGCACCATTGTTCTTCTTTTTGCATTCCAGGGGCGGCAGATCCGCACGCAACCGCTCATCATCGCGCTGCTCGCCGTGCCGATCGTGATCCAGGTCTACTTCAACTCGGCGCTCGCCTACCTGCTCAACCGCCGCCTGGGCGTCGCGCACTGCGTGGCGGGTCCGTCCGCGCTCATCGGCGCGAGCAACTTCTTCGAGCTCGCGGTGGCGACCGCCATCACGCTGTTCGGATTCAATTCGGGGGCGGCCCTCGCCACCGTCGTCGGCGTCCTCGTCGAGGTGCCCGTGATGCTGTCCGTCGTGGCGATCGTCAATGCCACGCGGGCTTGGTACGAGCGTTCGGCGCCTAGCGCGCTGTAGCGCTTGCGCGAGGGTCAGAAGCTCAGGCGGACAGGCGACCAGGTTGCTGGCGCGCGTTGTCTGGCAGGCTTGCGAGGAGTAGCGTTGCGTCCGGGATGCGCGCTCCCTACCCAACGCGCCCGCACGGGACGAGACAACCATGACCTATCGCGATCATCTGATCACATCCGCGGAGCAGCTGCGGGCGCTCTATGGCGAAAAATCGAAAGTGGCGGTCATCAAGGAGATCGACCACATCAGCAGCGGCTACCGCAAGCTCATCGAAGCCGCTCCTTTCGTGGTAGTCGCGACCGCCGGACCGGAAGGCCTCGATTGTTCGCCCAAGGGCGATGCCCCGGGCTTCGTCCGCGTCATCGACGACAAGACCCTCGCGCTGCCGGATCGGCCCGGCAATAACCGGATCGATGGATTCACCAACGTCCTGCGCGATCCGCGAATCGCGCTGCTCTTCCTCATTCCGGGCGTGGGCGAGACGCTGCGCGTGAACGGCCGGGCCGCGATCACGGTCGACCCCGAGCTGATGCAGGGCTTTGCGGTGAACGGCAAGCTGCCGCGCTGCGTGCTGGTCGTGCACGTCGAGCGCATCTACTTCCACTGCTCGAAGGCGATCGTGCGCTCCAGGCTGTGGGACGAGGGGGCAAAGCTCGACCGCAAGAGCCTTCCCTCCACCGGCAGCCTCATCGCGGAGCTCAGCCAGGGCGAGCTGGGGGGCGAAGCCTACGATCGCGAGGCGCCGGAGAGGATCAAGGCGGCGCTTTACTGATATAGCGTGAACACGCCACGTCATGTTCCTCTGGTCGTCACTACGCGTGGGAGTGCGGTCGAGTGCGTGCATTACGGCTCGATCGCGGTCGTGGACGCAACCGGCAAGCTCGTCGCCAGCGCAGGCGATCCGCACGCGGTCACGTTCACCCGCTCGGCGCTGAAGCCCTTTCAGGCGCTGCCGTTCGTCGAGGACGGTGGGCTGGCTTATTTCGGGCTGGACGGGCGAGCTCTCGCGATCATGTGCGCGAGCCACAACGCCGAACCGATGCACCTCGCAGTCGTACGCCGTATTCTCGCGAGGATCGGCGCGCATGTCTCCGACCTGCGCTGCGGAAGCCACGCGCCGCGCTTCTACGCTGCGACCGGGCGCGTACCGCCGCGCCAACGCTGGAGCGCTCTTTGCCATAATTGTTCGGGCAAGCATGTGGGATTCCTTGCTTGGTGCCGCCTGCACCGGCGGTCATTTCGCGAGTATCTCGACCCGGCGTCGCCGCTGCAGCAGCGCATCCGGGCGACGCTCGCGCACCTGGCGACCGGCGCCACGCTCGTGCGCGGAACCGACGGTTGCGGAGCGCCGAACTATGCACTGCCGCTACGGCGCATCGCGCAGCTCTATCGCCTGCTCGCGGGCGACGAGGGCGGTGCGCTCGCCGCCGTGCGGCTTGCGATGAGCCGCTATCCCAAGATGGTTTCAGGAACGGGCCGCATGGATCTCGCGCTGGTGCGCGGCGGGATGGGCGACTGGGTGGCGAAGGGCGGCGCCGCCGGGCTGCAGGCGATCGGCGTGCGCAGCCGGGGTCTGGGTATCGCCGTCCGCATCGCCGACGGCAACCGCGAGGCGCTCAACACTGCGACGCTCGAGACGCTGCGCCAGCTGGGGCTGCTGCGGAAGGCGGAGCGAGTCCCGCTCGCCCCGTTTGCACGCCGAGCAGTGCGTAACGAGAAGGGAACCGTCGTAGGGCGGATCGACGCGAAGTTCAGGCTGAACTGACAGCGACGCGCGCATCAGAACTTCGAGATGGCGCCGCGATATTCGACCATGGAACGAAACATTCGGCGATTGCATTTCTTTGCCTTGATTCTCGTGGCCCCGTTGCTCCAAATCGCTTCATGATCTTTCGACTTCGTGTCCGCGCAAATGGTGGAGGTGGTGCGCTCTTGCACTGGATTGCCGTACTTCGCCTTGAGCGCATCCAAGACCTTATCGAAATCCTGCTCCGGAAAGGATGCAGAAATCGCCGACAGGCGTCCGCTATGAAATTGAAGACTTACGGTATCGACCGTGACGCCGCCGATCGACTCCTTGTGCTCTCCGTCGAGAAAGCAGGTCGCTTGCCCCTTACGGCCCTTGGAATTGACGCAGTCCCACCGCCTTTGATCTTGGACGGTCGCAAGGGGGGTTCCGAGCTTCAAGCCGTTGAAGTCGTACGGCTTGTCAGCTCGTACCACGGACATCGACATTAAAAGCGCTGCCGCCAGAGTGAGCCGCTTCAACCCGCCCTCTCTCAATGCTTGCAGGAAGCATTGTCCGCCCCGTGCGCGCAGACGACAATGTCGCGCAGAGACCGACCCGAAATATCGGAATACCTGCAGTCAATCGCCATCGAAGCAAAGGAGTCCGCCATGAGCAGGGACGCTGTAATCCACAGCATTGACGCGCGCGGCGTGGCCACCGTGCTCCTCAATCGTCCCGAGGTGAACAACGCCTATGACGACACGGTCATCCAGGGCCTGCTGGACGCAATGGACGCACTGGGTGCGCGCGGCGGGCTGCGCGTGGTCGTCCTGCGCGGCGCGGGAAAGCACTTCCAGGCGGGCGCCGATTTGAACTGGATCCGGCGCGTCGCGACGCAGTCGGCGGAGGAAAACGAGCGCGCCTCCCGCGCCACCGCCGAGGCGGTGCGCCGATTGAACGAGCTGCCGGTGCCGACGATCGCCCTCGTGCAAGGGGGTTGCTTCGGCGGGGGAACCGGCATCGTGGCGGCCTGCGACGTGGTCGTCGCGGCCGACAATGCGATGTTCTCGATAGCGGAGACGCGCTGGGGCCTGATGGCGGGCATCATCCTGCCGCAGCTGGCCGACGCGATCGGCGCACGGCAGGTACGGCGCTACGCGCTGACGGGCGAGCGCTTCGGGGCGCAGGAGGCGCGCAGGATCGGGCTCGTGCACGAGGTGGTGCCGCTCGCCGAGCTGGAAGCCGCCGGCGCGCGCCTGGTCGAGCAGCTGCTGCAGAACGCCCCCGAGGCCAACGCTCAGACCAAGCGCGTCGCGCTCGAATTCGCGTGGGGCACGGTGAACGAGTCCGTCTTTGACAGACTCGTCGCGCAGCACGCCGCCAAGCGACGCAGCGCAGAAGCGGTCGAGGGCCTCGCCTCGTTCGTCGAAAAGCGGCCGGCGCGCTGGTCAGCGTAGCGACCTGCGCGCGATGCAGGTCCTGAAACGCTTGATCGTCCCGCCCGGCGCGTCGAAGGCCTCGATTCGGTCATCGAGCATCTGCCGGCCCGCGAGCAGGTCAGGAAGCTCGTCCTCCGCGAAAAGACAGTAGCCGACTTCCTCGTCGAACATGCCCATGTAAGTCGTGCCGACGATGAGGACGTTCACGACGGCGATTCCGTCGGGCCGCACCGCCGCCAGGGCACGCTTCAGCTGACGCCGGGCAACGGGACATGGAAAGAACATGAATAGTCCGATCGCCACCACGCAGTCGTAATCGCGCTCCGGCTCGTACTCGGCCAGATCGACCAGTCCGGTCGTGATCTCGAGGCGCAGGTCCTTCGCCCGAGCGGACAGGCTCTCGATCGCCAAGCGACTGCCGTCCAGGGCCGTCACCCGTGCGCCCTGCTGGGCCGCCGCGACCGCGAGGTTGCCGAGCCCGCAGCCGAGCTCCAGCACGTCGCCGCGGAGGTAGGGCAGCGCCCGGGCTTCGAAGGGGTTCAGCTTGAACTCTCCGGCGGCCGCCTGACGCCTGAACAGTTCGTCGAAGAAGCGCATCGATTACCGGAAAAGAAGAAGCCCGAAGCAGACCGCGCCGCTCCGGGCCGCGCGCCTAAGGGAGAGAGGAGTAGTCACAACAGTCAGGCGCTTGGTGTGACTGTATCGTCAGTCCGCAAGAAGCATTTGATCTATCGCAAACTAGATCGCGATCGGCGCCGCTGCGAGCCGCAAGAAGCCTCAATCCCGCACGGGGTGCGACACCCGTCGCATCAGAGCGAGCAGGCGGCTGCCGGTCTTCGGCACGTTGCCGGGCGGCGCGCCCGCTCGCGATACGAGCACCCGGCGGCCCTCGGCGAGCACGAGGTGCATCGGCAGGCCCTGCTGCTCGAGCGAGCGGTAAAGCTCGGGCGACATCACGGCGTAGGCGTCCTTCTCCGCGATCCAGCGCCGCGCGAACTCGGGCAGCGAGGCGATATACATGCGTGGGTCGGCGGCGATACCCGGCGCGAGCTCGCCTCGGTAGGCGACGAGGGTCATCTGCGAGCCGAGGTAGAACGACAGGCTCGAGTCGAACTGCCGCAGGCTGTAGACGCGATCCTGCGGCGCGAGGCTCCGGTCCTTGCCGACGAGCCGCTCGGCGAACGTCTGCGCCGAGTAGTAGTCCTCGACGCGATGCAACCCATCGAGCGCGGTGAGCGCAGTCCCCAGCCCGGCGAGCGCGAGCGCGAGCACCGCGAGCGCGGGCGCGTGCCTTGCGTTCGCGCGCCAGGCGAGCAGCGCGCCCGCGGCGAGCAGGGTTCCGGCGGCCAGCACCCAGTGCCAATACGCTGCCATGAGCGCGGCGAGGGTCGGCGCGTGCGGCAGCGACGGCAGGCGCGGGGCGACGAGTACGAGCACGACGCCGAGAACGAGCGCCGCGATGGACATCGCCTTCACCGGCAGGCGAGCGCGGCGCGCGGCGTCGCGGGCGAGCAGCAGCGCGAGCGCGGGCATGACCGGAATGACGTAGCCCGGCAGCTTCGAGTGCGACGCGCTGAAGAAAAGGAAGATGGCTGCGGCCCAGACAACGAGCAGCCGGTCGGCGTCGAACGCGCCTTTGTCGCCCCCCGCGCTCCAGGCGCGGCGCAGCGCGCCGGGCAGCGCGGCGGTCCAGGGCATCATGCCGAGCACGAGGATCGGCACGAAGTACCACCAGGGACCGGCGCGGTGCGCCTCCGAGGTCGCGAAGCGCTCGAAGTGCTCGTGGATGAAAAAGAAACGGAAGAACTCGGGATTGCGCAGCTGCACGAGCACGAACCACGGCACGGCGATCGCGCCGAACACGGCAAGCCCCGGCGCCCAGTGCAGGCGCCCGAGCAGGCGCCAGTCGCGCTGGATGAGGACGTAGATCGCGAGCACGAGGCCCGGCAGCACGATACCGATGAGACCTTTGCTCAGGACCGCGAACGCCATCGCGGCCCACGCGACGAGCATCCAGTTGCGGCGCGCGGATTCGCTCTTCGGTCGGTCCTGCGCGAGTAGGACGGCGCACAGCGCGAGCGTGAGAAACGCGCTCACGCCCATGTCGAGCGTGAGGAACTGGCCCGCGAGCAGGTAGCCCCAGGAACTCGCGAGCATGATGCCCGCGAGCCAGCCCGCGCCGGGAGGCCCGATGCGGTTGCCGGCGAAGACGATCAGCAGCGCGGCGAGGAAGCCGGTGAGCGCGGGCCACAGGCGCGCGCTCCAGTCGTGCTCGCCGAACAGCGCAAAGCTCGCCGCGGTCGCCCAGTACTGCAGCGGCGGCTTCTCGAAGTACTTCAACCCATCGAGCCGCGGCGTGACCCAGTCGCCGCTCGCCAGCATCTCGCGCGGGATCTCCGCGTAGCGGCCTTCGTCCGGAATGAACAATCCGCGGTAGTTGAGCGTCCCGAACCACAGCACGGCGATGAGCGCGAGCGCGGCGAGAAACAGCCTGCGCAGTTCTGGGAGTCGGATGTCGGCGACGGTGCGGATGGAACGGTCCGGACGGGTTTGCGCGGTTCGCGCGCGCAGATTGGACCGCCGGCGCGCGAAAAGTTCAAGCCGCCGTCAGCGGCGGCTTGGGTCAGGGTTTCGTCAGTGTGGAATGAATCTCATCCCGCCGCTAGCGGCCGCGCCAGACCGGCTTGCGCTTCGCGAGGAAGGCCTCCATCCCCTCGCGGAAGTCCTCGCTCATGTAGCACATGAGCACGAGGTCGTTGCCCTCGCCGTGCGGGATCGTCGGCCGCAGGCGCAGCAGCGCTTCCTTGGTCGCCTGCAGCGTGAGCGGCGCGTGGCCCGCCACCTCGCGCGCGAGCTCTTCGGCGCGCTTGGCGAGCGCCGCGCTGTCCTCGACCAGCTCGCCGACCAGGCCGATGGCGAGCGCCTCGGTCGCGTCGATCAGGCGCGCGCGGAACACCATGTCCTTGACGCGCGCGGGCCCGAGCAGCGACGCGAGGCGCGCATAGCTCTGCATCGACAGGCAGTTGCCGAGCGTGCGCGCCACCGGGAAGCCGAAGCGCGCGCTCTTCGCGGCGATGCGCAGATCGCAGCAGGTGGCGATGCCGGCGCCGCCGCCCGTGCAGGCGCCCTGGATCGCGGCGATCGTCGGCACGCGGCAGCGCTCGAGCGCGCCGAGCACCCGGTCGATGCGCGCCTCGTAGTCGAGCGCGTCCTGCTCCTTGTCGAAGGCGCGGAACTGCGAGATGTCGGTGCCCGCGGCGAAGGCCTTGTCGCCCGCGCCGGTGAGCACCATCGCGCGCAGCGAACGGTCCTCGTTCGCCTGCGCGCAGATCTCGGCCAGACGGTCGTACATCGCGAAGGTAAGGGCGTTCCTCGCCTGCGGGCGGTTGAAGGTGACGTACGCGACCCCGTCGCGCACTTCGTGCAGCAGCTCGTCCATGGGTTCCTTTTCTTGTTGGGTGCGTGAGATTGCGATTTTTCCGCGCAATCATCGCACGACGCTCACCCGGCAGCCAGGCGGCGCAGCTGCTCGCGCGCTTCCCGGGCGATGCGCTCGGTGAGCGTCGCGGCCGGCTCGACCTCATGGATCAAGTCGACGACTTCCCCTCCCCACACGAGCGCGTGGTCGAAATCGCTGCGCAGGCGCGCCTCGCGGTAGGCATCGCGTGCAGCACCGTCGGCGGCGAGCTCCGCCTCCCGCCCCTGCCAGCGCTCGAGGAAACTATTGCGCAGCGCGCGGCCGGTGTAGCGCTCCGGCCAGTCGTAGCCGCGGACGATGTCGTATACGCGGGTGCGCTGCGTTCGGTCGCCGTCGCCTTCGACGAGGCGGTGCACAGCGCGCTCGTCCATCAATGCCTCGGGCGTGGCGCAGTAGCGCGTGCCGATGACCGCGCCGCAGGCGCCGAGCGCGAGCGCCGCGACGAGTCCGCGCCCGTCGCCGATGCCGCCGGCCGCGAGCACCGGCACCGGGTCGACCGCGTCGGCTACGGCCGGCACAAGCGGCAGTGTCGCTCGTGTCGCGCCGTGCCCGCCCGCTTCGGTACCCTGCGCGACGATGAAGTCGGCGCCCATCGCTTTCGCTTCGCGCGCTCCGCGCAGGTCCTGCACCTGGCATACGAGCGCGCAGCCGCGCGCCTTGACCGCGTCCGCGTACGGCGCCGCGTCGCCGAAGGAAAAGAAGAAGGCGCGCGGCGCGAACGAGAGCGCGAGATCCACCGCCTCGCGCGTCGCGCTCCAGGTAATCAGGCCGACGCCCCAGGGCGCCCGCGTCGCGGCGACGACGCCTTCCAGCTCGCGCCGCAGCCATTCCAAGTCGCCGTATCCGCCGCCCACCATGCCCAGCCCGCCCGCGTCGGACACCGCCGCGGCGAGCGCCGCGCCGGAGACGCCGCCCATCGGGGCGAGCATGATGGGATGGCGCAGCGAGAAGTGTTCGGTGAATGGGTTTTTCATGGTGCTATGCGCGGCCTTCTCTCATTTGTCAATGCCGCGTGCGGCGGCCAGCTCCTTGCGCAGCGTCTTGAGCTCCGCGAAGCGCTCGGTCACGTCGCGCATGATCGCCGCGATGCCGGCTATGCGGCCGGAAGCGTCGCGAAACGGCAGGATGGTGAACTCGATGGAGATCTGGACGCCGTCCTTGCGCAGCGCGGGCACGGCGAGCAGATCGCCGTTGCCGTAGCGCGTCTTGCCGCTGCGCATCGTCTCCGCGTAGCCCGCCCAGTGGCGCGCGCGCAGGCGCTCGGGGATGATGATGTCGAGCGACCGGCCGATCGCCTCGGCTTCGCTGAAGCCGAAGATGCGCTCGGCGCCGCGGTTCCAGAAGCGGATCGCGCCCTCGGCGTCGGCGTACACGATCGCGTCGGCCGCCTCGCGCGCGAACGTGCGGAAGAACTCTTCGTCAAGACTGTCGCGGTGCAATGCCTAACTCGCCCGCGACCCGGAGAAGATCGGAAGCGCCGAATGCGGCTTCCCGGCCCGCGGTTCTCGACGCGAGGTAGGCGTCGTCGAAGTCCGCCAGGGCCGCGAGCGCGCCGTGGTCGAGTACCCGGAACTGCGTCTCCTCCACGTCGATAAGGCCGTCCTCGCGCAGGCGCCGCAGCATGCGGTTGACGTGCGGCGCGCTCAAACCCAACACGTCGGCGATCTGCTCCTGCGTGAGCGGCATGGGGAACGACGTGCCATCGCCGATGCCGACCGCGCACAGCCGGTGCGCCATCTCCAGGATGAAGTGCGCGACCCGCTCGCAGGCGCCGCGCCGGCCCACGGCGGCGAGACGCTCGCCGAACATCGCGGCCTCGCCCGCGCTCGACCAGAACAGCGCTAGCGCGAGCCGCGGCTGCGCCTGGAAGAGCGCGGCCAGCGCCGCGAAGGGCAGAGGGTACACGCTCGCTTCCGTGAGCGCGACCACGGAGTACAGCGCGCGGTCGAAGAAGGCCGCCGGGTAGCCGAGCATGTCGCCGGGCAGCGCGACGTGGAAGACCTGGCGCCGCCCGTCGTTCAGCACCTTATAGCGGAGCGCGTATCCGTCGGCGAGCAGCCACACGCCGCTGCAGCCGCGCCCCTGGGTAACGATATGGTGGCCGCGTCGCACCGAATGGGCGCCGGCCTGCAGCGCGCGCAGGGCGTCGAGCTCGTCATCGCTCAAAGGCGCGCGATCGGGCAGGCGGCTCGCCAGCTTGGCGGCCAGCCGCAGCGAAAATTCCTCACTCGCGCCCATGGTTTCTCCTCCGCTTCGCGGAGCACAGACTTTACTCCTCCGGAGGTTTGCGAGCGCGTAAGCCGGGGCTAGATCCAGCGCCGCACCTCATGGCGGTAGCGGCGATACGGGTCGCCGAACTTGCGCTCCAGGTACCGCTCCTCCGGCAACACGGCGAGGTAGTGCGCGAGCAGCACCGAGACGATGACTGAGCCGAGCACCCAGAGCGACCCGATCCCAACAGCGATGCCGCCTTGCAGCAGGGCGAAGCCGAGATAACCGGGATTGCGCGAAACCCGGTAAGGGCCGGTGAGGATGAGCGCAGTCGTGGGCGAAGTCGGGTGCGGGTCGTTGCCCGCGCGTCGGTGCGCGACGACGGTCAGGCCGAAGAGCGCGACGCCGCACGCGCCTACGAGGGCGCCGAGCGCGGTGCGCCAGACAGTCGCGTGTGCCGGGCCGTCCGAGAATGCAAGTGGAAGCGGCAGCACCAGGAACTGCAGGACGAGAGCGAGCACGAGCGGCCCAAGGAAATACAGCGGCGGCAAGCCGCGCACCGCTGCACGGTCCGGACTCGGCGCGGACGCTTCGACGGGCATGGCGTCTACACGAAGCCGTGCGAAACGCCGTGCCGCGTTCCTCGCGAGGTAAGGTAGTACGTGTTGTGACCAGTCATGTAGTGACCGGATGCGGCGATGTGCCCGCCTTCGCACAGTCTATTCAAGAAATGCTCCGCCCTGGCGGACGGCATCGACAGCCGCAGCGCGACATCGTGCGCGGTCAGACCGTAAGGGGCCTGTGCCAACAGCTCGACGATTTCCTGCTCCTCTTGCCCGAGCGACCTGCCGCGCGTTTCCGCGAGCAGGCGTGCGATGTGCGCCCGCAGCCGGGCGTTTTCCTGCTGCAGCTCCGATGCTTTCTTCTCGAGCGCCTCGAATCGATCCACGTCCATAGTCGCCTTCGCGCCGCGCATCAGTAGCTGCGCATGCCGGGAAAAGCGTCGCCGCTCGCGTGGTGCTTTACGTCGGCGTCGTACCAGTAGAGCTTGTCCTTCTCATCGCCGCCGATCGACAGCTTGTACGGCTCCTGCCAGGTGCGTTTCACGATGCGTGCCATCAGAGCTTCCTTTCTGCCGCGTCAGACGACCGCCTGGGTCACGTGCGGCTCCATACGTTCGATCGCGCGCGTCGGGCTTCGTTCGAGCGGCGTCGCGAACCTCGATAGCGAGTCTAGGGCTCCACTCCCGCGGGGCGCTCTGCTCGGCTTGATTGCACAGGATCAATTAGCCGACGCAGATACAGTGCCCGAAATCCGTGTGAACATGTACACAGCATACAGGTTAAACTGACGGAGGACGTCGGCGAGGCGAAACCATGCTGCAGCGAAGTGATCGTCGTCGAGAACCGCGGTCCTCGAAGCAAGGACTGGGAATAGTCGTCAGCGGGCTGGACGCGCGCATCGACGAGGCATTGGTCGAAAGCTTTCCGGCGAGCGATGCGCCTTATTGGACCTTGGGCACCGAAGTCGTGAGGTCGGGAGGCGAGAGCGGTTCGGCCGGTGTGGTGCGCGCCGCAGAAGGTGGGCCGGCTGCCGTGCGCTGAAAGGACCGCCGTCGTCCTCACTATAGGCCACTCGACCCGAAGCGCTGCCGAGCTGATCGCGCTGCTGAAGGCGAACAAGGTCGAGCGGATCGTGGACGTGCGCACGATCCCCAAATCGAGGGCAAATCCGCAGTTCAACAGCGCCGCCTTTCAGCGGGAGCTCAAAGCCGCGGGGATCGGCTACCGGCACACGCCGGCGCTCGGTGGCCTGCGGCGCGCGAGGCCCGGCTCGCCGAATGCCGGCTGGCGTAACGCCTCGTTTCGCGGCTTCGCCGATTACATGCAGACCCCCGAGTTCGCGGGCGCGCTCGAAGCGCTGGCCGGGGAGGCGAAGGAAGAAAGGCTCGCGCTCATGTGCGCCGAAGCCGTTCCCTGGCGCTGCCACCGCTCTCTTATCGCCGACGCCCTCACCGTGCGCGGGATCCCGGTCGAGCACATTATCGGCAAGGGCCGGACGCAGCCCCACGTGCTCACGCCCTGGGCCGCAGTCAAGGGCACCGCGATCGAGTATCCGCTTGCGACGGCCCTGCACTACGAGAGTGAGCGCGTTCGCTCGCGGCAAGGGGGCGGTCGCGTCAATCGCGCAACTTCGTCAGCGCGCTGCCCCGGTGCAGTGCGACGTGGTCGGTCCTTTCGCTCTTGATCTCGTACTGCGGGTCTTCCGGGCTGGCGTGATGGATATAGCCCTTGTAGTCCACGTCCGCAGTGTGCACCTTGATGATCCTGCCGCGCACGCGACCGGCCTCGGAATTCCAGCTCACGTGATCGCCGATCTGGAATTTCTTCGCCATGGGCGTGTCTCGTATTCCGATTTGCCGCGCGCACCGGTATCTCGAAGTTCAGCGCCCGATCGAACCGATGCGCTCGAACTCCTTCAATCGAAGGGAAGCGGGTTTCTCCGTTTCTCCGGACACTTTCGACAGGTGCGAACACGACTTTCTCGTGGAGAATATGCCCTATGAGTACCGTACGCGACGTTGTCGTGCTCGTCGGCAGTCTTCGAAAGGAATCGATCAACCGCAAAGTCGCCACCGCGCTCTGCGAGCTCGCACCGGCTCCCCTCAAGCCCGAAATCGTCGAGATCGTGAATCTCCCCCTGTACAACCCCGATCGGGAAGCCGATCTGCCCGCGAGCTGGGCCGCGTTCCGACAGCGAATAAAGGCTGCCGATGCCGTCCTCTTCGTGACGCCCGAGTACAACCGCTCGGTGCCAGCCCCGTTGAAGAACGCGATCGACGTCGGGTCCCGCCCGTCCGGCCAAAGTGCCTGGAACGGCAAGCCCGGCGCCGTGGTCACGGCATCGCCTGGTGCGATCGGCGGATTCGGCGCGAATCATCATTTGCGGCAATCGCTGGTGTTTCTGAACGTGCCGGCGATGCAGCAGCCCGAGGCCTACATCGGCGGTGCCGACAAGCTGTTCGACGCCGACGGCAGGCTCGTCAACGACGGGACGCGCAAGTTCCTGCGGGATTTCATGGGCGCCTTTGCAGATTGGATCACCGCCACTTCCAAGCATTGATCTGAGCCGAGGACGGAGGAGCGCTTAGAACCGCGTGGCAGGTGCCACGCCGAAGTCAGTAGCCGTAGAACTCCTCGTAGCGCATGGCGTCTTCGGCGACGCCAAGCTCTTCGAGCAGGGTATGCATCGCTGCGGTCATCGCCGGCGGGCCGGCGAAATAGTACAGCGCGGCCTTCGGCTCGGTCACGCGGCGCTCGATCAGCTCGCGCCGGATGAACCCGGTCTCGCCGCTCCAGGGCTGCGCCGACTTCTCCGGCTCGGACATGAGGGCGACCAGGCGGAAGTTCGGGTTGCGCCGCTCCAGCTCCTGAAGTTCGTCGAGGAACGCGGCATCCTCGCGCCGGCGGTTGCCGTAGAAGAGCACGATGCGGTGCGCGAGGCGCGCGTGTGCCGCGTGCAGTGCCATAGAGCGGAACGGGGTGATGCCGATTCCTCCTGCGAGGAACACAACGGGCCGCGTCGGCTTTTCCTCGAGCGCCATCTCGCCGTTCGGGCCGTCGGCGGTAAGCGCGCTGCCGAGCGCGATCGATTTGAGAGCGCGCTTGAACGCGGTGTCGCGCATGCGTGTCGCGATCATGAGCTCGGACTCGTGCGGCGCGCTCGCGATGGTGAACGTTCGGCTGTCGCCCTCGCCGTCGGTCTCGGGCGGGGCGATCAGGCTGAGCAGCAGCGACTGCCCGGCGCGAAACTCGAATCCCGCCGGGCGGGAGAACCAGAACGCCATCGTCCCCTCGGCGACGCTCTCGCGCCGTAGGAGCCGCACTTCGTGGAGCGCCATCGGTTCAGAATGTGCGAATGCCCGGGAAACTATCCGGGCACTCGTGCCGCTTGCCCTCGCCGTCGTACCAGTAGAGCTTGTTCTTGTCCTCGCTCGCGGTGAGCTTGTGCGAGCCGTCGCAAAAGGGCTGATTCTTGGACAGCCCGCAGCGGCACAGGTACTTGTCCTCGCCACCGATCGAGAGCTTGTAGGGTTCCTGCCAGGTGCGTTTGACGATGCGTGCCATCGGACCTCCTTCCAGTCGAGTGGGTTTTCGAGCGGGGTGTCGCGAGACTATAGCCCCGCCTTCACCATGCGGGCCTTGATGTGCTCGATGGCGCGGTTCGGGTTGAGGTGCTTCGGGCAGACCTCGGTGCAGTTCATGATGCTGCGGCAGCGAAAGAGGCGATAGGCATCGTTCAGTTGCTCGAGACGCTCGGCGGTGGCGCGGTCGCGGCTGTCGTCGATGAAGCGCAGCGCCTGAAGCAGGGTCGCAGGTCCCAGGAAGCGGTATGGGTTCCACCAGTACGAGGGACAGAAGCCCGAGCAGCACGCGCACAGGATGCACTCGTACAGCCCGTCGAGCCGCGCGCGCTCCTCGGGCGACTGCAATCGCTCGCGCTCGGGGAATGGTCCCTCGTCGACGACGTACGGCCTGATCGAGCGGTACTGCTCGAAAAAGCGCGTCATGTCGACGATCAGGTCGCGCACGACCGGAAAGCCGGGCAGCGGCCGCAGCACGACGCGATCGGGAAGGTCGGCGAGCCGCGTGATGCACGCCAGGCCGTTCCTGCCGTTGATGTTCATCGCGTCCGAGCCGCACACGCCCTCGCGGCAGGAGCGGCGGAACGCGAGGCTGTCGTCTTGCGTCGCACGGATGCGCTCGAGCACGTCGAGCAGCATGCGGTCGTGCGGGCCGGGCGCGATCTCGTAGCGCTGCATGCGCGGGCGGGCGTCGCTGTCCGGAACGAAGCGGTAGATCTCGAGCCGCATCGCGCTTTTCCCTCGCTAGCCTGCCAGGACGGAAGTGACTGCCAAGGCCGTGGCAGCGAGGCCGAGCGCGATCAGTGCGAGCACGCCGAGGCGAAGCGGCAGCGGGTGGACGTAGTCGAAGACGACGTCGCGCAGTCCGACCCAGGCGTGAATGAGGAGCGCGGCGAAAAAGAGCATGAGCGGAAGACGAATCGACGCGCCGAGCACCCAGCTCTTCCATGCCGCGTATCCGGCAGGTCGCGCGAGGTTCCAGCCTGCGAGCGCATAGAGCAGAAAGACGAGCATGTACAGCGCGCTCACACGCTGTACGAGCCAGGCCGAAAGCGCGCTCGAGATCGCCTTCACCACAGCGCCCCGAGGGCGAGCAGGGCGAGCAGCACGCCGAGCGCGTTCACCGACCAGGCGCTGCGCCGCGCGACGCCGAGCGTGGAGCCGAGATCGATGTCCTTCAGCAGGTGGCGCACGCCCGCGAGCACGTGGTGCGCGAGCGCCCAGAAGAACACGAACGCCGCGGCCTTTGCGGCAGGCGCATGCAGCAGGCTCGCCGCGGCTTCGTAGCCCGCAGGCCCGGCGAGCGAGAGGCGCAGCAGAACGACCGCCGCCGGAACGAATACCGCGAGCAGCACGCCCGAGACGCGGTGCGCGACCGAGCACACGGCCCCGACCGGGTAGCGGAGGCGAAAGAGGTTCAGGAAGCGCGGGCGCGCGTGCCGGGGGTCGTTCGATAGAGCCATGACTTGAAGGAGCGGTACGATCGGATGAACTTGGCCCGGTACTCCTGGGCGCTCGCGTGATGCCGCGGGTCCAGCACGGCGCGCCGGTAGATCCCCAGCGTGCGGCGCACCCACTGTGTCGCGGCGGCGAGCCCGTCCCGCTGCACGAGGAAATCGATGCGCCC
>JBLMWT010000299.1:0-15578 GCA_050257375.1 Sphingomonadaceae bacterium
GCGCCTGACATCGCGCGATGCGTAAAAAGTTGCATTGCGTT
This sequence comes from Sphingomonadaceae bacterium, assembly GCA_050257375.1. GTDB lineage: Bacteria > Pseudomonadota > Gammaproteobacteria > Burkholderiales > SG8-39 > DAHVFK01. Next base: position 42 of record JBLMWT010000299.1, read on the forward strand.
TTCCGGTGGCATGCGGCAAGTTTCGCAAGGCGCTGATTGAACCGCGAGCGCTGATGCAGCGACACAGCGATCGACGCCGGCGAGCGTTAGACAAGCCGGCGCGGTCGTTGACTTGTCGAGGGAGAAATGAGGAGCAGCGATCTCCGTAACTGGGTGTGCGGCTGTGCGCTCGCGGCCTTGCATGCAATGGCGCTTGCGCAGGCCGCCTCTTGGAAGCCCGAGTTCATCGCGCCGCAGACCGGCGTTGCTGCGCAGACAGCACCCTTGCGCATCCGCGTGACGGGGATTCCGCAGGATGTTCCGGCGCATCTCGCAGTCGAGCTGGACGACATCGACGTCACGTCGCTCGCCGCGCTCGACGGTTCCGACATCGTCATCACGCCCGCGCAGCCGATCGCCTTTGGTGCGCACACGCTGCGCCTGGTCGAGTACACGCCGGACGGCGGAATCGCTGAGCGTGGGGCGTGGAGCTTCGAGATCCGCGAGTCGGCCGCGTTCCGCCAGGCGCAGTTGCAGGTAAATGCCACGGCGAACGCAACGCAGCGCGTCGCTGAGCACAATGCCAATACGACGATGGCGAGGTTGCAGGGTAACGGCTCGGCGCAATTGCAGGGCGCCGTGGCCAATGAAGACTGGCAGGCTCAGGGAGCGGCGAGCATTCTGGCCAACAGCCAGTCGAACCAGCTTCCGCGACACGAAGGCAACATCGATATCGGCCAGTACCTGCTGCAGGCGCAGCGCGGGGCGGTGAGCGGCCGGATCGGCGACCAGGCGGCCATCGCACCGGACAGTTTGGTGATGCAGGGCTTTGCGCGGCGCGGCGTATCGGCCGACGTAGTGTCGGACGGCGTTGCGCGCCTGACGGGATTCTCGGTTCACACGACGCCGCTGGCCGGCTCGGACAATATGACGGGCGTCGGAGATGCCAACAACCGCGTCGACGGAGCGGTCGCAACCCTGAATCCGGTGACCGGCCGTCCGGAATTGCTCGCACTGTCCGGCACCTATGTAGACGGGGAGGGAACCTCTGTCAACGGCGCCGGCGTTGCGGGCACGACGCAGGCCTTCGGCGGTCATGCAGGAAGCGTGGTGGCCGATTCGCAGCTATTCGACAAGCTGCTCAGGCTGCGCGGCGAATACGCGGACAGTAGCTACGACTTCGACGGTGTCGGTACCGGGCTCGAAGCGCAGAGCGGGCACGCGTACTCTGCGCTCGCGAACTACACACCGTGGCACAGCATGATGGTGGCGGGACAGCCGCTGGTGTGGAACGTCGGCGGCGAGAAGCGCGTGTTGAGCACGTTCTTCCGCAGTCCCGCCAATCCCGCCGCGATCGCGGATCGCAATATGGGGCAGGCGTTCACCGCGCTTAACTGGTACGGCCTGAGCGCGCAGGCCTCGGCAGGCCGCGAGCATGACAACGTGGATAAGCTGCCGCTGTTGCCGACGACTGAGACGACGCAGCAGGCGTACGCACTCAGCTACGTTCCGGTCCTTGCGGCGCCACCGCCGGGCGGGCAGTTGCCGACACACTGGTTCGGGCAGCCGAGCCTGAACGCTTCGTACACTGACCTGAAGAAGGACCTGACGGACAATCCGGGCGCACTGCCGCTCGCGATCGGGCCGCTGCACAAGACGACGAACCTGCTGCTCGGTGCCCAGTTCCAGTATCAAGCCTGGAGCTGGGGCCTTGGGCATAACCGCATCGACGACCGCGACTTCGCGGGTTTCGTGCCGGACACGGTCACGACCTCCGATCGAGTGCAGATCGCATACCTGATCGCCAAGCTGAACCTCGGTGCGAGCCTGCAGCACGACCAGACCGACAATACGATGAGCGGAACGTTGGGCCAGGCGGTCGTCGGGGGCATTACGCTCGGTTATCCGTTTACCAACCGCGTGACCTCGAGTCTCGCCTACACGGTGCGCCACGCCTGGGCGGACCAGCCGGCGTTGGACCAGATCACGAGCGACACGACCGCGGCGCTCAATTGGGTGGTCGTGCCGGCGAAGGAACTGCATCCCGGCCTGTCGCTCGGCGTCGACGGCAGCTATCACGATTGCCGCGACAAGCTTGCCGGCACTGCCTCGGCGACGTTCGGCGCGTGCCTGACCAGCTACCAGGCCTTCCTGAGGCTGGGCATTTCGTGGATGCCGACCTTGTGAGCGAAAGGATCGCCGTACGATGAAACGTAGCCATGTCATACGCGTGCTGTGTCGGCTCTCCGGTGCTGCGCTCTGCGCGCTCGGATTGGCCGTACCGCTGCCCTCGAGCGCCGCGATTCTCGCAGGGCAAAGCGGTGTGCTCCCCGCGACGAGCATGGTTGCGATCGGCCAGCCGGCATCCGTCGTCCTCAACTGGAGTGTGACCAGCGTGTTCATCGGCTTTGCGGGGACCATCCCCTATACGGTTACGTCGTCCAGTGGGCAATTCGTCGCCGGGGCCACCGTACTCGGCACGGTGAATTCGATTCTGAGCGCGTCGGGATCCGCGGTAGGCGGTGTGCCTACGACCGTGCGTTTCACCGAGTCGATCGCGGTACCACCCGACGTTACGGTGAAAGCGAACCGGCTGGGCGTGAGCAGTATCAGCTACGTGCGTCAGTTCAACGATGGCAGCGGCCCTGTGACCCTGCAATCAAGCATCCTCGTCGGCGGCTCGGCGGCGGCGCAGCTCGGCATCACGCGCGAGGCGCTGACATTCGACGACGGTGCGGTGGTGCGCGTGGTTCCGGCCAACGATCCGCTGCTCGCAATCGCCGAAGTCAATTTCACTGGCAGCGGCACGCTGAATGGGGTGTGGGAGGTCGCCGGACCGGGAACGACGGGCGGTCAGCCGCTGTTTCGCGAGCTGCAGCCGGTCACGCGTGGTCTGCTGGGAAGCGAGCCCGTGTTCATCCGCAGCGTACGCTTGCCGACCGACTCGCCCGGCGTTTACCAGGTGCGCCTGCGCATCACCAGCCCCGCGCCCGGGTTCGATCCGCCGGTGCTCACCTACTACGTCGGTGACGCGCGCTCGATCGTGCCAGGCGGCATCGTGCCGATGGGGTTGATCGGGCCCGCCGACAATGCGGTGCTCGATCGCGAGACGCGCTTCGCCTGGCAGCCGGTGGAGGGTGCCAAGGCCTACAAGATCGAGATCTTCGCCAGTCCGGGCACCGACCCGTTCGACCTTCCCGACTTGAGCGGCACGTCCGACGCGACCGACCTCCGGCTCGCGCGCGCGGCGCTCGCTGCGCCGCCGGTCTCGGGTCTGATTGTCGCTGGCGCGCAGAGCCAGACGCTTCTGAGCGCGGCCGCGCGCGCGAGGCTCAAGACGCGGCACAGCTACTTCTGGCGGGTGCAGGCGATCGGCCCGGAGGGAACCGTGATCGGCGAAGCGCAGGTGCGGCGGCTGCGCGTGCCCTGAAATGATCCCGGCACGCGCGACCTTTGGTGCCGCGTTGCTCGCATGCGCGGGGGCGTCGTTTGGACAAATGATGCAGGTCGACCTGCGCGTGCTTGCGCCGCCGCCAAACGTCATTCGGGTCGTTCCTCCGCTCGTGGCTCCGACACAGACGCCCGCGCCGGCGCAGACGCCGCAACCTGCGCAGACGATCGAGCCCGCGCCAGCTGCGGCACCCGCCGCCGTGCCACGCGGGGCGCCGCCCGGCGCGGGCGGAAGCCTGCTCGGCAGCCCTTTGCCACAGCCGCCCCAGGCGCAGCCGGGCGCCGCGGCGCAGATCGAGGAAGACGTCTCGGTCGAGCCGGGAGAGATCGTCGTCGTCTCGGCGAGCATGCAGGACGCCCAGCAGGTTCAGCTGCAGGCGCAAGCGCTCGGCCTCGGCATCAAGCGGCGCGCCGCGCTTCGAAGCCTCGGCTTGGTGGTGAGCGTGTTTCGCCTGCCGAATGGGATAAGCGTTGCCGATGCGCTCGCGCAACTGCACCAGGCGCTGCCGGGCGTGTGGCTCGACGCGAATCACCGCTACGCGCTCGAAGCCGGGCCCCAAACGTACGGGCCGCGGCTCGTCGGCTGGCCCGACGGCAGTCGCGGTTGTCCGGGGGCGCCAGCGCTCGGCATGATCGACACCGCGCCCGATCTCAAGCACTTGGTCTTCGCGGGACGGAACGTGACGGTGCGATCGTTCCTTCCGGTGGGCGTTGCGCCGGCGCCCGCCGACCACGGCACCGCCGTCGCGTCGCTGCTGGTCGGCGAGGGCAGCGGCCTGCTGCCTGGCGCGGCGCTGCGCGCGGCCGCGGTGTTTCGCCTGCGCGGCGAGCGCGGCGCTGACACCGACGCCGAGCTCGTGGCGCGGGCGCTCGACTGGCTGGCGGGGCAGAAGGTGATCGCGATCAATCTGAGCTTCGGCGGGCCGCGCAACCAGCTGGTCGAGGCCGCGATCCTGCGCACCGAACAGCTCGGCATCGAAGTGCTCGCGGCCGCGGGCAACGGCGGCGCCGACGCTCCACCCGTGTACCCGGCAGCGCAGTCAGGCGTTGTCGCGGTCACCGCGATCGACGCGAAGCTTCAGCCGTACGCGCACGCCAACCGCGGCGACTACATCGCCTTCGCGGCGCCGGGCGTGGACGTCTGGGCCGCCGCGCCGGGCGGCGGCGGTAAGTACGAATCAGGCACCTCGTACGCGGTGCCGTTCGCGACCGCGGTGTTTGCGCTCGCCCGGCTCGCACGGCCAGGGGCGAGCCCTAGTGCAATCGAGCAGGGGCTCGCGGCCGGCGCGAAAGATCTTGGCGCGTCGGGCAGGGACAGCACCTTCGGATGGGGATTGATCCGGACGATGGGAGGGTGCGGCCATGCGGCGCACTAACAATCCGAGATGAGCATCGGCCAGTCCGCGAGCCTCGCGCACACGGCGCCTCGCGCGTCGGCGGCGTTTATTGGCCTGGCCTTACCTTTCGTGCAGATCCTCGCATCCGCACTGTTACTTCACCTCGCCGTGCCGCAGAACGGCATCGCGCCCACGGCGTGGGTTGCGCTCGTTCCGCTGCTTTTTGCGGTGCGCGGAAGATCGGCGGGCAAGGCGGCGCTGATTGGGTTCGCATTCGGCGTTGCCTCGCTGGCGGCAATGCACTCTTGGTTCTTCGCGCTGCCGGGCGCAAACGCGATCAACACCTCCGTTCTATTCGGCTACCTCGCACTCTACCCCGCGGCCTGGTGCGCGGCGCTCGCGTTGTTCATGCGTCGCAAGCTGCCGTGGGTCGTCCCGGGCGCGCTTCTGTGGGTCCTGATCGATTGGCTGCGCAGCCACGCGGGGCCCTTCGCTTTGCCCTGGGACCCGCTCGCCCACAGCCAGACTTCCGATTTGGCGTTGCTGCAGCTCGCGGCGCTGGGCGGTGCGCCGCTGATCAGCTTTGTCGTGTGCCTGGCAAACACGTCGATTGCGCGCGCCTGGCACAAGCGGAGTGGGATCGCGCTTCTCTGCGCAGCGGGCGGATTGGGCGCGCTTCATCTGTACGGGGCTCTGCGCGTTCCGGCCGAAGGGCCGTCTTCCGGCACGCGCGTCGCGATTATTCAGCCGGCGGACGACAGCGAACCTCGCCCAGCCAGGTTCGAGCGCCTGCGTGCGCTGACGCGGCAGGCAATGCGGGAGCGTCCAGACCTGATCGTCTGGCCGGAATCCGCTGTCGATGGCTACGCGTTCCGCCCTGACGTTCGACGGGCCGTTGCAGGATTCGCGCGCGAACTGAATGCGCCGATCCTGTTTGGTTCAGCTGATTTCGGAAAGTATGCGAAATCTGCCGGCGGCGCTGCCGACGGCACGCAGTTCAAGAACCAGGCCTACCTCGCTTTTCCGGATGGCGCTGTGCAGGGGCCTTACGTCAAGCGGCGTCTTGTCCCGTTCGGCGAATACATGCCGCTCGAGGGACGCGTCGAGTGGCCGCACTGGCTCATCTCGCGCCAGCTGCACGGAATCGCGGGGCGCGCGCCGGGAATCTTCCGCCTGAAGGACGGCGCGGCGCTTGGCGTTGTGATCTGCTGGGAGAACTACTTCACCGCTCTGAGCGACGCGCTGGTGCGCGCCGGCGCCAGCGTGATCGTGCAGCTCTCGGACGACTCCGATTTCGGAGCGAGCGCGGAGCCGGCGCAGCACAACGCTGCTACGGCGCTGCGCGCGGTGGAGACCGGTCGATCCTGGGTGCAGGTTTCGGCAAACGGTCCCTCGTTCTTCGTCGATGCTTACGGACGCGTGGGCACGCAGGTTGGGCCGATCGGCGTGGCGGGCTGGGCGATCGCCGCCGTTCCGGTCGCCTACGCGCGCACCCCGTACGAGCGCTTCGGTCTGTCGTGGCTCTGGCTCACGGCGGTCGCCGTCCTGTTGCAGTTCGTCGCCGTGTCTATTCGGTCCAGCAAATCAGTGGAGGTCGAGCAATGAAAACCCGTACGTATTTGAGTGCAATATCGATGATGGTGAGCGCGTCCCTCGCGCTCGTGCTGTGGCCATCGGGTCGCGCGTTCGCCATGATTCCGGATGGCAGCGCCACCCCGCCGAACGGCTGGGATCACCTTTGTTCCCCGCAGTCGATTACCGTGACGCCCAGACCGACGAGCCGCTTATATTCGGCAACGGCGACGTGCTGGGTCAACTTGTCGTCCGATAAGTCTTCCGACAATTCGTCGGACAGCCAGCAGTGGGTACAGGCCCAGACGACTATGAGGGGACAGTACTTTCTCTCCACCCCGTACAGGTTCCGCGAGGCGATCACGGTCAATCTTCCGAAAGGGGCGGTCACCATCACGGTCAATGGTTCGGCCTGCTCGGACGACCCGTGGGCGACGCAGGCAACTTGCGGCGCCAATTACGCCGCGGCCATGCAATCGGCCGCCGTCAATTTTGGCTGGACGTTCATCGGGCCCTCTGTGGGCGACGCCGTCCATCAAGGACCGCTGAGCCGCGTGTTATTCGATCCGTCCCTGGTCCAGGCGCAGCTCAAAAAGCAAGAATCGAATCCGCCCGACGCGCCCGGCGGCGTGCAAGCCGTGCTTTGGCCGACGCAGGATGGAAGAAGTGCGATCGCCGACATCAGCTGGCACGCCGGCGACATGTCGAACAACAAGTGGGTCTTCACGTTCGACATCGAGTCCACGCAGTTCGCCGACGGCACTTTCACGAACGCCGGCCATAGGGTCGGCCCCGGGCCGAAGCAGAACATGTCGGCGGCAGACGCCAACCGCGTCTACGTCTTCACGCCGACGGCATCGCTGCAGAACGGGGGCACCTATTTCTTCCGCGTGTGCTCGGTAAACGACGCGGGCCGGCAATGCAGCGCGCCGGTTCAGTCACGCATGCCAACACAGCAGGAGAAGATGGCGCGAGCCGGCGGCATGCACGTGGCGTCTGGAGGCATGTTGGGCGCCGGTGGTTCGACTGGCGCTCGAGGCGGTGTAACGCCGAATAAGACCGGCCCGATCGCGCTTGGCACGGCGCGTACGGGTGGAACGTCGGGAGGCGGAACTGGTGCTCCTGCCGGTAGCAACGGTCCGACGCCGCTAGGCACCGCAAGACCGGGCGCGCCGATCGCGCTGGGAACCGCGCGGCCCGGCGCAGGCGGTGGAACGAGCGGCGGCAGTCCTACGGGCGGCAACGGTTCGACGCCGCTCGGAACGGCTAGACCGGGCACGCCGATCGCACTCGGCACCGCGCGATTGGGCTCCCCCGCGGGATCCAACGGCGGGGCTTCCGGCGGCCTGACACCAGCTGGCGGTAATCCTCCGACTTCCATCGGGGGCGCCAAGCCCGGTACCGCGGGCGGTAGTACCGCACCAAGTGCGATCGGGACCATGCGGCCGATCGGTCCGATCGCGGGTATCGCACATCCCGGTGCGCAACCGGCGGCATCTCCGGATCTCGCGATTGGGCCGGCGATGATCGTGGGCGGCCACGCAGTAGCGTGGGGAAGCGCGACCTCCCTTAACCTGCGCGCCGACGCGACTCATACCTGCCCGCTCCCGATCTCGCTCCAGTATCGAAACGCGGGCAATGGGCCCGCGAATAACGTGACCGCAGAGATCAGGGACGGGCTGAATGCGATGCAACCTGTCGCTGTCCAGAACCTCGCGTCGATGGTCGCAGGGCAGTCCTCGAGTGTCGGCGGCGTATGGAAGGTTGGACTATTGCCGACGCCGCGCGCGGTGATTGTCGAGGCGAGGGTGCGGGAAGCCGGCGGCATTCACGAGAAGGACCTAGCCAACAATCACGGAGCCGTGACGCTCAATCTGACCTGCAAGTAGTCTATGCAGGCGTGCTCGTCGCGCTGCGCTCGCAGTCGCCGAGCAGGCGCTCGATGTCGTCGTTGCCCGGGAGTGCACGCGTGCCGCCGGGTACGGCATAGCTGCCACTCGTCGCGTGACGCACGATGCCTGCGCGGTCGAGCACGAAGAAGCCCATGTCGTCGTCGACCAGCACGCCGGGCACTTCGCGCAGCGGGGGCGGGAACTTGCCAAAGTCGTTCTCCGGCGGCACCACGCGCGCGCCCGCGACGAAGGCGGACGCATACCAAAGCGGCGAATGCGAGCGAGAGTCGAGCCCCCAGGACCGGCGCACTGCGTAGTCCGGGTCGCACAGGTAGGGAAACGGCAGGCGGAATTTCTCGGCGTAGAAACGCGCCCGCTCCGGCTTGGTGACGGTCACTTCGAGCACTACGGCGTTCTTCTGCTTGAATCGCTCGTAGCCGCGCGCGAGCTGCGACATCTGCTGGCGGCAGAACGGGCAGGCGATGCCCTTCGTGAACCAGACGATCACGTTCGCCTTGCCTCGGTAGTCCTGGGGTCCGGCCTCGCCGCCGGCCGCGGCCGGCAGGCGGAAGGGCGGCGCGAGCTGCCCGACGGGGATCGGATTCATGGCGGCCTCCTCAGCACAGAAAGGGGAGCACGAGAAAGCTGTCGGCGCTCCACCCCGTAGCTTGCTGCACTTCGCGGCTGCGCGCCAGCCAGCGCTCGGCCTCGGCCTCGTCGCCGCGTTCGACGGCGAGCATGGCAAGACCCTCGTAGCACGGAAAGAGCAGCTGCGGCTCGCCCACCTGCTCGGCGACCGCGAGCGCCTCGCGGTAGCGCTGCGCGCTTCGCGTCTCGTCGCCGCGGCACTGGTAGATCTGCGCCAGGATGATGAGCGGGATCGGCAGGTGGTTGCGCTGCCCGAGGAGCTCGTCGAGCTCGGCCGCGGCTTCGGCCGCCTTGACGCCCTCGTCGTAGTCGCCGACCAGCGTGCAGTGCCCGCTCGCCAGCGTGCAGTACAGCCAGGACTGCTGCAGCCGGTCGCCGATCCTTTGCGCGAGCGCGAGACCCTCGCGGCAGTATCGGGCGGAGAGCTCGTGGTCGAGCGAGGCGTACATCACCGCGAGGTTGGTATAGGCGCGCGCGGCGATCGCGCCGAGCTGCCGGGCGAGCGCGGCTTCCAGGCTCTGCTTCACGTAGGCCGCGCCGCGCTCGATGTCCCCGGCGCGCGCCATCGCTACGCCGAGCGTGTTGTAGGCCTCCGAAATCACGTCGTGCGCGCCGAGCGCCAGCCCGAGCTCGAGCGCGCGCTTGGCCCACTGCATCGATGCCTCGTGCTCTCCCAGCCGGAAGTGGATGCGACCGAATTCCTGATACAGCCGTGCGGCAGGCAGTCGCCTCAGGTCGCCGCCGAGCACCGCCAGACCCATCGCCAGGTGCTCGAGCGCGGCGTCCTTCTCGCCCGCAGCCCAGGCCGCGGCGCCGCTCTTGCGGTGCAGCTCGGCCGCACGCTCGCGGTCTCCGGCGGCGAGCGCGAGCGCCTCCTGCCAGTACGCGCGCGCTTCCTGCAACGCGCCGTGCGCGAAAGCCGCATCGCCGAGCTTCTCGAGCACGGCGGAGCGCTGCGCGCCCCCGTCGTCGTCGCGCTGCAGGCGCTCGAGCGCACGCCGGTAGTAGCGCTGGGCCTCATCGTAGGCGAACAGGCTGTGCGCGCGCTCGCCCGCGCGCACGAGATACGTCAGGGCCTTGGCGCGATTGTCGCTGCGGCCGTAATGCTCCGCGACTTCGGTGAGCACCTCGTCCGGGCGACCCTCATACATCCGCTCGAGGGCCTCGGCGGCGCGAGCATGCAGCTCGGCGCGCGCGCGCAGCAGCAGCTCCTCGTAGGCGGCCTCCCGAATCAGCAGGTGGGTGAAGCGGTACTTGAGATCGGGGTAGAGCTCGGTCTCGTGCAGCAGCTCGTGGCGCACCAGCTCGCGCAGGTCGGAGCGCAGGTCCGCATGTTCCGGCGCGATGGCCTCCAGCAGCGCGAGGGGGAACTGTCGCCCGAGCACGGCCGCAGTCTGCAGCGTGCGCTTGAGGGGTTCGGGCAGCCGGTCGAGGCGCGCGGTGAGCAGGTCCTGCACGGTGGCGGGGATCTCGCGCGCGTCGCTGCCATGCTCGCGCAGGTAGCGTGCCAGCTCCTCGATGAAAAACGGGTTGCCCTCCGCGCGCTGCGCGACAAGGCGCATGAGCGGCTCGGGTGCGCTGCCGCGTCCGAGCAGGGACGCGACCATCTGCGCAGCCTCGTCCGCCGACAGCGGATCCAGGGTCAGGCGCCGGTGATAGGACCGGTCGCGCCAGGGCGGTGCATAGCCTGCGCGATACGTGCACACCAGCAGCACGCGGTGGCCGCCGAATGCATCCACGAGCGCGGCCATTGCCTCTTCGGACTGACGGTCGATCCATTGCAGGTCCTCGAGCACCAGCACCAGCGGGCGTTGCTGCGCGCTGCGCAGCACGAGCGCCTTCACCGCCTCGATCAGGCGCCACTTGCGCTGCGCCTGGTCAAGGCCCGCGGCGTCGAGATCCGGTGCAGGCAGCGCGAACAGATGTCGGATGTAGGGCAGGACCCACTCCAGGCCGTGGTCCAGGGAGCGGATCCCCGCGGCGAGCTTTTCGCCCTTCGCCACATCGGACTCGCCTTCCTCGATGCGGAAGCTCGCGGCGAGGAATTGCACTACGGAATCGAAGGGTAGCGCCACTCCGTGCGGCGCGCAGTGCGCCTCGAGGTACATGTGCGATCCGCCGCGCAGCTCGCGCTGCAGCTCGTAGGCGAGACGCGACTTTCCAGCGCCCGCCTCGCCGACCAGCGATACCACCTGCCCGCGGCCGGCCACTGCACGCGCAAAGCACTCGCGCAGGAACTCGCGTTCCGCGGCGCGGCCGGCGAACGGAGTCAGCCCGCGCTCGAGCGCCACATCGAAGCGTGCGCGCCGACGCCGCTGACCGGTGACCTCGAAGGCGCGCACGGGCGTCTCGATACCTTTCAGGTCGAGGGCGCCGCGCGCCTCGAGCAGGAAATAGTCACGCACCAGCCGCTCGCTGCTCTCGCTGATCAGGATGCCGCCGGCCGGTGCGGCGGCCTGCAGGCGCGCGGCGAGATTCACCGTCGGTCCTTGCGCCGTATAGTCCATGCGCAGGTCGTCGCCAATGCGGCCGACCACCACGGGGCCGGTGTTGATGCCGATGCGCAGACGCAGAGCAAAGCCGCGCTCGCGCTCGAGGCCGCCCGAGTATTCGCGCGAGGCCTTCTGGATCGCCAGCGCGGCGGCGACTGCGCGCACTGCGTGGTCCTCGTGCGCGACCGGGGCGCCGAACAGCGCCATGATGCCGTCCCCGGTGTACTGGTTCACCGTGCCCTCGTAGCGGTGCACGGCCTCGGCGAGATGCGCGAAGCAACCGTCCATCACGCCGTGCAGCTCTTCCGGATCGAGGCGCGAGGCGATCGCGGTGAAGCCGGCGCAGTCGGCGAACAGCACCGTGACCAGCTTGCGCTCGCCCTCGTGCGTACTCTTCGAGGCGAGAATCTTCTCGGTGAGGTGCCGGGGCGTGTACGGCGCGGCCACCGCGAGCGCGGTGCCGCACTCGCCGCAGAACTTCTGCCCGGGAGGGTTCGATGCGCCGCATGCCGGGCAAACGGAAGCGAGCGCCGCGCCGCACTCGCCGCAGAATTTCTGGCCGGCGGGGTTCTCGTGGCGGCAGCGCGCGCACTGCATGCCGCTCAGGCTATGCCCGCGGCATCCCCGCGTCAACGCGCGAGGAGGTCTATTGCAGCCGCGCGCGCACCAGCGCGATGTGGCTGCGCAGATTGTACAGCTCGTCGGCGTAGGACAGCGGCACGGTGATCTTCGAGGCGCGTGCGTCGAGCCGGTCGAGCTCCGCGATCAGATCGGCGCGCGGCGCCGAGGCGTCGGCCACCTGCGCCTCCACGCCGCGCAGCTGCCGGTACCAGCGGAAGATGCGCCGGCGCACGCGGAACTGGTACAGCGGCGGCACGATGCGCGACAGCGGGATGAGGGCGGCGATGATCGTGAACAGCGCCACCCACATGCGGTCGATCAGGTTGGCGAGCCAGAACGGCAGGTAGCGCTGCAGGAGCGGCGGCCCGGTGCGGTAGAAGCGCGCCGCCTCGGCCGCGAGCGGGAACTCGGTGCCCTGCGGCGTCGGGAAGCGCCCCGCGCGCGAGATCCAGCCGGCGCCGCCGTGGATCTTCGCCGCGGCCTGCACGAACAGCTGCTCGAGCGCGGGGTGCGTGCCGTCGCGCGCCACCAGCGACGTGGTCGCCGCGATGAGCGGCACGTCGTGCGCCGGCACGTTGCGGGCGAGGTCCGCGATGCCCTGCGGCAGCGTCACCGGGCTGAGGAACGGGAAACGCCGTGCGTAGGCTTCGGCTTCCGGGAACTCGAGCAACCGGACGCCCGGCGTCTGCAGCAGCATCTGCACCATCGGCGACTCGGGCGCCGAGGCGAACGCCATGGCGTCGAGCTTGCCGTCGAGCAGCGCCACCACCGCGGGCGTGACCTCGAGGAAGGACGGCGTGAGGCGATCGCGCTCGAGCCCGTTCGCCTCGAGCAGCTTGCGCATCAGTCCGGGCGTGCCGCTGCCGCGCGCGCCGAGGTTGACGCGCCAGCCGGGAAGCTGCGCGATGCTGGTGAGCGCGCCGCCGGGCAACGCACGCGCCGCTTCCTCGCGGTAAAAGACCCAGAGCGGCTCCAGAAACAGGCTGCCGAGCGACTCGAGCGGCTCGCCGCTCTTGTCCTCGTCCACCGTGCGCGCCACCTCGCTCGAGCCCCCCTGCACGAAGCCGAGGTCCACGTCGCGCTTCGGATCGCGCAGCGCGCGCAGATTGTCGAGCGAGCCGCGCGTCGGCAGCAGCACGACCTGGATGCCGTAGCGCTTGAGCTCGGCCGCGTAGCGCTTGCCGAACTCGGCGTAGGCACTCTGCTCCGGGCCGGTGGCGAGCACCACGCGCCTGGGCGGCATCGGCTTGAGCAGGAAATAGGCCGCGACGAGCAGCACCAGCGTGAGCAGCACGAAGGGCAGTGCGGCGACCGCGAGGTCGCGTACCGAGATGAGCGTGTCGCGGATGATGCGAGGCAAGGTGTGCGCATTTTCGTTCAGGCCGGCGCACCGGTCCAGCCCTTAAGGTCGCTTTCAGGAATCGGGGCTAGGCTTTCCTTCGTGCGTTCTTGGACCTTATTGACGTTGCTCGGCCTGCTGGTGCCTGCGCTCGCCTCCGCCGAGGTGCTGCCCGCGCGTGCGGAACACGCCCTGGAGCACGGAAACGTGCGCGCCATCGAACGACTCGCTGCACTGTACGACCAGGGCCGCGGCATGGCGCCCAACCCCGTGGCGGCTGCGGCGCTGTACCAGGATGCCGCGCGCCGCGGCAGCGGCGCCGCGCAACTCAATCTCGCGCACATGTACCTCGAGGGCCGCGGCGTGCCGCCCGACCCGGTCGAAGCCTACGCCTGGGCGGACGCCGCCGCGGCGAACGGCGAGCCGGGCGGCGAGCGCATCATCGATCAGCTCGTCGAGGTGATGCCGAAGCCGCAGCGCGAGCGCGCGCGCTCGCGTGCCGCGCGCTACGTCGAGCTCTACGTGCCGGACTTCAGAACGGGTTGACCGACCGGGGCGCAACGCGGTTACAGTTGCGCCCGTGAACGGACACGACGCAGCGCGCGAAGCGCGCGGCTGGATCGACGCCGCCCGGCGCGTGGTGGCGCTCACCGGCGCGGGGATCTCGACCGAGTCGGGCATCCCTGACTTTCGCGGGCCGAACGGGCTGTGGACGCGCAATCCCGCCGCCGAGAAGCTCTCGACGCTGCAGCACTATCTCGCCGACCGAGAGGTGCGCAAGGCCGCCTGGCGCGGGCGCCTGGAGTCGCCAGCCTGGAGCGCGCGCCCGAACGCGGGGCACCTCGCGCTTGCCGAGCTCGAGCGGCGCGACAAGCTGCACGCGCTCGTGACGCAGAACATCGACGGGCTGCACCAGAAGGCCGGCAACGCGCCCGAGCGCGTGATCGAGGTGCACGGAACGATCCACTTCGTCACCTGCTGGAGCTGCGGCTGGAAGGGCCCGATGCAGCCGGTGCTCGAGCGGCTGCGCGCGGGCGAAGAGGACCCGCCCTGCGCGCTGTGCGGCGGAATCCTGAAGAGCGCCACGATCTCCTTCGGCCAGCAGCTGGTGCCGGAGGTCATCGCGCGCGCGATGCAGGCCGCGGAGGAAGCCGACCTGCTGCTCGCCGTCGGCTCGAGCCTGCAGGTCTACCCGGTCGCGGGCGCGGTGCCCGCGGCCAAGGCGGCGGGCGCGAAGATCGTGATCTTGAATGCCGAGCCGACGCCCTTCGACGATATCGCGGACGCCGTGTTGCGGGGAAACATCGGGGACGTGCTGCCGAGCCTCTGTCAGGACGCGAGCCGGTAGCGGCCGTCTTCTTCGCGCACGCGTCCGGCCGCCGCGAGCGAGGCGAGGTGCTGGGCGATGGTGCGCCGCTCGGCGTCCTCGACGAATACGTCCTGGTGGCCGCGCGGGTACATGAAGCGGTGCGCGACGAGCTCGTCGAGCGTGCTCGGCCCCGCTTCGGCCAGATGCGCGGCGATCGCCTGCTCGCGCGCCTCGAGTTTCGCGGCGAACGCCTCGAGCAGCGCGAGGAACGTTGCGCGTTCGGTGATCGCGCCCTTGTGGTGCGAGGTGATCCAGACGCGCGCCGGCACGCCCGCCACCGCGCGCAGCGTGCGGCGGAACGCCTCCAGGCTCGAGGTCGCGTCGCCGTAGTACGGCCCGAAGGACGAGAGGTCGATGTCGCCGATGAAGGCGATGCCGCCCGGCTCGACGAGCAGCACGCAGTGCCCGCTGGTGTGCCCGGGCATGTGCAGCGCGCGCACCGTCACGCCGCCGCCCAGGTCCCAGGCCGCGCCATCGCGGTAGCCCTCGGCGTCGGGCCGCGCGACGTAGTGGAACTCTCGCTCGATCTTCGGCTTCATCGCGGCGAGCGCCGCCGGCGCGTAGCCGTAGTGGTGCGCGAGCCCATCCCAGCTGCGCAGCGCGGCCAGGTCGTCCTCGTGCGCGAGCACCTTCGCGCGCGGCAGCAGGTGCAGCCCGGCGATGTGGTCCTCGTGAACGTGGCCGAGGATCACCAGCTCGGCGGCCAGCAACTCCGGAACGCGGTTCGCGACCAGCGGCGTGTCGAAGGCGGCGAGCGTGTCGCCGCCGCGCACGAGCAGCTGGTTGCCGTCGGGATACTTGCCCGACTTTTCGCCCTGGTAGACGCTCACCGGGCCGA
>JBLMWT010000300.1:0-2725 GCA_050257375.1 Sphingomonadaceae bacterium
CCGCCCGGCACCGACCCCTGGTACAACCTGTACGAGGCTTCGCTCGGGGCCGCCTGGCAGATCGATCTCTTTGGGCGCGTGCGGCGCGAGAGCGAGGCGGCGCAGGCCGCGGTGTTCGCGAGCGAGCAGGGCCGGCGCGGCGTGGTGCTGTCGCTGGTGGCGAGCGTCGCCTCGAGCTACATCACGCTGCGCGCGCTCGACCGCGAGCTCGAGATCTCGCGCGCCACGGCGAAGAACTACGCCGAGACGCTGAAGCTCTTCGAGCTGCGCTTCAAGGGCGGCGTCGTGTCGCAGATCGAGCTCGAGCAGGTGCGCTCGCAGTACCTGCAGGCGCAGGCGGCGATCCCGTCGTTCGAGCGCCAGGTCGCCGCGCAGGAGAACCTGGTCTCGATCCTGCTGGGGCGCAACCCGGGGCCGATCGAGCGCGGCAAGACGATCGACGAGCTCGCGGAGCCGGGCATTCCTGGCGGGCTGCCCTCCGATCTGCTCGAGCGCCGGCCCGACATCCTGCAGGCCGAGCAGAACCTGATCGCCGCCAACGCCCAGATCGGCGCGGCGAAGGCGCTCTACTACCCGTCGATCTCGCTCACGGGCCTGCTCGGCACGGCGAGCGTGGCGCTCGGCGACTTCCTGACAGCCCCGGCCGCGGTCGTGCAGGGAGCGGCCGGATTGAGCGGCCCGATCTTCACCTTCGGCGCGATCGAGGGCCAGGTGCAAACGGCCGAGGCCGGCGAGCGCGCCGCGCTCGCCTTCTACCGGAGCACGGTGCAGAACGCGTTCGCGGAGGCGAACGACGCGCTGGTCGGCTCGGAAAAATCGCGCGAGCAGTCGGACGCCCAGGCGCAGCGCGTCGCCTCGCTGCGCGAGTACGCGCGCCTTTCCCGGCTGCGCTTCGACAACGGCTACGCGAGCTACCTCGAGGTGCTGTACGCCGAGAACGAGCTGTTCAGCGCCGAGCTCACGGCGGTCGCCACGCGCGCCGACCAGTACACGCAGATCGTGAACGTGTACAAGGCGCTCGGCGGCGGCTGGCTCGACGAGGCCGACCAGCTCGCCCCCAAGCCGCTTGCGGGTCGCTAGCGCGGCAGGTCGGGATTGCCGAGCTGGTCGCCGAAGCGTTCCCTAAGCTTGGCGACGATGCCGTCCACCAGCTTGCGCGTCTCGTCGACGCCCAGGCGGTCGAAGGACTTCTCCATCACCGCGTAGTGGATCAGGATGGCCGTGCGCAGCTTGTCGAAGGCGAGCTTGTTACTCACTCCGCACACCGAGTCGTCGCTGCGAATGACGCGCTGGATGACGCCGGGGTCGAGCACGTTCACCTTGCAGATCGACGCGAGGCGCGCGATCTCCTTGTCCACTTCGCTCAGCTGCCCGCCCCAGAAGCCGGTGCGGACCGCATCTTTTTTGTCGCTCATGTCGTGTTTCCTTTAGGTTGGACGGCCGGCGCCGCGAACCACTGGTCCTTGGCTACCAGCTTGGGTTGCGGCGTGTCGGTGACGTAGGCCGGGGTCATGATCTGCACCCCGTACTCGTTGAACGCGTCGAGTATATTGCGATGTAGAGCGGTATACAGCGACACCATGCGGGCGGCCTCGTCGCAGTAGGCATTCAGCTCGTAGGTGACGCAGAAGTCGCCCAGCACCTGCTGCAGCACGAACGGCGCGGGGTCGCGCTTCAATCCGTCGGTGCGCGCGGCCGCCATGAGAAGCAGGGCTTCGACCTGGCGCCAGGGCGTCTCGTAGCCGATGCCCACCGTGGTGTGCAGGATGAGGCCGGTCTGTTTGGCGAGGGTGCTGTAGTTGAGCACCTGGCTGTTCATGATGAGCGAGTTGGGCAGCACGATCTCCTCGTTCTTGAGCGAGCGCAGATGCGTCACCTGCAGCCGCATCTCGGTGACGTCGCCCACCGCGTCGCCGACCTTGATGCGGTCGCCGACGCGGAACGCGCGCCGGTAGGTGATCGCGTAGCCGGCGAGAACGTTCGCGATGATCGAGGTCGAGCCGAGCGAGAAAACCACTCCGAGGAACAGCGACACGCCCTTGAACGCGGCCGACTCCGAGCCCGGGATGTACGGGTAGGCGATCACCAGCGCGAAGGCGAGCACCAGCAGGCGCAAAAGGCGGTACGTTGGCCAGGCCCACTCGGAGTCAAAGGTTTCGAGCTTGACGCGACCGCGGGCGACGGCGGCGAAGAACAGCCGCAGGACCTTGAGCGCGTAGCGGGTGATCAGCGCGAGGATCGCGAGGAAGAACAGGTTCGGCAGCAGGCCGATGAGGCCGCGACCCATACGCTCGAGCGGGTCGAGCAGCAGCCCGAGCAGCTGCGCAGCGAACTCGCGCGTGGCGGGGAACTGCGCGA
Organism: Sphingomonadaceae bacterium; assembly: GCA_050257375.1. Lineage (GTDB taxonomy): Bacteria > Pseudomonadota > Gammaproteobacteria > Burkholderiales > SG8-39 > DAHVFK01. Next base: position 2,359 of record JBLMWT010000300.1, read on the forward strand.
GCGCGAAATTGAGTGCCAGGTACACGGCAGCCAGCATCGCCAGCGCCTCGAGCAGGGCAAGCAGGCTGCGCACGCCGCTCCAAAGCTGCTCGGCATGCACCAGGCGGAACGACTTGATGCCGACGTCCTGGATGCGCGCGCGGTAGCGGCGCTCGAGGAAAGCGTCCAGCCGCCGGAACAGCCAGACAAGAGCGGCGAGCGCGGCGGCCAGCGCGGCGAATGCGCCGATCGTCCACAACGTGCCGTGCAGCAGCACGCCGGGCGCACGCTCCGCGCGCCAGCTGTCGATCGCCCGGGCGATGCGGTCGCGGTACAGGCCGGCGATCACGTCGCGCCGCTGCACGCCTTCGAGCGCGGCGTCGGCGTC
>JBLMWT010000301.1:0-21344 GCA_050257375.1 Sphingomonadaceae bacterium
AGGCGCTCGTAGCGGGCGCTGTGGAACTCCGCCTGAGCGATCGGGCGGCGCGGTCCCCGCTCCGGAGCGTAAAGCGCGAGCAGCGTCTTGGTGCCTCCGATGTCTCCCGCGATCAGCATGGCTCGAAGTCCCTGCTCCGATTCTAGGTCGGGCGCCTTAACCCAGGCTGACGCCGCCGGCCGGCCAGTCCGCGCGCTTCAAACGAGGTCGACATCGGCCACCTCGACTCGTCCGCTCGCCGCGCGACGCCCGATCGACAACGCGCCGGCGGCGAGCGCTGCCACGAACAGCGACGCGACGGCCAGACGAAAGCCGTGCAGCACGTGCGCCTGCGCGCCGAGATGGGTCGGTTCGCCGACGCGCAACTGCATGGCCACGCCGACCAGCGCGACGCCGAAGCTCGCGCCCAGGCCGCGCATCATGTTGAGCAGCCCGCCGGCGACGCCCAGGCGCGCCGGCGGCGCGGCCGCCATGATGCTCGCGTTATTCGAAGGGATGAACAGTCCGACGCCGAAGCCGAACAACGCCAGTGCGATCTCGAGCGGCCCGAGCGCCGCGCCAGCCGCCCACCACATGAGCGCGAGGCCCACCGCTGCGACGGCCATGCCGATCACGGTCGGCGTCCGCGTGCCGAAGCGATCCCCCAGGTAGCCCCCGAACTGCGCCACGAAGGTGAGCATGGCGGGCACGGTGGTGAGGATGATCCCCGCGCGGTCGGGCGGCGCGCCGAACACGCGCTCGAGCAGGATCGGTACTCCGAACAGGCCGCCGAAAAGCACCGTGTAGGACAGCAGCGCCGCGCTCACGCCGGCGAGCATCCCGGGAGCGCCCAGCACGTCGGCGCCGAGAAGCGGCTGGGCCGCCCTGCGCTCGCTGTACGCGAAGGCGAGCAGCAGCAGCGCCGCTGCGGGCATGAAATACGGAATCATCGAGAAATAGGTGAACGCGAGCAGCAGCGAGGCGACGCCGAGCGGCAGCAGCAGCGATCCCGTGCGGTTGAACGGCACCGCCTTGCGCTCGCCCTCCGTGCGAGGAAGCGTGTAGCGCGCGAGAATCGTACCGACCAGGCCGAAAGGCACGTTCACCCAGAACACCCAGCGCCAGTTTAGCCAGGCGATCAGGAACCCGCCTACCGTAGGACCGATCGCAAGACCGAGCGCTTGTGCGGTGGCCTGCACGCCAATGGCGCGGCCGAGCTTGTCGCGCGGCACCGCCGCCGTGATGAGGGCGACGCTGTTCGCCTGCAGCATCGCGGCGCCGACGGCCTGCATGGCGCGCGCGGCCACCAGCGTGGCCAGGTCGGGCGCGAAGCCGCACAGCGCCGAGCCGACGATGAACACGAAGAACCCTCCCGTATAGAGCGCCTTGCGGCCGAGTTCGTCGGCCACGCGCCCGAGCGGCGTGAGCAGGCCGGTCAGCACGAGCAGGTAGACGATCGCCACCCACTGCACGTTGTGCAGGCCGGTGTTGAACTGCTCCTCGAGCGCCGGCAGCACGAGGCTCACGATGCTGGTATCGAGCTGGCCCATGAAGGCGCCGATGCACACCGTGGCGACGATCACCCACGGATACGCGTCGAGTCGCTGCAGCCGCTCGGCCGGCGCTCGCTCGTGCAGCAGGCGCTGCAGCGCTGCTCTGTGCAGGGAAGTCACGCGCTCGCGCCTCGTATTCACGAACAAATCCTCGTGCGTGCTGTCGATATGTTGCGTTCGCCATCAGGCGCTCGTCAGCCGTCCGACAAACTTGTCGTTCACAATAGCAACCTTTCCCTTAGTCCAATATTAGGAGCCGTGATGAAACGATCGCTCACCACCTTGTCCGTCGCCGCGCTCACCGCGGCGACCGCGGCCCTGCCCTTCGCCGTGCCCGCGCGCGCCGCCGCTCGCGAGGGCAACGCGATGCACGCAGCGAAGTGCAGCGCAAAGAAAAAGGCCAAGTGCAGCGCACGGCCGAGCGCCAAGTGCGGCGCCAATTCGAGCTCCAAATCCGGCATGTGCGGCGGCAAGAAGTAGCCGCGGCGCGCGAGCTGCTCGCCTGCTACGCGGCGCTCGCGGCGCGCTCGGCGCACCTGCTCGATGGCCTCCTGCAGGGCCGGCCGCCGGTGCAATGGGCGCACTATCCGGCCGATGACGCGGTCGATCGCCGCAGCGGATACCAGTACTTCTACCACTGCCACGAGCCCGGCGGGCGCGCGGGCGGCATCGAGCACGGACACTTCCACCTCTTCGCGCGACTCACGGCCGATCGGCCGTCCAAGCGCAGGCCTGCGCACCTGCTCGCGGTCGCGGTGACGCCCAAGGGCGTGCCGCACGAGCTGTTCACGGTCAATCAGTGGGTCACCGGAGGCCGGGTGCTGAGCGCGGCAGACGCGCTGTGCGCCGTCGACGGCTTCCGGGTGCGCTCCGCCGGCGACCCGCTCGTGAACCGCTGGCTGGCCGCGCTGCTGCGCCTGTTCCGCCCGCAGATCGAAGAGTTGCTCGAGCTGCGCGACCGCAGGCTGCGCGCCGCCGCGCGGCGCCGGCGGCGCGTGCCGCTCGTGCGCGACCGTCGCGTCGAGGTGCTCTCCGTCCTTCCGATCGACATCGACGAACGGCTGCGCGGGTTCAGCATCGCTTAAGATTCCCAGGCTAGCCTGCGCGCTCCCTTGAAGACCCTCTACCCCGCCGCGCGCGCCTTGCTGGCCGCGCTCCTCCTCTCCGGCCTGCAAGTCGGCGCCCGCGCCGCCGGCGACGGCGACGTGCTGCGCGCCAGCCTGGCCAACGGACTGCGCGTCGTGATCGTGCGCAACACGCTCGCGCCGGTGGTGACCACCGAGCTCAACTACCTGGTCGGGTCGAACGAGGCGCCGCGCGGTTTTCCGGGCATGGCGCACGCGCAGGAGCACATGATGTTCCGCGGCAGTCCCGGTCTGAGCCAGGCGCAGCTCGCCGCCATCTCCGCCGGCATCGGCGGCGACTTCGACGCCGACACGCGCCAGACGGTGACGCAGTATTACTTCACCGTGCCTGCGCCGGATCTGGACGTGGCGCTGCACGTCGAGGCGCTGCGCATGCGCGGCGTGCTCGATTCCCAGGCTGCCTGGGAAAGCGAGCGGCCCGCGATCGAGCAGGAGGTCGCGCAGGACCTTTCGAACCCGCAATACGTGCTGAACACGCGGCTGCTCGCCGCCGCCTTCGCCGGCACCCCTTACGCGCACGACGCACTCGGCACCCGGGAATCCTTCGGGCGCACGACCGGCGCCATGTTGAAGCGCTTCCACGACACCTGGTACGCGCCGAACAACGCGGTGCTGCTCATCGTCGGCGATGTCGAGCCGCACGCCGCGCTCGCGAGCGTCGAGCGGCTGTTCGGCGCCATCCCGCGCAAGGCGATGCCCGCGCGGCCGCGCGTCGAGCTGCGCCCGCTGGCGGCACAGGTGCTGAACGGCCCGACCGACCTCCCCTACGGCATGGCGGTGATCGCGTTCCGCATGCCGGGCTACCGCTCGCACGACTACGCGACGGCCCAGGTGCTCGCCGACGTGCTGGCAAGCCAGCGCGGCCGGCTCTACCAACTGGCGCTCGAGGGCAAGGCGCTGTCGGCAGGCTTCTCGATCAGCTTCCTGCCGGACGCGGGGCTCGGCTATGCGAGCGCGGCGTTCCCGCGCGGCGCCGACGGCGCGCAGCTCCTCGCCGAGATGCGCGGCGTGCTCGCCGGCATCGCGGCGCACGGCGTGCCGGCCGACCTGGTGACCGCCGCCAAGCGCGGCGAGCGCGCGCAGGCCGAGCTGGCGAAGAACTCGATTCCCGGGCTCGCCGCGGTGTGGTCCGAAGCAGTGGCAGTCGAGGGCCGCAGTTCCCCCGACCAGGACCTGCAGGCCATCGAGCGTGTGACGCCCGCGGACGTCGTGCGCCTGGCGCGGCGCGTGCTCGATCCCGCTCACGCGCTCGCGGCGATCCTCACTCCGCAATCCTCGGGCAAGCCCGTCTCCGCAAGCCGCTTCGGCGGCAAGGAGTCGTTCACGCCGAGCCGGCCGGCGCCCGCCCCGCTGCCGGGCTGGGCGCGCGCGGCGGTCGAGCGCATCGCCGTGCCGAAGTGGACGCTCGACCCGACGAGCATGCAGCTGCCGAACGGTATCCACCTCATCGTCCAGCCCGAGTCGATCAGCGACACGGTGAGCGTCTACGGGCACGTGCGCAACCGCCCCGCGCTCGAGGTGCCGCCGGGCCGTGAGGGCCTGAGCGGCGTGCTCGAGCAGCTCTTCTCCTACGGCACGACAACGCTCGACCAGGCCGCTTTCCAGAAGGCGCTGGACGACATCGGCGCGAGCGAATCGGCCGGCTCGGACTTCTCGCTGCAGGTGCTCACCGAGCATTTCGCGCGCGGCATGGAGCTGCTGGCGCAGAACGAGCTCGAGCCCGCGCTGCCGGAAAGCGCGTTTCGCATCGTGCGCCGTGAGGCCGAAGCGGCGCTGCCCGGCGCGTTGCAGAGCCCCGGCTTCCTCAGCTCGCAGGCGCTCAAGGCGGCGCTCTTCCCGCCGGACGATCCCGTTCTGCGCCACGCCACGCCCGAAAGCCTGCGCGCGCTCACGCTGGCCGACGTGCGCGCCTATTACCGCCGGGTGTTCCGCCCGGACCTGACCACGATCGTGGTGGTCGGCAACATCACTCCGCAGCACGCCAAGGAGGTCGTGGAGCGCAGCTTCGGCGGCTGGCGCGCCCAAGGCGAGCCCCCGCAGGTCGAGCTGCCGTCCGTTCCCTTGAGCGTCGCGAGCAGTACCGCCGTCCCCGACGCGAGCCGCGTCCAGGTGAAGGTCACGCTCGCCGAGACGCTCGCGATCACGCGTAGCGACCCGGACTACGAGGCGCTGCAGCTCGGCAACGCGGTACTCGGCGGCGGCTTCCTCTCGAGCCGGCTGTACCACGACCTGCGCGAGCGCGCAGGCCTCGCCTACTACGTCGGCTCGAGCTTCGACGTGGGCCGGACGCGGGCGATCTACCTGGCGAGCTACGCCTGCGATCCGCCCAAGGTTTCCCAGGCGCGGGCGATCATCGAGCACGACCTGCGCGACATGCAAACGACACCGGTGGACGCGCACGCGCTGCACCAGGCGAAGGCACTGCTGCTCAAGCGCATACCCCTCGCCGAGGCGAGCGTCGACGACATCGCGGGCGGGTTGCTCGAGCGCGTCGCGCTCGATCTGCCGCTCGATGAGCCGCAGCGCGCGGCGCAGCGCTATGCGGCGCTCGACGCCCGGCAGGTGCAAGCCGCCTGGGCCAAATGGTTGCGCGTCGACGCGCTGGCGCAGGTCAGCGTGGGTCCAGCTCCGCACTGAAGCGGTCGAGCACCTCGCCGGGACCTGCGGCGAGCGGCGCGTAGTCGCGCCCGTCGTGCACCTGCACGCCATTCACCCAGACGCCGTGCACCCCGAGCGGTCGGCGGATCATGCGTGCCCCGCCTCCCGGCAGGTCGGCGCGCCGCTCGAGCGGCGACACGCCCACGCGCTCCGGGTCGAACAGCAGCAGGTCGGCCGCCCAGCCGGGCGCGATGCGTCCGCGCCCGGCGATGCGGTACCTCGCCGCCGGATCGCTCGTCAGCCGGCGCACGCCCTCCGCGAGCGTAAAGCTGCGCGTCTCGCGCACCCAGTGAGCGAGGAAGTGCAGCCCGAAGCCCGCGTCGCAGAAATACACCAGGTGAGCGCCCGCGTCGGACAGCGCGAGCACGCCCGCCGGGTGCCTGAGCAACGGCGCGACGCCCGCGTCGTCGTTCTGGTAGAGCTTGGCCACCAGCTGCCGATCGAGCGGCTGGTCGAGGAATAAATCGAGTGGATCCTTGCCCGCCTCGCCCGCGAGGCGCGTGAGCGGCACGCCGTCCACCTCGACCTGGGACCAGTCGCCGTAGAACAGGATGCCCTGCCCGGGGTGCGCCAGGTTCTCGCGGAAGCGCGCGCGGAATGCGGGATCGGCGTAGATCGCCGCGCGCGCCTCGCGCGGCGCGCGCTTCACGCGCTCGAAGGCGTCGTGCGAGTACAGCAGGTACGGATCGGCGAGCGTGAAATCGAACGACAGCGGCTGGCAGGCGGTGTGGATGTACACCTCGCGCCCGCGCGCGAGCGCCGCCGCGCAGCGCTCGTAGTACGTGATCGCCCGCCCCGGGTCGGCGCGGTTGTGCATGGTGAGCACGGTCACGATGAACGCCGGGCGGCCCGTGGCCGCCGCGATGCGCTCCATGTACTCGGGCGTGGCGCGCGGGCCGGTGGCCATGACGAACACGCCGCGGCCGGCGGCGCCTAGCTCGCCGGCGAGCGCATCGAGCTCGGCGTCGGAGGCGATCGTCGACGGCATCGGCCGCCCTCCCCAGCCGCTGTGGTTGGGCGAAAAGGACGAAGCGAAGCCGATCGCACCGGCGGTGAGCGCCGCGCGCACCTCGGCGCGCATCGCGACGAGCTCCGCGGCGGTCGGCTCCGCGCGCGTCGACGCATCCTCGCCCATCACCGCGGTGCGGATGGTCGAATGCTGCGCCAGCACCGCGACGTTGGCGTACGGGCGCGCGCGGCGCAATTGCGCGAGGTACTCCGCGAAGGACTCGAACTCCCAGCGCGTGCCTTGGGCGAGCGCGCCGAGATCCATGCCCTCGACCACCGACAGGTTCTTCACCACCGCGTCGCGCAGCCGCGCGGGGCACGGCGCGATGCCGAAGCCGCAATTGCCGAGCACCGCGGTCGTAACGCCGAGCGAGGGCGACGGCGAGAGCGTCGCGTCCCAGGTGGCTTGCGCATCGTAGTGCGTGTGCACGTCGACGATGCCCGGCATGAGCGCCAGGCCATCGGCATCCAGGACGCGCGGCGCCGCGCCGGCGCCGATCTTCCCGATTTGCGCAATCCGTCCGTTTTGCAACGCAACATCCGCCCGCAGGGGCTCGCCGCCCCCGCCGTCGTACACCGTCGCACCGCGGATCACCAGGTCGTGCATGCGCGCACGCTAAGGGCTCGCCTCTGATGTGTCAAAAGCTGTCGCGCGTGCGAGGTCGCCCGCGTGGCGATGCACAATGACGTTTGTCATGATGCCCAAGCCGGACATGCTGCCCGCCGACGAAGCACAGCTGCGCCAGATCCTGGACTCGGTGCCGGCGATCATTGCCTACGTCGACGCGAGCGAAACGTACCGCTTCGCCAATCACGCCTACGAAAGCCTCTTTGGCCTCGATCCCAAGCGCATGATCGGGCACACGATGCGCGAAGTGCTGGGCGAGAAGTATTCCGAAGCGAAGCCGCACATCGACGCGACGCTCGCCGGCCGGCGCACGATGCACGACCGCGTGGTCACCGCCAACGAGCGCAGCCGCTACCTGCACAACATCTACGTGCCGCACATCGCCTCGGACGGCGCGGTGCTCGGCATGTTCATCCTCGCCGTCGACATCTCCGACCGCAAGGCGCTCGAACAGGAGCTGGTGCGGCGCGCGCAGCACGATCCGCTCACGGGCCTGCTCAACCGTGGTGCCTACGAAGACCGCCTGCGGCAGGCGCTCGAGAGCGCATCGCCCGTCGGCGCGGGACTGGTCGGCCTGCTGTACGTCGACATCGACCGGTTCAAGAGCATCAACGACGCCCTCGGCCACCAGGTCGGCGACGTCATTCTGCGCTCGTTCGCCGCGCGACTCAGCCAATCCGTGCGCGCGATCGACGCGGTGGCGCGCCTGGGCGGCGACGAGTTCGCGGTGCTGCTCGAGCACCTCACGCACGCCGACGATGCCGTGCGCATCGCGCGCAAGGTCGTCGCCGCGATGCGCGAGAAGTTCGACGTGAACGGCGCGCTCGTCACCGCCACGGCGAGCGTCGGCGTCGCGACGTGGCATGCGCAGGAAGACGTAGACGCACTGAGCGCGCGCGCCGACAGCGCGCTGTACGCCGCCAAGGACGCGGGACGCAACGGATACCGCGTAGCCTGACTTAAGGCTGCGTTAAGGCCTGCGCCTCATTCTTCGAGGCGAACATGCCAAGCCGCGACGAAACTCGGAAGCGCCGCGTGGCGCTGGTGCTTCAGGGCGGCGGCGCGCTCGGCGCCTACCAGGCAGGCGTGTACGAGGCCCTGCATCGCCATCACGTGGTTCCCGACTGGGTGGTCGGCACGTCGATCGGCGCGATCAACGCGGCGCTGATCGCGGGCAATCCACCGGAAGCGCGTGTCGCGCGGCTGCGCGAGTTCTGGCACTGCGTCGCCTGCGACGACGCGCTCGACCTGCACAGCGCGCCGGACGCGCTGCGCCGTTACAGCACCTGGCTCACGACGCTCGGCACCGTTGCGCAGGGCGTGCCCGGATTCTTCGCGCCGCGCCTGCCGGGCGCCTTCGCCACCGGCCTGGCGGTTCCGCCGCAGGCCGCGAGCTTCTACGATACCGAGCCGCTCGCCGGCACCCTCGCGCGCCTGGTGGACTTCGGCCATCTCGCGAGCGCCGATGCCATGCGCCTCACCGTGGCTGCCGTGCAGGTCACCACGGGCAAGCTGGTCGCATTCGACAGCGCGCGCCAGCGCCTGTCCGTCGAGCACGTGATGGCGAGCGGCGCGCTGCCGCCGGGCTTCCCGCCGGTGCGCATCGAGGACGAGCTCTATTGGGACGGCGGCCTGTACTCCAACACTCCGCTCGAGCTGGTGCTCGAGGACGAACCGCGCAGCGATACCCTGTGCTTCATGGTCGAGCTGTGGCGCGGCAGCGGCCCGGAGCCGCGCAGCCTGGGAGAAGTGCAGACCCGGCAAAAGGATATCGTCTTCGCCTCGCGTTCGACGCGCCACATCGAGGCGTACCGCCGCATGCACGGCCTGCGTCACGCGGTGCGCACGCTGTACGCCGCGCTGCCCGCCGAGCAGCGCGCATCGCCCGAGCTGCGCGACCTCGGCTCGGTGGGCTGCGGCACCAGCATGCACATCGTGCGCCTGATCTACCCCGGGCACGACTGGAAGATGGCCTCCAAGGACGTGAATTTTTCGCGCGGCTCCATACAGTGGCGCTGGCAGCAGGGCTTGCGCGACGCCGAACGCGTCCTCGCCCAGGCGCCGTGGGAAGCGCCGGTATCGCCGGAGGCCGGCGTCCTGGTGCACGAGCTCGCCGAGGAACCCGACTGAGAAAATCATGACCGAGATCGAGATCCGCCGCGGCGCCTTCGCCATGCCGCTCACCAGTCCCGCCTTTCCGCGCGGGCCGTACCGCTTCATCGACCGCGAGTTCCTGATCGTCAGCTACCGCAGCGATCCGGACGCGCTGCGGCGCGCCGTGCCCGCGCCGCTCGAGCTCGCCGAGCCGGTCGTGAAATTCGAGTTCATCCGCATGCCCGACTCCACCGGCTTCGGCCACTACTGCGAGTCCGGACAGGTGATCCCGGTGTCGTACCGCGGCGAGCGCGGCGGCTACGTGCACGCCATGTACCTGAACGACCACGCGCCGATCGCCGGCGGGCGCGAGCTGTGGGGCTTCCCGAAGAAGCTCGGCGAACCGACGCTCAAGGCGCACAAGGACACGCTGATCGGCACCCTGGACTACGGCGGCGTGCGCATCGCGACCGCGACCATGGGCTACAAGCACCGCTCGCTCGACCGCGGCGCGGTGCTCGCGGCGCTCACCGCCCCGAGCTTCCTGCTCAAGATCATCCCGCACGTCGACGGGACGGCGCGCATCCTCGAGCTGGTGCGCTATACGCTCGAGGACATCCACGTCAAGGGCGCTTGGGAGGGCCCCGGCGCGATCGAGCTGCACGCGCATGCGCTCGCCCCAGTCGCCGGCCTGCCCGTGCTCGAAGTGCTCTCCGCGACCCACATCATGACCGACCTCACGCTGCCGCTCGGCACCGTGGCCTACGACTATCTGCAAGGAGGCTCGAAGTGAGAATGAAAGACCGCATCGCCCTCGTCACGGGCGCCGCAAGCGGTATAGGACTGGAGATCGCCCGGACGTTCGCGCGCGAAGGCGCGCGCGTGTGTATCGCCGACCTGTCCGCGGAAGCCGGCCGCGCCGCGGCCGACCGGATCTCGCGCGCCGACGGATCCGCCATGGCGGTCGCGATGGACGTCGCCGACGAGCAGGCCGTGGAGCGCGGCTTCGACCAGGTGGCGAAGTCCTGGGGCCCGCCCGACGTGCTGGTGAGCAACGCCGGCATCCAGCACATCGACCCGATCGACTCGCTCGCGCTCGCGGATTGGCGCCGCCTGCTGGCGATCCACCTGGACGGCGCGTTCCTCACGACGCGCGCCTTCCTGCGGCACCTGCCCACGAGCCGCCCGGGGAGCGTGATCTACATGGGCTCGGTGCATTCGCACGAGGCCTCGCCCCTCAAGGCGCCCTATGTCACCGCCAAGCACGGGCTGCTGGGCCTGTGCAAGGTGCTCGCCAAGGAAGGCGCCAAGCGCGGCGTGCGCGCCAACGTCATCTGCCCCGGCTTCGTACGCACGCCGCTCGTGGAAAAGCAGATCCCCGAGCAGGCGAAGGCGCTCGGCATCAGCGAGGCCGCAGTGGTGCGCGACGTCATGCTGCGGGACACGGTGGACGGCGAATTCACCACCACCGCCGACGTCGCCGAGCTGGCGGTGTTCCTCGCGGCGCACCCTACCAACGCCCTCACCGGGCAGTCGGTGGTGGTGAGCCACGGCTGGTTCATGCAGTGAGGCGCGCGACGACGATCAATCCATCGCTCGCGTCACCTCGTCGAACAGCTCGTCCACCGCGAAGCGGCGCGCGATCAGGCCCTGCGCGTGCGTGCGCTCGATCGCGAGCTCGAGGTTGCGCCGATTCGCCGCGCAGCCGAAGGGATTGAGCTCGGGGTTGCCCGCCGCGCGCCGGCTCTCCGCGAGCAGCCGGTACACCTCGCGCGCCGCGTCCGGGTCGGAGCGCGTGAGCGAAGATTTTACGACGACCATATGGTTGATCTGGATGCCGCCGTGCCGCGCCTGCCACCCGCGCGCCGCGCCGGCCGGATCCGGGATGATGCTCGCGAGGCGCGGGTCCGGCAGCGCGCGGTCGGCGACGATCGCCGCGTCGAGCTCGCCCGCGAGCAGCATGGCGACGATCTCCTTGCCCTGCGGCGCGCGCTCGACGTTCCGCGGGTCGCGGAAATCGGCCACGTGCGGCTCCTCGAAGGTCACCCACTTCACCCGTCCGATGTCGACGCCGTGGTCCTCGGCGAGGATGCTGCGCATCCACATGCCGGTGGTGACCGACCAGGAGCGCACGCCGACGCGACGTCCCTCCAGCTCTTTCGGCGCGTGCGGCCCGCGCGCCGCGGCGCGCACGAGCAGCGGATGCTGGAAGCGCGCGAGCACGACTGCCGGCAGCAGCACGAGCGGCACGCCGCGCTCCTTCGCCATCAGGTAGGTGACGAGCGCGAGCTCGGCGACGTCGAATTCGAGCCCGCGCACCACGCGCTTGAACGCAGCGGCCGGCGTGCCGACCGGCGCGAAATCGAGCTGCAGGCGCGGCGAGCGCACGCCCCCTTCCTTTAGCGCCCGCGTCACCGCGTAGTCGCCGAGCAAGGCGCTAAGCGACGCGGTGACGCTCATTCAAGCGGCCCATCGACGTACGTGAGGCCCTTCTCCGCGAGCGCGGCACGCATGCCGTAGAGGTCCAGGCCGAGCTCGCCCGCCTCGAGCCTCGTGCGACTTGCCGCCTCCTTCGCTTCGCGCGCCGCGCCTGCCTGCGCCACGCGCGCGGCGTCCGCTCGCGGCACTACCACCACGCCGTCGTCGTCGGCGACCACCGCATCGCCCGGAACCACGTGTACGCCGGCGCAGACGACGGGCACGTTCACGGACCCGATGCTCGCCTTGACAGTGCCCCTGGCCGAGATCGCGCGCGACCACACCGGGAAACGCATCTCGCCGATCTCCCGCGAGTCGCGGCAGCCGACCTCGAGCACCACGCCCTTCGCGCCGTGCGCCTTGAGCGAGGTCGCGAGCAGCTCGCCAAACGCCCCGTCGGTGTTGTCGCTCGAGCACGCGACCACCAGCACGTCACCGGGCTTCAGCACCTCGACCGCGACGTGGATCATCCAGTTGTCGCCCGGGTGGATCAGCGCGGTGACCGCGCTGCCGCAGACGCGGGCCCCGCTCCACACCGGACGCATGTCCGGCCGCATCAGCCCGCTGCGGCCCTGCGCCTCGTGCACGGTCGCAACACCCAGCTTCTCCAGCGCGGCGAGCGCCAACGCGTCCGTCCGGCGAATATTGCGCACCACTGTTCCGTTCATCACGGCGCCTCCGCGAGCTTGAGCCGGCTGAAAACCTTGAGCGTGTTCCTGAAGTAGATCTTCTCTTTGTCCGCGGCGCTGAGGCGCGTATTCGCCTCGATGTAGCGGCGCGTGTCGTCGAAGAAATGTCCGCTGTCCGGGTCCTTGCAGCGCACCGCGCCGTGCATTTCGGAGGCGAACAGGATGTTGTCCGCCGGAACCACCTCCGCCAGGACGTTGATGCCCGGCTGGTGGTAGACGCAGGTGTCGAAGTACAGGTTGCTGCCCATGAGCTGGGCGGGCTGCGGGCGCTTCATGTCGATCGCGATGCCGCGGTAGCGGCCCCAGTGATAGGGCACCGCCCCGCCACCGTGCGGAATGATGAAGCGCAGGCGCGGAAAACGCACGAACAGGTCGGATTGGAGCAGCTGCATGAAGATCGCCGTGTCCGCGTTGATGTAATGCGCGCCGGTGAAGTGGAAATTCGGGTTGCACGACTGGCTGACGTGGATCATCGCCGGCACGTCGAGCTCTTCGAGCTTCTCGTACAGCCCGAACCACCACGGATCGGTCACCGGCGGATCGGTCCAGTAGCCGCCGCTTGGATCGGGATTCAGGTTGCAGCCGATGAAACCCAGCTCCTCGACGCAGCGCACGAGCTCCGGGATGGAATTCGACGGCGACACGCCGGGCGATTGGGGAAGCTGGCAGACCGGCGCGAAATTCTGGGGGTAGAGATCGCAGACCCGCTTGACGAGATCGTTGCAGATGCGTGACCACTGCAGGCTCATCCGCTCGGTGCCGACGTGGTGCCCCATGCCGCCGGCGCGGGGCGAGAAGATCGTCAGATCCGTTCCGCGCTCCCGTTGCAGGCGAAGCTGGGTCTTCTCGAGACTTTCGCGTATCTCGTCGTCGCTGATGACGGGCGCCTCGTTGCCGCGCATCTTCGAAAGGTCGCCTTTGGCGTCGATCTGTGCCTTGCGCCACGCCTCGTGAGCCGCCGGGGCGGTCGTGTAATGGCCATGGCAGTCAATGATCATTTGAACTTCCTCGGTGCTGGATCGCATAGATGGCCCGCGTCATGAGCTGGTCCAACGGTCCCGACGGGGTCGGTATGAAGAGGACGGTCGCGAAAAGGATCGAGATGACCAGGGAAAACACCGTCGCCGCCGCAAAGCCGACGAGCGGCCGTCTGATCGCCAGGAGCCACAGCGAAATCGAAAGCGCGCCTGTCGTCGAGACGATGAAGCCGACGTGCGGCAGCGCCCAGGTGTAGGCCAGCCAGACGGCCACGAAGCCGAGCGTCCGGATCCGGCTGCGCGCCGGTGCGAACAGGATCTTCGCGAGTTTGGCGTCCAGGGGCGGCGTCGCCGAGCGCTCCACCAGCTCCTTCGCCACGATCGCCAGGGCGCAGGCGATGACCAGGACGATCATGACCGAGGGATACACGCGGGCCACGGCGGCGATTCGGGGCGTTTGCAGGCCGAGGAAGGCCGCGCCCAGGACGATCAGCAGGAGCGACAGCAGATTGAAGTTGAGCATGGCGGCGTTCGCTCCTCAATTCTTCAGTCGCTTGGCGACCGCGAAAACGACGATCAGCAGGCTCAGCGCGAAGAACAGATCCGCGATCGGGCGTTCCAGCACGCTCTTCAGGCTTTCCGAGGTCGTGAAGAGCACCACCGTCTGCTGCTCGAACTGGGGCCCGAGAATGACGGCGAGCACGATGGGCAGAATCGGCACGCGCAGCGCGCGCAGCCACATGGCGAGAGCCGTCGCGCCGAACATCACGCCGACGTCGAACAGGCTGTTGTTGATGGCGTAGGCGCCGAGGATCGAGAAGAAGGCGATGAACGTCGCGAGCACGCCCGCAGGCAGCTTCAGCACCACGGCGAAGTACCGCGCGCCGAAGATTCCGAACAGCAGCATGAACACGTTGACGGCGATGAACCCCCAGAAGAACGTGTAGATCAGCACCGGCTGGCTCTGGAACAACATCGGGCCCGGCTGCAGGCCGTGGAGCGTCAGGGCGCCGATGAATACCGCGGCCGCGCCGCTGCCCGGGATGCCGAGCGAGATCAGGGGTATGAGCGATCCGCCGACGTTCGCGCTGATCGAGCACTCCGACGCGATCAGGCCGGTGATCGAGCCCTTGCCGAACTTCGCGTCCCCCCTGTTGAAGCGCCGCTCGATCGTGTGCGCGATGAAGGGCGTCTCCACCGGTCCGATCGCCGGCAGAATCCCGAGGAAGATGCCGATCGCCGAGGAGCGCAGATAGGTGAACGCCCGGCCGCTCATCGTCTTCAGCAGAGCGCCGTACTCCCGTTCCCTGCCGAACTTGACCGCCTCGCCCGCCGACGGGTCGAAGACCTCCGATGCCAGGTACACCGCCTCGGTCATGCAGAAGAACCCGACCAGCACCGCCACGAGGTTGAAGCCCGAGAGGAGATCCACGTTTCCGAATGTGAAGCGCGCCGCGCCGGTCACCGGGTCCAAACCGATCGTGGTCACGAGAAGGCCGAAGAACAGGCCGAGCAGACTGCGAATCAGCGAGCCGTCCATCAAGACGGTGACGATGGTGAAGCTGAACAGCAGCAGCGCGCAGTATTCGGGGGGGCCGAACGTCAGGGCGAGCGACGACAGCGCGGGCGTGAGGAACAGGAGCGCGCAGGCCGACAGCAGCCCGCCCACCCCGGAGCTGAGCGCGGCGAGACTGAGCGCAAACGGCGCCCTCCCCTCGCGCGCCAGCGCGTAACCCTCCCAGCCGGTGACGACCGAGGCCGGCGTGCCCGGGACGTTGATCAGGATGGCCGAGATGCTGCCGCCGAAGATGCCGCCCGCGTAGATGCCACCGAGCATGATCATGCCGTGCTCGGGGCTCATCAGGAACGTGACCGGGACGAACAGGGCGATCGCCAGCGTCGCCGTCAATCCCGGAATGGCGCCGAAGATGATCCCGATGATGACGCCCAGGATCTCGACGAGCAGGGACGCCGGCGAGAGAGAGGCCAGGAATCCTTGGAGCATGGAATACTCCGGAGCAGGAAGCGCGCGCCCGCTGCGCGCGCGCCCCGGCTACTGTCCGGCCTTCAGCTCGCCGATGCTCTTCAGGTACTCGCGCACCGCGGCATAGGACTCGTCGAAGCGCTGCTGCTCCTCGGCCATCGTCTTCGGCTGCAGCACGATGCCGACCTTCTCGAAGGCGTCGCGTGTCTGCGGGTCCGCCAGCGTCTTCTGGATCAGATAGGCGAGATAGTCCTTGATCTCCTTGCTGGTCCCCTTGGGCACGGCAGCGAAGCGGTCCGCGCCCCAGGTGCCGGAGGCCATCGGGATATTCAGCTCCTTCATCGTGGGCGTGCCGGGAAGCTGGGGCGCCGGCGAGTTGTCGGCCACGGCGAGCGCCTTCAGCGTTCCGGCCTTGATGTACTGGTCCACTTCGTCGTAGTAGGCAGCGGAGATGTCGACGTTGCCGCCGAGCAGCGCCACCACCGAGGGCTTCCCGCCCGGGAAGGGAACGATCGTGAACTTGACGCCCTTTTGCCTCTCCACGATTCGCGTCGCCATATCGAACGAGGCGTTGGGGATGACCCCGACTTTCACTTTCTCGGGATTGTTCTTCGCGAAGCCGAGAATCTGGTTGAAGTCCATCTTCCCGAATTGCGAATCCGTGCGCGTGAACCAGGCGACCGGCGCGAACGTGATGCCGGCGATCGCCTCCAGGTCATCCTTCTTGAAATGCGCCCCCTGCTTCAGGATGTTGATGATGAGCGTCGGATTGGCGAGGATGCCGACCGAGTAGCCGTCCGGCTTCGCCTGAGTGGCCATGTAGGTGTTCCCGATGATGCCGCCCCCGCCGCCGCGGTTTTCCACGCGGAACTGATATCCGGTCACGCGCTCCATCTGCGCGGCGAGCGTGCGCGCGGTGATGTCCATGCCGCCGCCCGGGGGATAGGACACCACGAAATTGATCGGCCGGTTGGGATAGTCGGCGGGTTTGGCCGGCTGTGCGTTCACCGGCTGCGACGCGAGAGACGATGCCAGCAGGCACGCGCTCGCCAGCACCGAAAATTTAGTCTTCATTGCAGGTCCCCCTCCAGGATCACTTTGTTGGGGGCCACTGTAAGGGGACGGTTGCGCGAATTCCAATACATTTGCCGGAGCCGCCGATGCCGGTTCCGGCATCGCCGGCGACGCGCTCACGCGCCGCGTTTCAGCTCGCTCGCAACCTGCCGCAGCGCCTGGATCAGGTCGACGGCCGCAGGCGGCAGCGTCCTGCCCGCCACGGTGACGACGCCGACCGGCCCCGAGGGTGCGGGCATCTTCACCGATACGGTCCGGACCAGGCCCAGGCTGGAGTACTGCTGCGCGACATCGCGCGGCATCACCGCGAGCATGTCGGTTTCGCGCACCAGGGCGATGTTGGTGAGGATCGACGTCGACTCCACGATGCACCGGGGCGGCTCTACCCCGGCCTGCCTGAACGCGGCTTCGAGCCGCTGGCGGTATGCGGCTTCCGGCGTCGGAACGATCCACTGTTCCCCGGCCAGTCGCGCTAGCGGAGGCGCGCGGCGCTTTACGAGCGGATGTCCGGGACGCGCCACCACCTGCATGGGCTCGCTGTAGAACGCCTCGAACTTCAGCCCCTCGCCCGCGAGGTCGCTGGAGGCCCGGCCCACGATCAGATCCAGCTCGCCACGCTGCAGCCTCGGCGCGAGCGCCGCGCTCGTCCCCTCGCGGATGAGTACCGTGTAGCGGGGGTGCCGTTCCTTGAAGCGGGCTACCGCCCGCGGCACCAGCACCGGCGCCGCCACGAGAAGCGCGCCGAGCACGATCTTGCCGTCGGTGCCGCTCGCCAGAGCGTTGATGTCGTCGCGCGCGTGGTCGAGCGTGGCGAGCATGGCGCGCGCATGGCGCACGAGGCTTTCGCCGTACGCGTTCGGCGCCAGCCCGCGGGCGCTTCGTTCGAACAGGCGCAAGCCGAGCAGCCGCTCGAGATCGGCAAGCAGCCTCGTCGCCGCTGGCTGGGTCATCGAGACGCTGGCCGCCGCGCGATGCACGTTGCGATGCTCGTCCAGAGCGACGAGCAGAAGGATCTGCCGCATCTTCAGGCGCGAGCGCAGATACCAGTCCGACAGGACCGGCTTCGCGGGTGCTTTGGTCGGCGGACGCGCGGACGTCATACGGCAGGCGATGCAAATTCCGGTATCGGTGTCCGCCGTAATTGTATTGGAAGCACCCAGGCACGCCGCGTACAGTGCATCGCAAAATGGCTGAAACGGGAGGAACCATGAAGCTGCCCCGCATTTTTGGATCGCTGATCGTCGGACTCGCGCTTGCGACCTCGTCGGCCTGGGCCCAGGACGGCAAGGCGCATCTGCTCTGGTTGGGCCAGGCCTGCTTCCGCATCACCAGCCCCGGCGGCAAGGTCATCGTCACCGACCCCTGGTTGATCAAGGACCCGCTGACCCCGCCGAAGTACAAAGACCTGAAAGCGCTCGGTAAAGTGGACGTACTGCTCGTGACGCACGGGCACTGGGACCACATCGCCGACGCGCCGGCGCTCGCGCAGCTGAACGACATTCCGATGTGGGCGCCTGGAGATCTGAACATGGCCCTCACCACCCTCGGCGTGCTGCCCGCCAAGCAGCTGCCGCGCTTCAACAAGAGCGGCACCATCACGCCGGCGCCCGGCATCCGGGTGACTGCAACGCATGCCGAGCACTCCTCGGTGTACGTGTGGCACAACCCCGCGACCGGCAAGGACGAGACCCATCCCGGCGGCGAGCCCGTCGGTTACATCATCCAGCTCGAGAACGGCTTTCGCATCTGGCACATGGGAGACACCGGGCTGTTCGGCGACATGAAGCTGATCGCCGAGTACTACAAGCCCGACGTCGTGCTGATCCCGATCGGCGGGCATTTCACGATGGACCCGAAGGACGCCGCCTTCGCGCTGCGCGAGCTGATCAAGCCGAAATACGCGATCCCGATCCACTACGGCGCCGGCCCGCTGAACAAGGGCACACCGCAGGAGCTGATCGAGGCCCTCGGAAACGCGCCGGTCAAGATCCTGCCGCTCAAGCCCGGCGAAGAGGCGCAGTTCTAAGCGGTCGGTCCGAGCGCCGCGCGCAGGGCCGCGACCAGGGCGGCGCGGTCCTCGCTTTTCGCGCCGTGCGTGCGCGAGACCCCGAGATCGGCGACCCACTGCTGGCGGGCCGCGATCGCCTCCGCCATGAGCGGCTCGAGGCCCGTTTCGCGCACCGTCGCCGCGACCTCGCGCATTTCCTCGGCGCGCCGCCTGCCGTGGCTCACCACGCGCTCGATGAAGTAGCCCGACAGGCGCCGCCAGTCCAGGCCGGGAAAGGTCTCGGCAAGCGAGGCGAGCACGCGGTCCTCGACGCCGTAGCTGCTCGAGGCGAGCATGCATTCGACCATCAGCGCTTCGAGGCCTTTCACCATGATCGAGCGAAACATCTTGATCGCGGAAGGCTGACCCACTGCATCCGAGACGTATTCGGCGACCATGCCCAGCGCGCGGGCGCGTGGCAGGAGTTCCTGCGCTCCCGGCCCGCCGACGAGCAGTGGCACCTTGTGTCCGTACGGCGCGACCGGTCCCATGACCGCCACATCGACATATCGCGCGCCGGTCGGCGCCACCAGCGCCGCGGTCTCGCGCTTGCGCCCGGGCGAGACCGAATTGATATCGAGGAAGAGTTGCCCGGCGGACAGGCCCGGCAGGCACGAGCGCGCCGCCTCGAGGCTCGAGCCCGCGGTCACGGCGAGGAACACGAGGTCCGCACCGCGCACCGCGTCCGCATGGTCGCGCGCAACACCAACGCCGAGCGCTTGCGCGGCGCGCGCGAGCCTGCCCTCGTTCGACGGGTCGTCGAACAGGATGTCGTAGGCGCGGATGTCCTTCGCGCGCGCGCCGATCAGCCCGCGGCCGAGGGTTTGACCCGCTTCGCCGAAGCCGATGAAAGCAATACGCACGCTCAAGATCCCTGCTCCTTCTTCGCCTCGCGCAGCGACGCGTCCTGCAGCACGGCATTCTGCCCGGGCACGGGGCGGTCGATCGCCTCCTCGAGGGAATGCGCCCAGTCCCACTGCTCCTTCGCCCGCACGACGCCCTCGGTGCCGATCTGGTCCAGCCCCCAGTAGATCTCGAGCCAGTGCCCGTCCGGATCGTTGAACTCGACCGCAATCTGCACGCCGGCACGCCGGCGCCCGTGGAACGTGATCGGCACCCCGTGCGCGCGCAAATGCCTGCGCGCGCGGAATACCTCGTCCAGCGTGGCGACCTCGAACGCGAAGTGATGCAGCTCGCGTCCTGTGGACGGGCCTTCAAGTCCGCCGACCAGCGCCACGCCGTGATGATCGGTATTGAAGCGCATGAACACCATGCCGCCCGGCATCATCTCCTCCGGATAGACGTCGGACACCTTGAAGCCGAGCACCTGCGTGTAGAACTCGACCGAGCGCGCGAGATCCGACACGCGCAGCACCACGTGGCCGATCTTGCGGATCGCGAACGGCAGGTCCGGCGGCGCCTTCGCGGCGCGCAGTCGTTTCTCATCGAGTGGCATGCATGAGCTCCATGCGGAATCAACTGCGATTTAACATTTCTGTCATATGCCGCGGCGCGTTCGAACGCGATGGCTTTCCATTTGTCGTCCGAGGCTTGAATCCCGCACCTCACGTTGCACAGGCGAAGGCGCTACTTTCGCATATCGATCTCGCGGGCGCAGGGTCGCGACCTAGAATTCTGCATCCCCCACGAGCACGAACATGGATAGCGTACAGACGAAGCGCCAAGAGGCCGAACCCAACTGGGCGGACCTCGTCGATGCCTGGCGCGCGCAGGCCTGGGAGCGCGCCTACCAGGACGTCTCCCGGCTCGCGTCAGTCGCCCGTCGGCGCGATGCGGAAGTCGAGCACCGCGGGAGTCCGCAGCAGCAGCGCTGACAACTGGCCGAGGTTTTCCGGCTTCAGCGTGCGGATCATCATGCGGTATTCGAAGTGCCGCCCGTCCTCGGTCAGACGGTAATGCAGGTTCGCGACGGTAAAGCCCGCCCCGCTCACCAGCTCGCGCAGCTCGGCTTCCGGCATGGCCGACTCGCGCGCGAAGCGCACGATGAATTGTGCGTATGACTGCGTCGGCATGCGGATCTCGAGCCAGCGGAACACCCCCAGCGTCCCGAGCGTGAACGCCGTGGCGAGCGCGGCCGGGAAGTAAAAGCCGATCCCGACGAGGATACCTATTGCGGCAATGATCCAGATCGACGCCGCGGTGGTCAGGCCGCGCACCGACAGCCCTTCCTTCATGATCACCCCGGCGCCCAGAAAGCCGATGCCGGTCATGATGCCCTGCGCCATGCGCGTCGGATCGATGCTCACGCGGCCCGAGGCCTGCGGAACGAACCATTGCGATTCGTACACCGTCACCAGCATCAGAAGCGCCGAGGCGACGCACACCAGCGTATGCGTGCGGAACCCGGCCGGCCGCCCATGGTAGCTGCGCTCCATCCCCACCAGGCTGCCGATCACGAGCGCGGCCAGCAGCCGGATGGATATTTCCAGATAGTCGGTCATATCGGAGATGATACCGATTGCGCTATCTGGAAGCTTCGCCACGCCCGTCGGCCTGTGCCGCGCGCGCCCGCGCGAGCACGGCCTCGCGCACGAGCCGCAGGTGCACGCGCAGCGTGTACAGTTCGCTCGCGCGCAGCACCGACCTGCGCGCGCCCGCAAGCATGGCCTCGATGCGGTCGAGCTCCTTCAGCAGATCGTCCACCGGCGCGGCCGGAGCGCGCGTCTGCAGGCCGTGTTCTACGTGGCGCAAGTCCGCGTAGCCGCGGAAGATGGCCCGGCGGTTGACGAGCCGGACCGCTGCCGGAAGGACACGCATCAGCGGCAGGACGACCGCGATCAGCGGAATCGCGAGCGTGAAGGCGCGCTGCAGCAGGCCAGCCAGCCACAGCGGCAAGTAGCGGCGCAGCAGGCTCGGGCCTTCGCGCGCATAGCGCACCGCGTGCTCCGATACCGGCACGTCGTCCACCTGAATCATGTTGGGAAACTGGCCGCGCTTCTCGAAAATGCCCTGCGTGCTGTCGCTCTCGCGCGTCGCGTCGACCAGCAGATCGACCACGGTCGGGTGCAG
>JBLMWT010000302.1:0-28762 GCA_050257375.1 Sphingomonadaceae bacterium
CGCGGAGGCGGGCAAGCAGTTCGATCCGGCGGTCGTGGCCGCCTTCGACAAGGCGCTGCCCTCTTTCCTGCAGGTGCGCCAAATGCTCAAGGATTGAGGCCTATTTACCGTCCAGGCCGACGCCGGACTTGTCGTACTCGTGGTCGTACAACAGCAGGACATTGTGCACGATCCCGTCGGGCGAGAATTCCACGTCCAGCTCGCGCTTGATGGGATCCTCGAAGATTTTGTACTCCCATACCGTGAGCTTCGAAAGGGGAAAGTAGGTGACCTGCTGCGCCGGACCGAGCAGCATGCGCACGTCCTCCATGGTGCTCTTGCCGATCTGAATCTGGCGGATGTAGTGCATGCTCAGTCGCTGCTCGATGCCGCGCAGCACGCCATTCGCCCCGATGCGCGCCACGAAGGTCTGGCGCGCAAACTCGCCGCGCGGGTAGTACAGCCAGGTCTCGTCTCCGACGTGTGCGACCATTGCCGGCCGGCCCATGGACGCCTCCACCTGCGCCTGAGTCGAGCTCCCGGCCACCAGATTGCTGCCGGAGTAACTGGCGCACCCGGCGACGAGCGCCACGAGCGCTGCCGCCGCCCCATTCCGAATCCAGGATTTCGCTCTCATGACAACCCTCGCTGCGGGAATGGACCGGTCACCCTGTATGTGAACACTGCTGACGCCGGTTTGTTCCGCGCCCCGCTTACTCCCCCTTGCCGGGTTTGGGCGAGAAGTACTTGTCGTACTTGCCTTTCTCCTCGCGATGCTCGTCCGCATCGGCGGGCGCGGTGCCCTTGCGCGTAATGTTGGGCCACTTGGCCGCATATTCGGTGTTCAGCGGCAGCCAGTTCGCCGCTTGCGGATCCGAATCCGGCACGATCGCCGCCGGCGGGCACTCGGGCTCGCACACGCCGCAGTCGATGCACTCGTCGGGATGGATGACGAGCATGTTCTCGCCCTCGTAGAAGCAGTCGACCGGGCACACTTCGACGCAGTCCATGTACTTGCACTTGATGCAGTTCTCGGTAACGACGTAGGTCATGCGCGCTGTTCTTTCATTGCGGTGCGGAATGGGAGGGTTGATTATCGCACCGGCAGCCCCATTTCCTCCACAGTTACCCTTGAAACAGAAAGGCTTTTCCATGCCCGCGCATATCATCGACGTGACCTCCGCGACATTCGAGCGCGACGTGCTCGAAGCGTCCAAGCAGGTGCCGGTGGTGGTGGATTTCTGGGCCCCCTGGTGCGGGCCGTGCCGCGCCCTCGGGCCGGTTCTGGAGAAGCTGGCCGCCGCCTACGGGGGTCGCTTCAAGCTGGCGAAGATCAATTCCGACGAGAATCAGGACCTTGCCGCCGCGTTCGGTGTGCGCTCGATCCCGACGGTGATCGGCTTCCGGGACGGCCGTCCGGTGTCTCAGTTCCTCGGCGCGGTGCCCGAGTCGCAGGCGCGTGCCTTCATCGACAAGCTGCTGCCGACGCCGTCGCAGCTCGAGCAGGCGCGCGCGGCGCAGCTGCGCACCACCGGCAACGCGGCGGGCGCGTCGGACGCGCTGCGCAAGGCGCTCGAGCTGGACGCCTCGAACGACGCGGCGCGGCTCGACCTGGCGGAGCTCCTGATCGAGCTCGGCCGGGCGGCGGAAGCCTCGACGCTGCTCGACGCCGTGCGCCCCGACGTGGATCTCGACGCGCGCGTCGCTGCCCTGCGCGCGGCGGTCGCGTTCGCGCAATCCGGAGCGGACGAGGCCGGGCTGCGCAAGAAGCTCGCGGCCAACCCGGCGGATTTCGACGCGCGCCTTGCGCTCGCCGGCGCCTACGCCGGCAAGAAGCGCTACCGCGAGGCGCTCGACGAATTGCTCGAGATCGTGCGCCGCCAGAGGGACTGGAACGACGGCGCGGCGCGCAAACAGGTGCTCAACATCTTCAATCTGGCCGGCGACCAGCCCGAGCTCGTATCGGAGTACCGCAGGAAGCTTGCGAGCGCCCTGTATTAAGGCTAGCTAGGCGCGCGCGGCGCCGAACACCGCGCACAGCATGCTCACCGAGCCGAGCTCGATCCCGTCGACCGGAATCCAGACCGGCTCGCCCGGCGCGAGCGCCCCGAGGCAGTAAAGGAGCGGCAGATAATGCTCCGGCGTCGGCACCGACAGGCGCGCGTCCTCTCCCTCGTCTTCCCAGGCCACCAAAGGGCCGTGCTCGCCGCGCTCGATGAGGTCGCGCACGCGCGCATTGAAGCGCGCGGCCCAGTCGAATGGCGGCATTCCCGGCGCGCGTTGCATGACCCGCAGGTTATGCACCACGTCGCCGCTCGCCGCGAGCAGCACGCCTTCGTCGCGTAGCGGCGCGAGGCGCCGGCCGAGCTCGTAGTGGTGCGGCGCGGGCCGGGTCAGGTCGAGCGACAGCTGCACCACCGGCACGTCCGCCTCTGGATAGGCAAAGCGCAGCACCGCCCAGCTGCCGTGGTCGAGCCCCCACTCCCGGTCCGCATGCACTTCGAGCGGCGCGAGCAGCTCGTGCACGCGCGCGGCGAGTTCGGGATCGCCCGGCGCGGGGTACTGAAGCGCATAGAGCTCCGGCGGAAAACCGTAGAAGTCGTGGATCGTGCGCGGTCGCTCGACCGCCGTGACGCCCGTGCCGCGCGTCGTCCAGTGCGCCGAGACGCACAGGATCGCGCGCGGCCGCGGCACCCGGCGCCCGATTTCGCCCCAGGCCTCCGCATAGCGGCTCGGTTCGAGCGCGTTCATCGGGCTGCCGTGCCCGAAGAACACGACCGGCATCCGGTTGTTGCCCTGCGGCATGCGAGATTTCCCGCGAGATTGTAGTGATATATTACAATTTTCCGCGATGAGCGCCGTCCCCGCCACCCGCAAGGTATCGCTCGGCCCGTCCCGCGTGCAGGCCGAGCGCGACGCCGAGGGCCGCTGGCTGCTCAGGTCGCCGGCGCCGCTCGGTCCTTACCCCGCGCGGCTCACCGAGCGCCTGCTGAAATGGGCCGCAGAGGCGCCCGAGCGCAGCTTCGTCGCCCGGCGCGACGCTTCGGGCGCGTGGCAGCGCATCACGTATGCCGACGCGCTCGGCTTCGCGCGCCGCCTGGGCGAGGCGCTCCTTGCGCGCGGCCTGTCGGCCGAGCGCCCGCTCATGATCCTCTCGGAGAACGATCTCGAGCATGCGATGCTGGCGCTCGCCGCGCTTCATGTCGGAGTGCCCTTCGTGCCGGTATCGCCGGCATACTCACTCGTTTCGCAGGACCACGGCAAGCTGCGCTTCGTGGCCGACTTGATGACGCCCGGCCTGGTATACGCCGCCGACGAGCGCTACGCAAGGGCGGTCGCGAACTCGATCGCGCCCGGCACCGAGGTGCTGTGGCGGCGCGACTTCGCGCAGCTCGCCGCGACGAGCGCCGGCCCGCGCGTCGACGGCGCGCACGCGGCGATCGCGCCGGACTCCATCGCCAAGTTCCTGCTCACCTCGGGCTCGACCGGCATGCCGAAGGCGGTAGTCCATACGCAGCGCATGCTGACGAGCAATCAGCAGATGATCGTCGACTGCATGCCGTTCCTCGCCGAGGAGCCGCCGGTGCTCGTCGACTGGCTGCCGTGGAACCATACGTTCGGCGGCAACCACAACTACGGCCTGACGCTCTACAACGGCGGCACGTTGTACATCGACGACGGCAAGCCGGCGCCGCAACTCGTCGGCGAGACGCTCAGGAACCTGCGCGAGATCGCGCCGACGGTGTACTTCAACGTGCCGCGCGGTTTCGAGGAGATCGCGCGCGCGCTCGATTCCGATTCCGCATTGGCGCAGAACTTCTTCTCGCGCGTGAAGATGCTGTTCTACGCAGCCGCGAGCCTCTCGCAGCCGATCTGGGACAGCCTGCACCGGCTCGCCGAACGCACCGTGGGCGAGCGCATCCTCATGATCACCGGGCTGGGAATGACCGAGACCGCGCCGTTCGCCATCTGCGCCAACTGGGAAGCCGGCCGCTCGGGCGGCATCGGGCATCCGGTGCCGGGAACCGAGCTGCGGCTCGCGCCGGTCGCCGACAAGCTCGAGGTGCGCTACCGCGGCCCGAACGTCACTCCCGGCTACTGGCGCCAGGAGACGATCAGCCGCGAGGCCTTCGACGAGGATGGCTTCTTTCGCAGCGGCGACGCGGCCCGCTTCATCGATCCGGCCGACCCACAAAAGGGCCTCGCCTTCGACGGGCGCATCGCCGAGGACTTCAAGCTCGACACCGGCACCTGGGTGAGCGTCGGCCCGCTGCGCGCGCAGATCATCGCCGCCGGCGACCCCTACGTGCAGGACGCGGTGATCGCCGGGCACGACCGGGCCGAACTCGGCGCGCTCATCGTGCCACGCGCCGGCGTGCCCGATACGCCGGAGATGCGGCGCTTCTTCCAGCGGTTGGTGGATACCCTCGCGCTCAAGGCCACCTCGAGCTCGAACCGCATCGCGCGCGCCATGCTGCTCACCGCGCCGCTGTCGATCGACGCGGGAGAGCTGACCGACAAGGGCTCGATCAACCAGCGCGCGGTGCTCAAGACGCGCGCCGCCCTCGTCGAGCAGCTCTACGCCACGCCGCCGGCGCCCGGCGTCATCCTTCCCTCAAGCTAGGAATCCGTCATGTCCGCAAAGCATGGACTGTTCACCCGGTACGACGACGTGTGGCTGCTCGACGGCGTGCGCACGCCGTTCGTCGACTACAACCACGAGCTCGGCCAGATCTCGCCGATCGACCTCGGCATCAAGGCGGCGCGCGAGGCGTTCGCGCGCTCCGGCGTGCCCGCCGCCGACGTCGGCCATGTGTTCGCCGGCAGCATGGCGCAGGCGAGCTTCGACGCCTACATGCTGCCGCGCCACATCGGCCTTTACTCCGGCGTGCCGCTCGAGGTGCCCGCCACGCTCACGCAACGCGTGTGCGGCACCGGCATGGAGCTGGTGCTGCGCGCAGGCGATGCCATAAAACTCGGGCAGATCGATCTCGGCCTGTGCGTCGGCGCCGAGTCGATGACGCGCAACCCGGTCGCCGCCTACACGCATCGCAGCGGCTTCCGCATGGGCCAGGTCGAGTTCAAGGACTTCCTGTGGGAGGCGCTGCTCGACCCGGCGGCGAGCGTCACGATGGGCGACACCGCCGAGAACCTGGCGAAGCGCTACGAGATCTCGCGCCAGGAAGTCGACCGCTTCGCCGCCGAGAGCTTCGCGCGCGCGCTCGCGGCTCAGAGCGACGGGTTCCTCGCCGGCGAGATTGCGCCGGTCAGGAGCGAAACCTTCGAGCTCCAAGGCTACAACCCGCGCGGCATCCGCATCCCGTCCAGGCTCGCGCAGGTCGACAAGGACACCCATCCGCGGCCTTCGCCGGTCGAGCAGCTGGCGCAGATCAAGCCCGCCTTCGGCGGCGTGCAAACCGGCGGCAACAGCTCGGCCATCGTCGATGGTGCCGCCGCGGCGCTCGTGTGCTCGGGAGGGTACGCGCGCTCGAGCGGCCGCAAACCGCTCGCCCGCGTCGTCGGCGGCGCCGCGGTCGGCGTCCCTCCGGAGATCATGGGCATCGGCCCGGCGCCCGCGATCCGGCGCCTGCTCGAAGGCGTCGGCCTCGCGCTGGACGATATCGACCGCTTCGAAATCAACGAGGCCTTCGGCGCGCAGTGCCTCGCGGTGATCCGCGACCTCGGCATCGATCGCGACAAGGTGAACGTGAACGGCGGCGCGATCGCCATCGGGCACCCGCTCGCCGCGACCGGAGTGCGCCTGACGCTCACCGTCGCGCGCGAGCTGGCGCGCAGCAACAAACGCTACGGCATCGCCTCGGCCTGCATCGGCGGAGGCCAGGGCATCGCCGTGCTGATCGAGAATCCAAACGCGAAAAAGGGGATCTGAAAATGGACATCACGGGACAGGCGGCGCTCGTCACCGGGGGCGCCTCGGGGTTGGGCGCAGGAACCGCGCGCAAGCTCGCCAAGGCGGGCGCCAAGGTGGCGCTGCTCGACATGAACGCCGAATTGGGCGCTAAGCTCGCCGCCGAGATCGGCGGCGTATTCGTCGAGTGCGACGTCTCGAGCGGGCCGAGCGCCGAAGCCGCAGTCGCCAAGGCGCGCGCCGCGCACGGCCCGGCGCGCATCCTGGTGAACTGCGCGGGCATCGGCGGCGCCAAGCGGCTGGTCGGCAAGGAAGGCCCGATGCCGCTCGAGCACTTCACGCGCATCATCAACGTCAACCTGGTGGGCAGCTTCAACATGATGCGCCTCGCGGCGGCCGACATGATCCCGCTGCCGGAGCTCGCCGACGGCGAGCGCGGCGTGATGATCAACACCTCTTCGGTCGCGGCCTACGACGGCCAGATCGGCCAGGTCGCCTACTCGGCCTCCAAGGGCGGCATCGTGTCGATGACGCTGCCGCTCGCCCGCGACCTCGCGCAGTTCGGCGTGCGCGTCATGACCATCGCCCCCGGGATCTTCCTCACGCCGCTGCTCGGCAAGCTGCCCGAGGACGTGCAGAAGTCGCTCGCCGCGTCGATCCCCTTCCCCAAGCGCCTCGGCACGCCGGAGGAATTCGCCAACCTCGCCATGCACATCGTCGAGAACGTGCAGCTGAACGGCGAGGTGATCCGCCTGGACGGCGCGCTGCGCATGGCGCCGCGCTAGCCGGCGAGCTTCTCCAGCAGGCGCAGCAGCTCGCGCCGCTCGGACGCGGTGAGGCGCGCCGCTACGCGGCGCTCCTCCGCCGCCACGGCGCGAACGGTCTTCTCCAGCAACTCCGCGCCGCGGCGTGTCAGATGCAGCCCCCAGGCGCGCGCATCGTCCGGGCGCCGCCGGCGCTCGACCAGGCGCCTGCCGACCATCCAGTCGGCGAGCAGCATCGCGCCCGAGCGCGCGATGCCGAGCACCGCGCCCAGAGTGGACTGGCTCAGCCCGGGATTGGCGCCGATGATGACCAGCGCGCTGAAGCGCGGCGGCGTGATCCCGAGTCCGCGCGTGGCGCGATGAAAGGACAGGAACGTTGCGACCTGGGCGCGGCGCAGAAAGTAGCCGAGCAGCTCGTCCAGCGCCCCGTAGTCGACGCCGGGCAGGCGCTCGATCGGCGCCAGGGCGCGCGGCCGGTGCGGTGAGGGAGGCTTGCTCATATTGCGCTGCCGCGTTGACCCCGGAATTGTCATCGTATATAACAATCTCCCCCGCGGCAAGCGCGCGGCGTAGAATCGACGGCCACTCTCACGAGGAGGAGACATGGAACGCAACAACGGCATGAACCGCCGCAAGTTCAACACCGCGCTCGCCGCCGGCGGCGCGCTCACAGCGCTCGCGCCCTTCGGCATCGCGCGCGCGCAAGGCGGCAAGCTCAAGGTCGGCGTGCTGCTGCCGCGCTCCGGATTCGAGGCGCTGATCGGCCAGTCGTGCCAGAAGGGCGTCGACCTCGCCCCGGCCGTCATCAAGGAGCTGCTTGGCGTCGACATCGAGATCATGAACGGCGACACCGAGTCGAACGTCAACACCGCGCGCACGCGCGCCGAGCAGCTGATCCACGACGGCGCGCACGTGCTGGTGGGCGCGTTCGATTCCGGCCAGACCGCGGCGATCGCGCAGGTCGCCGAGCAACGCGGCGTGCCGCTGGTGGTGAATATCGCCGCTGCGCCGCAGATCACCGAGCAGGGCTACAAGTTCGTGTTCCGCAATTTCCCGACGGCGCCCGATCTGGTGAGGAACGGCCTGTCGCTGATCGGCGACCTGTTCCGCGCGACCAACGTCGTGCCGCGCACCGCGGTGTACATGCACGTCAACGACACCTTCGGCCAGGCGATGACCGGCGGCATCATGAAGACGCTGCCGCACCTGACCAACCTGCCGTTCAAGATCACCGACACCATCGGCTACGATCCGGCAGCGCGCGACCTCTCGGTCGAGGTTTCCAAGGCGAAGGCCGCCAACGCCGATTTCCTGCTGCTGGTGTGCAGGCTCAACGATTCGATCGTCCTGCGGCGCGAGATGGTGAAGCAGCGCTGGAACCCGATGGGCCTGATCGACCCGGGCTCGCCGGGTATCTACGAGGAGCAGTTCAGCAAGTCGCTCGGCAAATACGCCGACTACTGCATCGACAATGCGCCCTGGTTCAACCCGAAGGCGAAGCTGACCAAGATCGTCGAGGCGGCGTTCCAAAAGCGCAACCCGAGCGAGCGCTTCGTGTTCCACGGCACCAACGTCGGCTACACGTTCGAGGCGATCCTGATCGCGGCGGACGCGTTCAAGCGTACCGGCAGCACCGACCCGAAAGCGCTGGCGGACGCGATCCGCGCCGTCGACATCAAGGAGCGCATAATGCTCGGCGGCCCGATCAAGTTCGACGCCAAGGGGCAGGTGCAGGGCAACCTCTCGGCCTGCGTGCAGATCCAAGGCGGACTGCCCAAGGTCGTGCTGCCGGAGCACGCGGCGGAAGCGAAACCGGTGTTCCCGTGGCCCTGGTACAAGGCCTGAGCGCGAGCTAATCCGGAGAAGGCCGGCACCGCCGGCCTTTTTCTTGTGTCCGCATCGCTCGTCGCAAACGTCGTCATCGCCGGAGTGCTCACCGGCCTCGTTTACGGTCTGATGGCGCTCGGGCTGTCGGTGATCTTCGGCGTGGTGCGCGTGGTCAACTTCGCCCACGGCGAGATAATGACCGTCGCGATGTACGCCGCGGTGCTCGCCTTCGGCACCTGGCACCTCGACCCGATCCTCGCCGCGCTCCCCGTGGCGGCGCTGTTCTTCGCCTTCGGCTACGCGCTGCAGAAGGGTCTCGTCAACCCATTCATCACCCGACCCGAGCACTCGCAGTTCATCCTGCTGGTGGCGGTGGCGATCATCATCAGCAACGGCCTGCTCATGATCTTCGGCCCGGACGCGCGCGGCGTGCAGACCGACTACATGCTGGACTCGTGGGCGATCGGCCCGCTGCTCTTCGACAAGCCGCGCGTGTTCGCCGCGCTCATCGCGCTCGCCACGAGCACCGCGCTGTTCGCGTTCTTCCGTTTCGCGCGCACCGGCAAGGCGATCCGCGCCTGCGCCGACAACTACCTCGGGGCGAAAGTCGTCGGCCTGAACGTCAAGCACTTTTATGCCCTCACCTTCGGGCTCGGGACGGCGTGCGTCGCGATCGCCGGCAGCATGATGACGTTGCTCGTGGAGGTGACGCCCTCGACAGGGCCGGCGTACACCCTGCTTGCGTTCGTCATCGTCATCGTCGGGGGGCTGGGCTCGATGGCCGGCGCGCTCCTCGGCGGCGTGCTGATCGGTCTGTCGGAGGCACTCGCCGGGTTGTTCATCGACCCCTCGGCGAAGAGCATGTTCAGCTTCGCCCTGCTCATCCTCGTGCTGCTGTTCAGGCCGCAGGGCCTGCTCGGCAGGAAGCTCGCGTGAAGGTGACGTCGCGCGCCGTGACGCTGCTCGTGGTTCTCGCCGCCGGCGCGCTCGCCCTGCCCTACGTCGCGAGCGGCTACATCCTGTCGCTTGCGACGCTGGTGCTGTACTTCGCCTTCGCGGGCCAGGCCTGGAACGTGATGATGGGCTTCGCCGGGCAGCTCTCGCTCGGGCATTCGCTGTTCGTCGGGCTCGGCGCCTACGCGGCGGCGGCGCTGTTCACCCAGTTCGGCGTCGGGCCCTGGGCGGGGCTGTGGGTCGCGATGGCCCTGTGCACCGCGGCGGGCGCCGCGATCGGATTCCTCGCCTTCCGCTTCGGCATCTCGGGGGTCTACTTCGCGCTGCTCACCATCGCGTTCGCCGAGTTCACGCGGATCGGCTTCGACCACATCGGCTGGCTGGGCGGCCCGGGCGGGCTATTCCTCAAGGTCGCGGGGCGCAGCCACGTTGATCTCCTCAACCTGCGCGGCACGCCGGCGATGTACTACTACGTCATGCTCGCGCTCACCGCAGGCGCCTTCGCCCTCTGCGCCTGGCTCCTGAAATCCCGCGCGGGCTACTACTGGCAGGCGATCCGCGAGAACGAAGAGGCCGCGCAGGCGCTCGGCATCAACACCTTCCGCTGGAAGATGCTCGCGGTCATGATCAGCGCGGCCATGACCGGGATCGCCGGCGTGTTCTTCGCGTTCTACTACAACAATCTGTTCCCGGAGCAGATTTTCAACATCGGCCAGTCGGTCGAGATCATCCTTGGGCCGATCGTCGGCGGCATCGGCACGCTGTTCGGCCCGATCCTGGGCGCCGCGCTGCTCACAGTCCTCGCCGACAGCCTGAGCACCGCCGTCGCCGCGCTCGGCTGGAACCTTCCAGGGGTCAAGCAGGTGTTCTATGGCGTGGTGCTCCTGCTGGTGATCGTGTTCCTGCCGGACGGCATCTGGCCGCCGCTCGTGCGCCTGCTCCGGCTCGGGAGGAAGGACTGACGTGGCGCTGCTCGAAGTCCGATCCGTGGCCAAATCCTTCCGCGGCCTGCGCGCGGTGGCCGGCGCCTCGTTCGATGTCGAGGCGGGCGCGATCGTCGCGCTGATCGGGCCGAACGGCGCCGGCAAGACGACCATCTTCAACATGGTCGCCGGCGTCTATGCGCCCGAGTCGGGCGAGATCCGCTTCGACGGCGCGCGCATCGACGGGCTGCGCGCCGACCAGGTCTGCGCCGCCGGCATCGGCCGCACCTTCCAGCTCGTCAAGCCCTTCGCCGGGCTCACGGTACTCGACAACGTCATCGTGGGTGCGCTCAAGCGCGAGAAGGGCGTGCCGCAGGCGCGCCGTCTCGCGCTCGGGATCCTGGAAAAACTGAACCTCGGGGCGAAGAAGGATCTGCCCGCCTCCGCGCTCACGCTGCCCGACCGCAAGCGGCTCGAGGTCGCGCGCGCTCTCGCGACCGGCCCGCGGCTGCTGCTGCTCGACGAGGTGATGGCGGGCCTGCGGCCGACCGAATGCGACCAGCTGGTCGCGGTGTTTCGCGAGTTCGCTCGCGGCGGGCTGACGATCCTGCTCATCGAGCACGTGATGCGCGCGGTGATGGCGCTCGCCGAGCGCGTGATCGTCCTCCATCACGGCGAGATCATCGCCAACGGCGCGCCTGCCCAGGTGGTGCGCGATCCGGCCGTGCTCGAGTGCTACCTCGGCGAAGAGACGGAAGTATGAGCGGCCCGTTGCTCGAGGTGCGCGAGCTCGACCTCTATTACGGCGACGCGCAGGCGCTCGCGGGCGTCTCGCTCGAGGTGCCGCGCGGCGAGATCGTCGCCATCGTCGGCGCGAACGGCGCCGGCAAGTCGTCGCTCATCCGTACGATCGCCGGAATCGAGCGCCCGCGCGCGGGCAAGGTGCTGTTCCAGGGGCGCGACATCACGGGGCTGGAATCGCACCGCATCTGCGATTTCGGCATCGGCCAGGTCGCCGAGGGCCGCCAGGTATTCCCTTCGCTCACGGTGGAGGAGAACCTCGAGATGGGCGCCATGCTGCCGCGCGCGCGCGCCAGGGCGGCGGCGAAGATGGACGAGGTGTACGCGCTCTTCCCCCGCCTCGCCGAGCGCCGGCGGCAGCTCGCGGGCACCATGTCGGGCGGCGAGCAGCAAATGCTCGCGATCGGCCGCTGCCTGATGGGCCAGCCCGAGCTGATCATGTTCGACGAGCCCTCGCTGGGCCTCGCCCCGACCATCGTCCAGGAGGTGTTCCACACCCTCCGCGCGCTGCACGCCAACGGCCTCACGATTCTGCTCGTCGAGCAGAACGTCGCGCTGTCGCTCAAGCTCTCGCAGCACGCCTACGTGCTCGAAAACGGCAGCGTCGTGATGTCCGGTGAGGGCGAAGCGCTGCTGCGCGACGACCGCGTGCGCCAGGCCTACCTCGGCCTGTAACGCCTCGTCGCTCAGCTCACCGTCTCGGCGCTGTAGCGCGCGAGCAGGCCGGTGCGCACGGCGTGGCGGTAGACGCGTGCGAAGAACGCCGCGGCTAGCAGGATGTAGAGCGCCGCAAGGCCCGTGCTCCACAGCAGGTGCGTCACCGGGAAAGCCGCGCCCGCGACGATCGCGCGCATCCCCTCGAAGACGTACGAGGGCGCGAGCGCGTACGCGATCGCCTGCATCCAGGCGGGCAGCGTCGAGAGGGGATAGAACACGCCGACGAACGGCGAGAGCAGCGCCGGGATCGGCCAGACCAGCCATTCCGCGGCCGGCCCCATGCGCAGGACGACGGCGGCGCCGAAGATGCCGAGCGCGATTCCGGAGAGGAACAGCACGAGCAGGAACGGCGCGAGCATCGCGCCGTAGGCGAAGACCGACAGGCCGAAGACGGTGGTCGCCAGCGCGATCATCACCGCGAGCGCGAGCGAGCTCGTGAGGATGCTGGTGAGCACCAGCCCGCAGACGTACTCCGAGATCCTGAGCGGCGTGGCGAAGATGTTGAGGAAGTTGCGCGACCACACGTCCTCGAAGAACGCGGTGGTGACGCCCTGCATGACGCGCCCGAAGAAGTCCCACAGCAGTACCGCACCGAGCAGCGTCGAGACGAAGTTGAAGCCCGGCTCGGCGACCGTCGCAAGGAATTTGGTGATGAATCCCCACAGCAAAATGTCGACCGCGACCCATATGACGAGCGGAAACACGCGCGCGGGACTGCCGCGCATGAGATAGAACTGACGCAGCACGATCGCGAGGACGGGATGCCAGCGCATGGCCTCACCCAGCCCCGATCGTGAGCGGCTCGCGCGCAACCGAGACGAACAGATCCTCGAGCGAGCTCTTGCCGTGCTCGCGCGGCAGCGTCCGCGGATCGCCCTCGAGCAGGATCGCGCCGCGCGACAAGAACAACACCCGGTCGCACACCTCCTGGACCTCGATCATGTTGTGCGAGGTCCAGAGCACCCCTACCCTGTGACGGCGCGCGAGCTCGCGAATCTGCGCGCGGATCTCGCGCGCCTTCGAAGGATCGAGCGAAGCGGTCGGCTCGTCGAGCAGCAGCAGGTGCGGATGGTTGAGCATCGCCTTGGCGAGCGCCGCGCGCGTCTGCTCGCCGGAGGAGAGCACGCCGCACTTCAGGTTCCGGTACGCCCTGAGCTCGAACTGATCGAGCAGCGCCTCGATACGCGCCGCGCTGTCCTTCACGTTGTAGATCAGGGAGAAGAAGCGCAGGTTCTGGTACACGGTGAGATTGCCGGGCAGGGACGCATAGACCGCGGCGAAGTTGGTGCATGCGAGCGCCTGCGCGCGCTCGGTCGCGACGTCGCGGCCCTCGATGGCGATCGTGCCGGTGGTCGGCTCGAGCACGCCGAGGACCATGTTGATGATCGTGGTCTTGCCGGCGCCGTTCGGGCCGAGCAGCCCGACGATCTCGTTCGGGTAGACCTCGAACGAGACGCCATCGACGGCGGCCTTGTCGCCGAATCGCTTGCCGAGCGCGCGGACCGATAGCACCGGACTCGCCATGGGACCCTCTAGAACAGCCTCGTCTCGAGCGAGCGCCTGGCCAGCAGAAACGCCGCTGCGTTCCACGACTGCCGCGGCATGCCCGAGGGCTTGCCGGTCAGGCCGTGGAACCACTCGTTGAATTCCCAGCCGTTCGCCGCGTTCGCCTGCGCCAGCCGCAACAGCTCCTCGCGCGCGCGTACGCGTAAGCCCTGCGCAGCGAGGGCGGCCACCCAGAAGCCGCCGAGCATCGGCCAGACGCCGCCGTTGTGGTACTGGTGCTCGAGGTTCTGCCGGTGGCGGCCCATGTACACGCGCCAGCGCGCGTCGCGCTGCGCGATCGGGGTGCACACGCTGCGCACCGGCCAGGGCGCGCCGGCCTGGGCGCGCTCGATCGCGCGCAGCACCGCCTTCGCGCGCGCGCCGTCGGCGAGGCCCAGCAGCACCGCGAGCACGTTGCCGAACACGTCGCCCTCGTCGCCCGCCGCGCCGAGGTTGACGTAGCTCAGGTACAGCTCGGGGTGCGCGTCGTGGCGCCGGGCGTAATGCGCGAGCAGCCGCAGCCTGCGGTACTCGGGCAGTTCGCGCGCCGTGGGTCGAAAGAGCTGGTTGAAGTGCCGCCGCGTCTCGTCCGCGCCGGACAGCCCGTAGAGCCGCTTGACGCGGTACCAGAGCGCGTTCGTGTACAGGACGAACCCCGAGCGCGGCATGATGTCGGCCCAATCGCTCGCCTCGTTCTGCGCGAGCAGCGCGATCAGAGGGTGCTCCTGGCACGAAAGCCAGGTGAGCGCGCGCCTGACGTTCGGGGCGAGGCGGCGCGCCAGCCCGCGCGCGGCGCCGCGCCGTTCGAGCCATTCGAGCGCGACCAGCCACCACAGCGTCGCGTCGATGCAGCCCACGTACCAGAAGTCGCCGCGGGCCGCCCGATTGTCGACGAATTTCGGAATCTGGCCGTTCTCGGCCTGGTGCGCGGCGAGCGTCTCCAGGCTCGCGGCCGCGCCGCGCGCCAGCCGCTCGTCGCCCGCGAGCGCCATGGCGAGCACGCACACCGCGGCGTCACGGGCGAAGACGTTCGCGTAGCCGCGCCCGGCGCCCGATCCTGCGGCGAGAATGCCGCCCTGGCCCAGATTATCGTGCAACAGCGCGATCGACTCCCGCTCCGCGCGCTCGACCAGCTCGCGCGCCGCTTCGCTGTAGTAGCGCATGGCGCGCGCATGGTACGCTGCATCCTCAGGCAGATGCAAAGCGATTACCTGCAGCGCTTCCTCTTCGAGGAGCTCGAGATCCGCGGTCGGCTCGTCTGCCTGGGCGAAGCCTGGCGCGGCATGATCGAGGGGCGCGCGTATCCGCGCCCGGTCACCGACCTGCTCGGCCACACCGCGGGACTCGCGGTGCTGCTCGCCGCGGGCCAGAAAGGCGCCCGGCGCCTGACGCTTCAGGTGCAAGGCGCAGGGCCGGTCAAGCTGCTCGTCGCGGACTGCGACGCGGGCCTGCGGATCCGCGGCATGGCGAGCGTCGAGCGGACGGCGGCGCTCCCGGCGGGCGAACGAGCGCTGCTCGGCGCGGGGCGGCTGGCGCTGACGCTGGAAGACACCGCGACGGGCCGCCTGTACCAGAGCCTGGTTCCCTTCGAAGGCGAGTCGCTGCAGCAGACCTTCGAGCACTACCTGTCGCAGTCCGAGCAGTTGCCCGCATTCCTGCGGCTGCATGCCGACGGCGGGAACCTGTGCGGCCTGCTGCTGGAGAAGCTGCCGCGCGCGGACGAGCGCGATCCCGACGGCTGGAACCGGATCACGCAGCTCGCGGCAACGCTCACCCTCGGCGAGACGCGCGCGGTGCAGCCCTACGCGCTGCTCACGCGCCTGTTTCCCGAGGAGCTGCTGCGTGTCTTTCCGCTCGACGCCGTCGCGTATCACTGCCCGGACGACCCTGAGAAGGTGAGGCAGGTGCTGCGCGGCCTCGGGCGCGACGAGCTCGAGTCGATCCTCGCCGAGCGCGGCGAAGTCGTGATCCGCAACGAGATGTGCAACCGCGAGTACCGCTTCGACGCGCGCGAGGTCGAGGCGTTGTTCGACTAGCTCAGACCATGCGGTGGCGGAACAGCCAGCCGGCCGCCGCCATGCTCGCCAGGCCGATCAACGCCATCGGCCAGAACTGGTGCACCAGCTGTGCCGCCGGCGCGCCCTCGAGAAACACCTTGCGCAGGATCACCAGAAAATAGCGCAGCGGATCGACCAGCGTGATCAGCTGGATCGCCGCGGGCATGTTGGCGATCGGCGTCGCGAATCCGGACAGGATGACCGCGGGCACCATGAACAGGAACGCGCCCAGCAGCCCCTGCTGCTGGGTGACCGCGAGCGACGAGATCATCAGCCCGACGCCCACCGCGGACAGCAGGAACAGCGCAAGACCGGTATACAGCGTCGCGAGGCTGCCGAGCAGCGGGATGTGGAACCACAGCACCGCGATCAGGGTGATCGCGCTCGCCTCGACGATGCCGATGATGAAGCCCGGCAGCGCCTTGCCCAGCAGGATCTCCACCGGTCGCATCGGCGTGACGAGCAGCTGATCGAAAGTCCCCTGCTCGCGCTCGCGCGCCACCGAAAGCGCCGTGATGACCATGG
The DNA here is from genome assembly GCA_050257375.1 of Sphingomonadaceae bacterium. Taxonomy (GTDB): domain Bacteria; phylum Pseudomonadota; class Gammaproteobacteria; order Burkholderiales; family SG8-39; genus DAHVFK01. Next base: position 15,962 of record JBLMWT010000302.1, read on the forward strand.
TGATGAGGAGCGTCAGGATGCCGATGATGCCGGGCAGAAAGAACCAGCGGCTCTCCAGGTTGGGGTTGAACCAGGCGCGCGTCTCGAGCGAGGCCGGCGGCGCCGGCAGCCCGTGCTCGGCCGCCCACTCGGCGTTGAAGCGCTGCACGATCTGGCGCAGGTAGCCGACCGCGATCAGCGCCGTGTTCGAGTTGCGCCCGTCCACGATCAGCTGGACGCTCGCCGTCCGGCCCGCGAGCAGGTCGCGCGTGAAGCGCGCGTCGATGTGCAGCACGACCAGCACCTTGCGCGCGTCGACGAGCGGCGCGACCTCGCCGATCGAGGACACGCGCGCCGCCTCGTGGAAGCTGGACGAGCCGCGCAGCATCGCCGCCAGCCGCCGCGCGCCCGGCCCCGGATCCTCGTTGTAGAGCGCGTACGGCACCTGCTTCAGGTCGTAGCTCGCCGCGTAGCCGAACACGAGCAGCTGGATGAGCGGGGGGACGATGAGCACTTCCCGGCTGCGCCCCTCCTTGAGCAGGGTGATGAACTCCTTGACGACCAGCGCGAGCACGCGGCCCCACATGGCGTGCCTCAGTCGAGCCGCTTGCGCGTTTTCAGGCGCGTGAGCCCGAGGAAGATCAGCGCCATCAGCGCGAGCACGAGCGTATTCGGCACGATCACCGACCAGACGTTGCCCGCCAGGAACAGCGTCGTGACGATGGCGACGAAGTAGCGCGCCGCGAACAGGTGCGTGATCGCCTGCACCACCCGCGGCATGTTGCCGATCTCGAAGATGAATCCGGACAGCAGGAACGCCGGCAGGAAGGTGGTGATGAGCGCAACCTGCCCGGCCACGAATTGAATGCGGGCGACGCTGGAGATGAGCAGCCCCATCCCCAACGCGACCAGCATGAACACCGCGGAGGTGGCGAGCAGCAGCCAGAATGAGCCCGTCAGTGGCACCGCGAAGAGCCAGGTTGCCATCGCCACTGAAAGCAGCATCCCGCCGATGCCGAGCACGAAGTAGGGGATGAGCTTGCCGAGCAGGATCTCGCCGATCGCCACCGGCGTGACGATGAGCGCCTCCATCGTGCCGCGCTCCCATTCGCGCGCCATCACCATCGCGGTGAGCAGCGCGCCGGTCAGCGTCATGATCACCACCATCAGCCCCGGCACCAGGAAGTTGCGGCTGCGCACGTCCGCGTTGAACCAGACGCGGTGCTCGACGTCGACCGGCGGCGCGAAACTCCGTCCCTGTTCGGCCGCGCGCCGCATCATCCAGGCTGTCAGCGCGCCGTCCATATAGCCCTCGACGAGGCGCGCGGTATTCGCGTCGATGCCGTTCACGACGAGCTGCACCGGGGCGCCGCGCGCGCTGCGCTCCTGCGCGGCGAAGTCCGCGCGCAGCCGGACGATCGCGTCGACCCGCCCGTCAAGGAGCGCGCGCTCGGCCTGCGACATGCCCGTCGCGGCGGCCGGCGCGAAATAGCGCGAGCCGCGCAGCGAGGCGACGAAGTCGGCCGTGTCCGCGCTCGGGCTCTCGACCACCAGCGCCATCGGCACGCGCTCGACGTCGAGCGACAGGCCGTAGCCGAACAGCAGCAGCAGCGCCACCGGCATCACAAAGGCGATCGCGATGCTGCTCGGGTCGCGCACGATCTGCAGGAACTCCTTGCGCACCAGGCCGCGCAAGCGCATGCCCGCTGGGCTCACGCGGGCCCCCCCCTGCTGAGCTCGACAAAGGCGTCCTCCATCGTCGGCTCGGGCACGCTTTCCGTGCGCGCGCGCGCCTTGATCTCAGCCGGCGCGCCGGTGGCGAGGATACTGCCCGACGCCATGATCGCCAGGCGGTCGCAATACTCGGCTTCCTCCATGAAATGCGTGGTCACCATGACCGTGACGCCGGCGCGCGCCAGCATTCCGATGCGCCACCAGAATGCGCGCCGCGCGAGCGGATCGACGCCCGAGGTCGGCTCGTCGAGGAAAAGGATCTCGGGCTCGTGCATGAGGGCGCAGGCCATCGCCAGGCGCTGCTTGAAGCCCAGCGGCAGCTCGGCGCTCGCGGTGTCGGCCTCTTCGCGCAGCTCGAATTCGTCCACCGCCCAGGATTCGCGCGCCGTGCGCCGCGCGCCGCGCAGGCCATAGGCGCCCGCGAAGAACTCGACGTTCTGGCGCACGCTCAGGTTGCCGTACAGCGAGAACCTCTGCGACATGTAGCCGACGCGCTCGCGCGCCTGCGAGGCCGCGCGGCGCAGGTCGACGCCGGCGACGCGCAGCGATCCCGCGCTTGCCGGCAGCAGGCCGCACAGCATGCGGAAGGTGGTCGACTTGCCGGCGCCGTTCGCGCCGAGCAGGCCGAAGATCTCGCCGCGTCGCACCTGGAAGCTCACGTCGCGCACCGCGTAGAAATCGCCGAAGCGCCGCCCGGCGCCGCGCACGTCGATCACGACTTCGTCGTCGGGCGGATCCGGTTCTTCTCCGGGGGTGGTCCCGTACCGAAGTCGCCGCGAGGCCCCCCTTTCGTGCAGCAGGGCGACGAACGCATCCTCGAAGCGCGGCGCCACCGGCTCGACGCGCAGTCCTTCGAGCTGCGGCGCCGGCGCGCCCGGCTCGGTGACGCAGCGCACACGCTCGCCCTGGATCAGCGCGTCGATGACGCCCGGCTGGCGCATCAGCGCTTCCTGCGCGCGGCGGCGCGCGCTGCCCGCGGTGCCGATCGCGTAGCTGCGTCCGCGCACGCGCTCGGCGAGCTCCGCCGGCCCGCCCTGCACCAGGACCTCGCCCTCGTGCAGCAGCACCACCTCGTCGCAGCGCTCGGCTTCGTCGAGATAGGCGGTCGACAGCAGCACGCTCGTGCCTTCGCTGCGCACCAGCCGGCTGACGATCGCCCATAGCTCGCGGCGCGACACGGGGTCGACGCCCACCGTCGGCTCGTCCAGCACCAGCAGCCTGGGCGCGCGCACCAACGTGCAGGCGAGGCCGAGCTTTTGCTTCATGCCGCCCGAGAGGCGCCCGGCGAGCCGTCCGGTGAACGCGCCCAGCCCCGTCATCTGCATCAGCTCCGCGTAGCGCGCGCCGCGCGCATCGGCCGGCACGCCCTGCAGGTCGGCGTACAGGTCGAGGTTCTCCTGCACGCTCAGGTCCTCGTACAGCCCGAAGCGCTGCGGCATGTAGCCGAGCGCCGCCTGCACCGCGAGCGCTTCGCGCGTCGCGTCCAGCCCGAGCACCCGGATGCGCCCGGCGTCCGGCGCGAGCAACCCGGCCACCAGGCGCATGAGCGTCGTCTTGCCCGCGCCGTCGGGACCGACCAGACCCATCACCAGCCCCGCGCGCATGCTGAAGCTGACGCCGCCGAGCGCCCGCACCTCGCGTTTACCGGCGCGAAAGCGCTTTGCCACCTGATCGAGCTCGAGGACGATCTCCGGCGCGCTCATGCGCCGTTCTTGCAGGGATCCTGGCCGCGCGCCGCGGGCGGCTCCTGGCCGAGCGGAATCTCGACACTCGCGGGCATGCCCAGGCGCAGCTCGTGCTGCGGCGCGCACACGAACACGCGCACCTGGTAGACGAGCTGGGTGCGGACTTCCTCTGTCTCGACCGACTTGGGCGTGAACTCTGCGGTCGGCGAGATGAAGCCGACCCAGGCGCGGTACCGTTTGCCCGGATAGCTGTCGGTGCGCACCTCGGCGCGGTCGCCCAGACGGATCCTGCCGAGATCCGGCCCGCGCACGTAGGCGCGCACCCACAGCGGCTCGTCGAGCGCAAGCGTGAACACCGGCGTCTGCGGCGAAGCGATGTCGCCCGGCTCGAGCACCCGGTTTTCGATCACGCCAGCCGAGGGCGCATGCAGCGATGCGTCCGCCAGGTCTCTTTGCGCGAGCGCGAGCGCGGCGCGGTTCGCCTCGAGCGTCGCCTCGGCGGCGGCGATGTCCTCCTTGCGCGGCCCGAGCACCACCAGGCGCAGCGCCTCCTCGGCCGCCTTGAGGCGCGCTTGCGCCGACTCCGAGAGAGCGCGCGCGTCGTCCGCCTGCTGCTGGGCGATGAAATGCTGCGCGGCGAGCGCCTTCTGCCGCTCGTAGGTGTGCGCCGCATTGCGCGCGTCGATCCGCGCGGCATCCGCGTTGGCGCGCGCCTGCCGAATCTCTTCCGGACGCGACCCGGCGTGCAGGCGCGCCACCACTTCGCGCTGCGCGTCGAGCTGCGCCTGCGCGAGATCCACCGCGTGCGCGTACCGCCTCGTGTCGAGCACCGCGAGCAACTGCCCTTTCTGCACGCGGTCGCCTTCGTGCACGAGCATGCGCTCGATGCGCCCCGCGGCATTGAATGCGAGCTCGACCTGGCGGATGTCGACGTTGCCCTGCAGCGCGAGCACGTCGCTCGGCGCCTGCTCGCGCTGCGCGAGCCAGAACCATCCGGCGCCTGCGCCCGCGAGCACGGCGACGAGCGCGAGGGGTGCGACGATCTTCGCTTTCATCCTTGGGCTTGCACGCGCGACGGGTCCGGCCCGCAAGCATAGCGCAGATGCCCGGGCGCACCGGATCGACTACACTAGCGCCTCCTCGCCTCGCGAACCTCGCCGCTTCCCCAGTGTTTCGCTCGATACCGCCGGTCACGCGCACGCTCATCATCGCGAACGTGATCGTGTACCTCCTGATGCAGACGGGCATGGGCGATTCGCTGATCGTGTACTTCGGCCTGTGGCCGATCGGCACCCCTCCGCTGTACGGCCCGGGAACCGGCTTCCAGCCCTGGCAGATCGTCACCTACGCGTTTCTGCACGGCAGCGTGCCGCACATCTTCCTCAACATGTTCGCGCTGTACATGTTCGGCGGTCAGCTCGAGAGGCTGTTCGGCGAGAAGCGCTACCTGAACCTATACTTCGCCAGCGTCATCACCGCGGCGATCTCGCAGCTCGCCTACGCCGCGTTTGCCGGCGGCACGCCGTATCCGACGGTCGGCGCCTCCGGCGGCATCTTCGGCCTGCTGCTCGCGTTCGCCATGTACTTTCCTCGGCAAACCATCGTGCTGCTCATCCCGCCGATTCCGATGCCGGCGTGGCTCTTCGTCACGCTGTACGGCGCGCTGGAGCTGTTCCTCGGCGTAACCGGAGAGCAGGCCGGCGTGGCCCACTTCGCTCACCTGGGCGGCATGGTCGGCGCGTGGCTGCTGATCCGCTACTGGCGCGGCAGGCCCCCTTTCCGGCGGCGCTGAGCGCTACAATGCGCCGCAGAAAGGAGCCCGCCATGAAGCCCACCGCCACGATCGCCATCGCCGCGTTCACCTGCGCCTTCGCGCTCGTGGGCTGCGGCGAGGACAAGTCGAGTTCCCTGCCGCCTCCCCAGCCGACGCCGCAGGCGCAGCCTGCCGCGCCGCAGGCCGCTCCGGCTCCGGCGCCCAGTCCAGCGCCGGCGCAGAGCGAGGCGCCCAAGCCCGATCCGGACGCGGCGCTCGCGAGCGCGGTCAAGGCCGCGCTCGAGGCCGAGAAGGGTCTCGGTGCGCAGGGAATCGACGTGAGCGCCAAGGACGGCGCCGTGACGCTGTGGGGAACGGTGCCGCAGGCCGAGCGGCGCGCGCTCGCCGTGAAGACCGCGCGCGGGGTGCCCGGCGTGAAGTCGGTGCAGGACAACCTGCAGGTGATCAAGGGCTCCTGAGCCCTCAGCCCGAGATCACGTCGATGAGCGCCGCCGCGCCGTAGGCGGCGGCGATCGCCAGCGCGAAGATGAGAGCGCTGCGCGTCATTCCCTTCGGAATCTCCATCTCGTCGAACGCGCGTTTCACGACGTGCGCGACGGCGAAATAAGTGGCGGTCGAGACGACGATGTTGGCAACGCTGAAGTTCATCGTCGTCGAGCGTACGACACTTCGCGCGCGCCGTGAAAAAAAATCTTCAAGCTGTCGCGACACTTACACACTACAGCTTGCGTAATGCTGTAACGCCTCATGCCTCCGCAGCGGCACGCAAAGGACGCGCGAGCCGCGCGCCCGGCCACAGCTCCGGATGGCTGCGCGCGTATTGCGGCGGGTAATCGATCTTCACGCCGAATTTCTCCGCCGCATGCCAGACCCAGCGCGGGTCGTCGAGGAAGCCGCGCGCGAGCGCGACCATGTCGGCCTTGCCTTGCGCGACGATACTCTCGGCCTGCTCGGCGTCGGCGATCAGGCCGACGGCGCGCACTGCGATCGGCGCGCCCTTCTTCACCTGCTCGGCGAACGGCAGCTGATAGCCCGGCGCGACCTTGATGCGCTGCTGGGGCACCAGCCCGCCGCTCGAGACGCACACGTAGTCGAAGCCGACGCGCGCGAGCTCGCGCGCATAAGCCGCCGCGTCGCCCGCCTCGAAGCCGCCCTCGAACCAGTCGCTCGCGGTGATGCGCGCGCCCAGGCAACGCTCCTTCGGCCAGGCCTCGCGCAGCGCGCGCGCGATCTCGAGCGGCGCGCGCATGCGGTTCTCGAGGCTGCCGCCATAGCGGTCGCTGCGCCTGTTGGCGAGCGGCGAGAGGAACTGGTGCAGGAGATAGCCGTGCGCGGAGTGCATCTCGATCGCGTCGAGGCCGATGCACCGCGCGCGCTCCGCGGCCGCGGCGAACGCGCGCGCCAGTCCCGCGATGTCCGCAGCGGAGAGCTCGCGCGGCGTGTGCCAGCCCTCGCCGTAGGCGAGCGCCGAAGGCGCCACGGTCTGCCACGGCGACTCGCCCGGCGCGAGCGCCTTGCCGCCCAGCCACGGCACCTGCGACGAGGCCTTGCGCCCGGCGTGGCCAAGCTGCACGCCGATCGGGTTGCGGGTCACGCGCCGGCAAGCGTCCACCACGCGCTTCATCGCCGCCCCGTTGTTGTCGCTGTACAGGCCGGTGCAGCCGTGCGAGATGCGCCCTTCGCGCGTCACGCCCGTCGCCTCGATCATCAGCATTCCGGCGCCCGAGGCGGCGAGGCTGCCCAGGTGCATCAGGTGCCAGTCGGTCATCGAGCCGTCGTCCGCCGAGTACTGGCACATCGGCGCCACCACGATGCGGTTGGGCAGCGTGACGCCGCCGAGCTGGATGGGGGTGAAAAGCTTGCTGGCCATCGATGCCTCGTCCTTTCTCAGGGTGCGCCGAGCGCGATGTTGCGCGCGGCGAATGCCTTGCGCAGCGCCTTGGCGAACGCGACCGCGCCGGGCTGGTCGCCGTGCAGGCACAGCGTATCCGGGGCGACGGGCACGCGCTTGCCGGAGAGGCTCGTCACGTAGCCTCCCTCGATCATGCCGAGCGCCTGCGCCACCGATTTGTCCTCGTCCTCGATCATCGCGCCGGGGGCGCCGCGCGGCGCGAGCGTGCCGTCGTCGGAGTAGCCGCGGTCGGCGAACGCCTCGCCCGCGACGCGCAGCCCGAGCTTCTTCGCGACCTCCAGGGTGAGGCTGTTGGACAGCGTGTAGAGGATCACGTCGTCGCCCAGGTCCCGCACCGCGCGCGCCATCGCGTCCGAGAGCGCTGCGTCGCCGGTCGACATGTTGTACAGCGCGCCATGGCACTTGACGTGATGCAGGCGTGCGCCCGCGGCGCGCGCGAACGCCTGCACGGCTCCCGCCTGATACAGCACGAGGTCGTACATGTCCTGCGGCGAGATCTTCATCACGCGCCGGCCGAAGCCCTGCAGGTCGGGCAGCGACGGATGCGCGCCGACCGCCACGCCGTGCCGCACGGCGAGCTCGACGGTCTTCCTGATCGTCGCCGGGTCCCCCGCGTGGTAGCCGCAGGCGATGTTCGCCGAAGTGATGAACGGCATGATCTCCGCGTCGGCGCCCATGTTCCAGGCCCCGTAGCTCTCGCCCATGTCGCAATTCAGGTCTATGCGTTTCATTTTCCGTACTCCCATGCAACCGCGCGCAGCGCCGCCTGCAACCGCCGGCCCGCCTCGCGCCGCAGCGCGAGAGCGTCCTCGAGCGTGCAGCGCGCGAAATGCAGCGTGCCGCCCGGCGCGAGCTGCGCCAGCCGCGGAACGTCCGCGACCGCGATCTCCGCGATCTTCGGATAGCCGCCGGTGGTCTGGTGGTCCGCGAGCAGCGCTATAGGCACGCCGTCGGCCGGCACCTGCACGGTGCCGAGGCAGGTCGGCTCGGATAGTATCTCACCGGGCTCGGCGAGCGTGAGCGTCGGGCCCGCGAGACGATAGCCCATGCGGTTCGAATCCGGCGACACGCGCCATACGGCGTCGAACAGCACGCGCTGCGAGGTCGGCTGGAAGCGCGCGAAGTGGCGCCCTTCCATGGCGTGCACAACGATCGGCTCGCGATCCGGCAGCGTGAGCGAGGGCGCGGACCAGCGCACCGTGCGCAGGCCGTCGCGCACGGTCGCGCCGCGCGCGAGCCGCGCATAGCGCTCTGCGGCGATGCGCGCGGCGTCCGGCGCGAGCGGCAGCGCGTCGCCGGCGCGCAACGGACGCCCTTCGAGCCCGCCGAAACGCGCCGGGAGATAGGTGCTGCGGCTGCCGAGCACTTCCTCGAGCGCAATGCCCCCGGCGAGCGCCAGGTAGGCGCGCGCACCGCGCAATGCGCGGCGCATCGCCAGCCGCGTGCCGGCCTCGACCAGCACCGGGCGGTTGGCCGGCAGCGCTCGCCCACCGGCGCGCGCGTCGAACTCGGCGCCGCACAGCGCGATCAGCGTTTCCTGCTCGAACTCGAGCTCGGGGCCGAGCACCGTGACCTCGAGAGTCGCCTCCCCGGCAGGGTTGCCGACGAGCGCATTGGCGAGCGTATGCGCGGTGCCGTCCATCGCGCCGCAGGGCACGATGCCGAGATGCTGCAGGCCGTGCCGCCCACGATCCTGCACCGTGGTGAGCAGACCCGGCCGCAGGATGCGCAAGCTCATGACGCGGAACGCTCGGCCTCGCGCAGCCGCTCGAATTCCGCGCGCGGCACGGGCCGGAAGCGCACGCGATCGCCCGGCGCGAACAGGCTGGGCGGCGTACGCCGCGCGTCGAACACCGTGAGCGGCGTGCGCCCGACGATGGTCCAGCCTCCGGGGATGGCGTACGGGTACACCACCGCCTGCAGGTTGGCGATTGCTACGGACCCGGCCGGCACGGTGGCGCGCGGAGTGGCGCGGCGCGGCACGGCGAGCGAAGGATCGAGTCCACCGAGGTAAGGCAGTCCCGGAGAGAACCCCATCATCAGCACGCGGTACTCGGTCGCGGCGTGCCTGCGCGTCACTTCCTCCGGCGCAAGCTTGAGGCGCGCGGCGAGCTCCTCCAGGTCGAGCGCGAGCTCGGGGTCGTAGCAGATCGGTACTTCGAGCGCGCGCCCGACCGCGCTCGCGTCGGGCAGGCCCGCCTTCAGGCACTCCTCGATCAGCCCCGCGGCCGCCTGCAGCGGAGCTTCCGGCAGCGCCTCGTGCTCGATATCGAAGTGCAGCGCGAGGCCGCCGAGCGCCGGCACGACGTCGCGAATCCAGGGCATTGCGCGCGCGTGCACTGCGGCGGCGAGCCGCTGCACGGCGTCGTTCACTTCCAGGTCGAGCGAGTCCGAGAACTCGACGTAGGCCGCGGCATCGCCCAGCGGCAGCACGCCGAGCGGTTTGGGAGCCTTGTCGCTCAAGGCGCCGTCGGCAGCGCCACGCCGATCATCGAGTCGCGCGTGACCAGCGCCGCGAGGCGCTCCTCGTCCCAGCCCTCGGTGCGCGCCGGGCGCATCGGCAGCACCATGTAGCGCATGTCGGCGGTCGAGTCGTGCACGCGGATCGTCACCTCCGCGGGAACCACGGTGCCGAACTCGGCCAGCACCGCGCGCGGCTCGCGCACTACCCTGCTGCGGTAGTTATGCGACTTGTACCAGTCCGGCGGCAGCCCGAGCAGCATCCTCGGATAGCACGAGCACAGCGTGCACACGATCACGTTGTGCACCGCCGGCGTGTTCTCCACCACGATCAGCCGCAACGCCGGCACGTCCAGGCCGAGCTCCTCGCAGGCGGCGCTGCCGTCCTCGAGCAGGCGCCGCTTGTAGGCGGCGTCGGTCCAGGCGCGCGCCACCACGCGCGCGCCGCGCTCGGGCCCGCGCGCGCGCATGTCGGCCACGGCCTGTTCGATCTGCGGCCCGCTCAGCACGCCCTTCTCGACCAGCAGCTCGCGCAGGCTGACCTCCATCAGCTGGAAGTAGGTCAGCGGCGCGTATTTGCCGAGGTCGCTCATCTGTCGATCTCGGCCCTCTCCAGCCAGTGCTGGAAGATTTCCACGTCGAGCGTGTCGTCGCGACCACCGCGGTAGTCCGGCCAGACCTCGCGCTGCAGGAAGCGCACGCGGTACAGCGGCCTCGCCGGCAGGCCATCGCGCATTTGCGCGAGCTCCTCGGGGTTGGCGAAGGCGCCGCACAGGCGCTCGATCACGCCGCGCGCGCCGCGGATGTAATAGGGGGTGCGCACGTGGCCCAGCGGGTAAGCCCTCATCACCCGCACCCGCTCGCCCGGCCGGAACAGGGGCTCAATCGGCTGCACGCCGTTCCACCTCGAGCATCTTGCGCGCCAGTTCCTCGGTGGTGATCACGCCCCGCTGCAGCATGGTCTGCGTGATCGCGGTCACCCAGCGCTCGTAATAGCCCATGGCGTCGTAGGCTTCCGGGCCGAGAGCCTCGATGTTCTTGCGCAGCTCGTCCACGGTCATCAGCCTCTTGCCGCCGAACACGGCCGAGAGCAGGACCATCAGCGCGTCGACGCGCCGCTCCCAGTCCGCGTAATCGTGCTCGCCGCGCTCGACCGGCCCCGCCGGCAGGCCGCCCATGTCGTGGTGTCCGCGCTCGATCATGCGGCTATTATTGCACCGCGCACGGCGCGCGTCGCGAGCCGCCTTCAGGCAGCGCGCTTGATGCGCGCCGCAGTCCCATCGATATTCGCCAGACCCCAGTCCGAGATCTCGCGCAGGATCTGGCCGAGCGAGGCGCCCTTGCGCGTCAGGCGGTAGGCTTCGCGGCCCGGCAGCGTCGGCGAGGCGAAGCGCTCGACCAGGCCGCCCTCGACCAGGCGTGCGAGGCGTTCGGCGAGAATGTTCGACGCGATGCGCTCGGGCGAGGCGAGGAATTCGCTGTAATGGGCTTTGCCGGCCAACAGGTCGCGCACGACCAGCAGCGTCCACTTGTCGCCAATCAGGTCGAGCGTACACGCGATCGGGCACACCGAGCGCCTGCGCCCGGCGCGGCGGTAGCTCTGCTTCGATTTCATTCGCACGATTCTACGCTTGACTTTACGCGTCATACTTGCAAAATGCAAGTTATGCTCCGGGATCGGCACAGCGTACTTCTCGAAGGGCCCGCGGCTGCGACACTGCTGCGCCTCGGCACGCCGGTGCTCGCGGTGCTGGCGTTGCAGACCTTCGTCGGTATCGCGGAAACCTACTTCGTGAGCTCGCTCGGCACTGACGCCGTCGCAGGCGTCGCCCTCGTCTTCCCGCTCCTCATGCTGATGACGATGATGTCCAATGGCGGCATCGGCGGTGGGGTCGCTTCGGCGGTCGCGCGCGCGCTCGGCGCAGGGCGGCAGCGCGACGCAGAGGCGCTCGCGATCCACGCGCTCGCAATCGCGCTCCTTCTCGGCGCCGCGTTCACGCTCGGCGTCCGCATCGGCGGCCGCCCGCTGTTCACGCTGATGGGCGGGCGCGGCCACGCGCTCGACAATGCGACCACCTACGCCGCGCTGGTGTTTGCAGCGGCCATCCCGGCCTGGATCGCGAGCCTTCTCGGCGCCGCGCTGCGCGGCGCGGGCAACGTGCGCGTGCCGGCGCTCGTCACGATGAGCGCGTCGTTCGTTGCGCTCGGTCTCTCGCCGTCCTTAATTCTCGGGCTCGGCCCGTTCCCGCGACTCGGAGTCGCGGGGGCGGCGCTTGCCGTCGCGGGTCTGAACACTGCCACCGCGACCGCCCTGGTTCTTTACATGCTCTCGCCGCGCGCCGAGCTGCGCTTGCGGCTGTGCCGACCCCAGCCACGGCTCGTCGCCGACGTCCTGCGCGTCGGCCTGCTCTCCGCGGCCGGCACTGTTCTGTCCAACCTGTGCGTCGTTCTCGCGACCGGCTACGCCGGCCGATTCGGCGCCGCCTCACTCGCCGGCTACGGACTTGCCTCGCGCCTGGACTACGTGCTGATCCCGCTGCTTTTCGCGCTCGGCACCGCGAGCGTGACGATGGTCGGCACCGCGATCGGCGCGGGCCGGATCGGTCGCGCGCGCCGCGTGGCCGCTACCGGCGCAGCCCTGTCGGTATTCGCGGTCGGCACGATCGGTGCGGCGGCCGCGCTGTTTCCGGGCGCTTGGATGCGCCTCTTCAGCGCGGATCCTGCCGTGGTGGCGGCCGGTAGCGCCTATCTCGTGCGGGTTGGGCCGGCGTACGTCCTGTTCGGTGCGGGGATGGCGTTGTACTTCGCGAGCCAGGGCGCTGGAAGGATGGCCTGGCCCTTCGCCGCCGGGCTCGCCAGGTTGCTCGTCGTCGGCGTGGGCGGCTGGTTGTGGACCACGCGCGGCGGCGGCATCGGCGGGTTGTTCCTGATCGTGGCTGCCGGTTACGCCGCCTTCGGCGCCCTCAACCTGCTCGCGTTCCTGCGGGGCTACGGCTGGGCGCGCTACCACGCGCAGGAAGCTATCATTGCACCCGCGTCACGCTGAGCACGGGCCTTGCCGCACACCGCCAACGCAGGATCGCTGGTTCTCGACCACGTCGGACACTTCGTGCCCGACCTCGGCGCCGCCGCCGCCGCGCTCGAGGCGCTCGGCTTCGCGCTGACGCCGTACTCCGGGCAGGCGACGCCCGAAGGTCCGACCGGCACCGCGAACCGCTGCGTGATGCTCGAACAGGGCTACCTCGAGCTGCTCGCTC
>JBLMWT010000303.1:0-14021 GCA_050257375.1 Sphingomonadaceae bacterium
GAGGCCGCGCGCGACGGCGAGCATTTGCTGGCGATAGGCAGCGCGCGCACGGCGCAACTTGGCTTCTGCGCCCACGAATAGCGGGTGGTTCGGTCCGACGCGGCGCGACAGCGCGCTCAGGTCCGCCTGTGCCTGAACCACTTGTTGCCGGCTCTCCTGCACCGCAGGGCTCTCGAGCACTTCAGGCGGCGCATCCGACTCGGGCGCACCGTTTCCTATAAAGCGTTCCAGCCGGCGCTGCTTGGCGCGCGCTTCGTATTCCCTGGATTGAACGCGCACCAGCTCCGACGACAAGTCCGATAGGCGCGTGGTCTCCGCGTCGATCCCCTGCCCGTCGCTCACCAGGTGTGATTTCCGCTCGTAGTCCGAAACGCGCTCTTCGGCCTCCTGCAACCGCTGCCGCAGTGATGCGAGTTGCTGGTCGAAGAGCTTCGCGGTGCGCTCGGCCGGCTCCGTGCCGACCTGCGCCGTGCTGCGCAGGTAGGCCTGCACGAAGGCATTCGCGACCTCGGCCGCGAAGGCGGGGTCGGTGGAGCTGTACGCTACCTTGACCACACGACTGCCGGTGTTCGCACGCACCTGGAGCTTCTTGAGGAGCTGCGTGGCCAGCCAATCATCGAGCGATTCGGGCCGTCGCGGTGCCCGCCCGGGAAGCACGTGCGAAAGTAATACCTGCAAATTGCGCAGCGGGCCCGCTCCCGTTACCAGCCTGATCGCCTCCGGCCGCCGCGTCAGGCCGAGCGACCCGACCACGCGCAGCGCAACACCGTAGCCTGAGATGATGTCGGCCTGAGTCGCGGTCGGATCATCGCGCGATCCCGGCGAGTCGGTGTCGCCCAAGCGGCTCGTTCCCATGGGATTTACGAGCACGCCTGCTTCGGCTTCATAGCGCTTGGGAAGCGAAAGCGTGACCGCCGTCACGCCGCCCAAAACCACACAAGTTATGAACAGCACCAGCCCCGCTCGTGCCCGCAGAATCTGTAGAAGCTGCTTGAGGCTCATCTGGTACTCGCCTGAAAGTTGCGTATCGGGATCGTCATGCGTCGCTCAAAACCAGCTTTCGGGGATCCGGAGTACGTCGTCCGGTTCTAGCGGTGTGTTCAGCCGCGCCGCGTAGCGATGCGTGCGACCGTCGGATCCTTTCCGATCGAGCTCTATCCCCCTTTCGGTTGCGCGCCGGGTGAGTCCACCACCGACTGAGAGCGCTTGCTGCACCGTCATGCCGTCGGTAAGCGGGTACGCACCCGGGTTGTGCACTTCGCCGTAGATGTAGAACACGGGCGCCGGCGGCACGTAAACGATGCCGCCGTTGCCGACCAGGACATCCTGCCCGAGGTTGCCGTTCTCCATGATCCTTCCGAGATCGATCCGTTGCCTGTGCGACGTGCCGTCCGGGGCTTGCGTCACTACTGTCACCACGGTGGAGCCCTTGGCATTGATGCCGCCGGCCATCGCCAGCAACCGAGTCACTTTGAGCGGTCGCTCGATCGGATAGGCGCCGGGCTTGTTGACTTCGCCGAGCACCGAAACCGTCTGGCTCCGATAGTCGGTAATGGCGATGGTCACGGACGGCTTGGGCACGAATCCGCCCGAATCCAATCGCTGCGCAATGCGATGCTCCGCCTCGGTGCGCGTGAGGCCACCGAGGACTACCTCCCCGATAAGCGGAAAGCTGATTTTTCCGTCTTCGCCGATAGGGGTATTCGTCGTCAGGTCCGGGTTGTTGTAAACAGAGATCTGCAGCACATCGCCCGGTCCAAGCCTGTAACCGCCGCCGAGTGCGGGGCGCGGCGCGGGGGCGGGCTGCGGCCGCGAGACCTGCTGCTGCGCCGTGGATTGCTGATGACGGGGCGGTTGCGTAGCAAAGCATCCGGCCACAGCGAGCGCCGCAAGCACAATGACCGACCTGACGATTGCCCGTTTCATGATCGCGGTCGCACGTGTGTTAGTAGGCGCGCCGATCGTTGAGCATGACGGCTACCGTCCTGACGATGATCCACAGGTCCAGGGAGAGCGACCAGTGCTTGAGGTAGTCCAGGTCGAATTCGACGCGCTTTCTCATTAACTCGATGTCGGCCGTTTCGCCACGGTAGCCGTTGATCTGCGCCCAACCGGTGATTCCGGGCCGCACCTTGTGGCGCAGCATGTATCCTTCTATGAGCCTGCGGTATTGCTCGTTGTGCGCAACGGCGTGCGGCCTGGGCCCGACGACGCTCATGCGGCCCTGCAGGACGTTGAACAGCTGCGGCAGCTCGTCAAGCGAGGTCCTGCGGAGCAGGACGCCGAAACGCGTCACCCGCGGGTCGCCACGCACCGCCTGTGCGACGCGCTCGCCGTCCTCCGTTACGTGCATCGTGCGGAACTTGTAGACCACGATCTCGCTGCCATCCAGCCCATAGCGCCGCTGCTTGAACAGCGCAGGCCCGGGCGAGGACAACCGGACGCCGAGCGCGATCGCCGCCATGATCGGCCACAACACGACCAGCGCGAGCGCGGCGATCACCACGTCGGCGCTTCGCTTCAGGACGGCGTTCGCGCCGTAGAAAGGTGTCTCGCACACGGCGAATGCCGCGATTCCGTCGATAAGATCCACGCGCGCCTGCATCAGCTCGAGCGGCGGCGCTCCGGGCACGATATATATAGATGCCGTCGTATCGCGCAGTCCTCGCAGCAACCGGGCGATGCGCGGGTCGTGACCGTAGGGCAAGGTGATATAGACGACATGCACGCCGTGGCGCTTGACGTATTGCGCGACGTCGTCGATCGCGCCCAGGCGTTCGCCCGGGCAACGTTCTCGGTCGCGGACACTGTCGCGGTCGTCGAAGTAACCGAGCACCACGCCCCGGTACGGGTTCCCGGCAATCCCTTCTGCGAGATCGCACGCGGTCGAGTTTGCGCCGACGATCACCTTGAGCCGCGGCCGCCCGATCTCGCGCAGGTATCGCACCAAGGCGCGGCCTACCACCTCGGTCCCCGCGTGCAGCGCGAACGGCGTGCAGGCGAACCAGGTGAGAATCACGCGGCGCGCGTACACCGCCGAGAGCTTGCTGGCGAATCCAAGCAGCAACAGGATGCCGATGACAAGCAGCCAATTGGCCAAGATCGTTCGATCGGGCATGAGGCGCGGAATCCGCGGGTAGCCGCCGCGCAGCGAGACGTGGCCGAACACCTGCGCCGACACTAGGAAGGCGCACACCGAGAGCACCTGGTACGGCACCGTGAACGCCTGGCCGTGGACGACGATGCATGCCAGCAGCGTCAGGGTGCAGATCACCGGCGCAAGCGCTACCTCCGCCAACGCCACGAAGGGCAGTTCCGCGCCAGCCGAGGTCGGTGCTTGTATCGCAAGTATGCTCATTTCGACGCGATGACCAGTTCTCGCTCAATTTGTGGTTCGAAGCGCGCGGCGCCACGTCATGCACGATGCGCAATTCGCATTTGCGCAACCGTTGCGCCGGCGACCGCAAGCAGCAACAGCCGTGCCACGCACGGAGTTGTTCAGGCTGATCAAAGGCTTCTGGCCGGGCACCCCTTCCGTGTAAGCATTCCCGACCCCGCACTCGTCGAGATCGCGGCCCGCGCGTCGGCGCGAGGCGACGTCGGCTGTAGCTTTGGCCCGAACGCGGGTGATTTTGCGGAACATTCAAGCGTCGCACCTCCCCGACTGGCGGGAGTCAGCTCCGCGCAGGATGCGGCGTGGCGGACGAGCGACACGGCCCCGTACGCCGCGCTGCGCCCCGAATGACGATCCCTCAGGACTTCCGGGATCGACTCTTTCGCCTCTGACGCCTCAACGACTCTTCGGCAAGGTACGCCATGAAGAGAGTATTGGTCACGAAGTACCGGCGCCCAAGGCGGCGCGGCTCCTGGAGCAAGCGATGCAGCCATTCCAGGCCGCGCGCGCGCATCCAGTGCGGGGCGCGCGGCGTCACGCCCGCATGGAAGTCGAATGCCGCGCCCACGCCAAGCATGACGCCACTGATGCGGCCCCGCTGTGCCGCGATCCACTGCTCCTGCTTGGGGCACCCGAGTCCGACGAACACGACGCGCGCCCCCGAGCGCCCGATTGCGTCGGCGGCCCGTGTGTTCTCCGACTCGCTCATGCTACGGAACGGCGGCGAGTGCCAGCCCGCGAGAGGTAGGCCGGGAAATTCCCGTGATAACCGCAAGCGCAGTCGCCCGAGCGTCTCCCTGCTTCCGCCGTAGAGGAAGACCGGCAGTCGTTCGCACGCGCACAGCTCACAGCATTTCCACATCAGGTCCGGCCCGCTGATCCGCTCCTGCCCGCCGAAGCCCAGTCGACGCAGGCACCAGGCCACCGGCGCGCCGTCGGGCGTGACCAAGTCCGCCGCGTGCACGGCTCGCGCGAAAGTCGGCTCGTGTCGCGCCGTGACCAGCGAGTGAACGTTGCAGTGGACGACCGCGCGCGATTCGCCGTGCGCCGCCCAAACCCTGATCCGCTCGAGGCAGTCCGCCCAGTCGATCGCGTCGACGTGGGTCCCAATGACCTCCGCACCGGTCCTTTCGAAATCGTGTTTCATGGCCTAGGCGGCGATCTCGACCTTCGTTGCGGCGATCGCATCCGCGTAGATCGCCATCAATCGGTCGTAGTTGACAGATGGAGTGAACTCGACCTCGTACTTCGCGCGGGCATGCGTGCCCATGCGGCGCATCTTCTCGGGAAATGCTTCCGCCCAACGCATCTGGCGCGCGAGCTCGTGCGTCGAACCCGGCTCGAACAGCAAGCCGGTGAAGCCGTGTTCGACCAGCTCCTGCATCGCGCCCAGCCGGCTCGCGACAACGGGCAGCCCGCAGGCGAAGGCTTCGACCAGTGTGCGCGGGAAGTTCTCGTACCACAGGCTCGGCACCACGAGATACGCGGCGCGCGCCATGCGCTCGCGAACTTTCTGCGGGTTGAGCCAGCCAAGCAGGCGAACGCGCGGGTGCCCGGCGAGCTTCGCTCGCTCGGGCCCCTCGCCGATCACTTCGAGCGAGAGCTGCGGCGCCACGGCGAGCGCGCCGAGCAGAGTGTCGATTCCCTTCTCCGGGGCAAGCCGCCCGACGAACAGTGCCCCGCTCCGTGGCAGCGCGGCCGGTACAGCCGCATCGACAAAGTTCGGCTTGACCACGACCTTCTCCGGCGGCAGGCCGCCGGCGATGAACTTGCTGCGGCAGAATTCGGTCAGCGCGATGTACCGCGTCACCTTGTCGCGATAGGTACCGAGCGCCCGATGCACCATTAGTGCAGAAGCGATTGCTGCAGACTGCGGCGCGGAACCGTGGTAGCACCTGCGCAACACTCCGCGCCAAGGCGAGCGGCCGAGGCAGTCTTCGCACACGCGCCCCCCGCGCAGGAACATTGCCTGTACGCACAGCAGCCGAAAATTGTGCAGCGTCTGGACGACCGGTATGCGGGCGTCCGAGGCGGCCCAGTGTACGGCGTGCGACACCAGCGCGAAGCTGTTGTGAACGTGCACGACGTTCGGATCGAACCTGGCGATGATGCGCTTCACGTCCGCAACGGCGCGCCGCGCCCAGACCGACTGCGCGAACGCGCCGAGAGCGCTCATGTCGCACAATTCGCGGTTGTCGCGGATGTAGGTTTCGATTGCGTGGCCGCGGCTGCGCAGCAGGGCCGCCTCGTCCTCCACGACGGCGTCCTCGCCGCCGGGCGACTGATAGCGGTTGTGCACGAGCAGGATGCGCGGCTTGGTCACCGCAGCGGCCCCGGAGCAGCGTCGGCGCCGTCGCGTGCTCGCGCTGCGAGCGCCCGCAGAGCGTCCCACGGCGGATCGCGCCGTTGCGCCTGAAATGCGGCGCGCACCGCCCCCGGCATGCGTAGCGCGTCGCTCTGCGAGTGCGCGTCCTGGCCCGAGGCGCTGCGCCAAGCGTCCAGTCCCTGGCGCAACGGACTCTCGACGCTCGCCCATCCAAGGGAAAACGTGGGTAGTGCGGCATCGCCCACGAAGAGGTTATGGTCCGACGCGTTGTCCGGCTGCCCGGCCGGAAGAACGAGCGCCGCCTTTCCGTTCCACGCGACAATGTTCGCAGACACCCGGTTGCCGCGCGGCACGAACTCGGGCCTGTCACGCGCGCGCGCGTCGCCCACGATCGCGATTCCCTCGAGGCCGTTTCCCGCGACAAGGTTGTGGGCGACCACCGAACCCGCGCTGTCGGGCAGATAGATGCCGCGCTGACCATTACCGAAAACGTAGTTGTCGCGAATGACCGCCCCGCTGCTTGCCTCGTAGTGGATGCCCATGCCGCTGTTGTATGCCACCACGTTGTCATGGATCCGGTTGTCGCGGTTCATCCAGTCGAACCAGATACCGTCGCCGTGGTTTCCGACTGCGATGTTCCCCGCCACCTCCGAGTCTTGCAGCCCGCCGGCCCCGACGAACTTGGCACCGCCCGCCTCCCACCACTTGCTGAAGCCGCGCGTATTGTTGAAACTGATCTCGCTGCCGAGCAGACGGTTGCCGCGGCCGCGCAGCTTCATTCCCACTTGCCCGCAATCCGTCGCGCGACTGGCGCGAATCAGCACGTCGTTTCCCGTGACATCCAATCCCGCACCATCGACGAGGCGGATATCGAGATTCTCGAGCACGAGGTGATCGCCGATCAGCGTGATCGCACCCGCCTGGGCAACTGCGGTTGTATTGGCGTGCTCGAAACGCAGCTTGCGCAGAGTGACGTTGCGCAGGTCCTTGCCGAACACCAGGTAGGGTCGCACGCTCGCCTCGACCACGTGCCCTTGAAGCGACGCCAGGCGCGTCTTGAGATACAGGGCGCGCGCCGCGGCGTCGTAATAGAAGCTGTCCGGGATCATCTTCTCCTTGCCGCCGGCGATTCGCCCCGGCCAGATCCCGCCTCGCGGCAGCTGCAGATGCTGCAACGGATTGCCCGGGTTGTCCGGGTAGCCGCCGAACACCGTTCCACCGATCTGCTGCATGGGCTTGCCGTCAACGAACACCTGCTCGCTCCGGGTCGGCCACTGGCGCCTGACGAACAGGCCGGGCGCGATGCTCTCCCAGCCCGTGACGACGTCCGATCCCTTGATAAGGGCTTCCTGTCCTCCCGGAACGGACTGGATGATCGTCTGCGCGGAGGACCACGCGCGCTGCGGAAGAAGCAGCGACTCGCGATATGTGCCGGGAGCGAGATTCAGCGTGTCGCCCGGTTCGAGACGCTTCATCGCGTAGCCGAGCGTGCGGTACGGCCGCCCCGCGCCGCCGTCGCCCGTGTCGCGCGCGGAAGGATTGGACGGGTCCACGTAGCGCACCGCGGCCGCGCTGCTGCCCGCAGAGAGCGCCGCGACGACGAGCACGAGGCGCGCAAAGAGCCTCACGGCGTCACCCCAGTCGCGCGCGCGCTTCGGGCGGCGATCGCATCCCCGTACAGTCGCTCCATGCGCGCCACCTGCCGCGGCCACGAGAAATCACGGCAGGCGCGCCTAAAGGCGGCGTCTCCCATGCGTTGCGCCAATCCCGGATCGGCGGCGAGAGAGGCAAGCGCATGGGCGAGCCCGGCCACCGCCTGCTCTGGCGTGCGCGCTGGCACGCGGATTCCGCACGACGCGTCGACCAGGAGCGAAGGGCCGCCGGCGTCGAAGCAGATCACCGGCAGCGCGCAAGACATGGCCTCGAGGACGACGTTGCCGCTGGAATCGTGCAGACTGGGAAATAGGAAGGCGTCGTGCTCCGAATAGGCCCGCATCACCGCGGCGCGGTCGATCCAGGGAATCCAGCTGACGAATTCGTCGATCCCGCTGCGGCGCGCGAGTTCGCGTAAGCGAGGCTCCTCGGGACCGCTACCGATTACGGTGAAGCGAGCGCCCGGGTGCGCCGCGCGAAGCCGCTCGAACGCAGCCAATCCGAGATGCAGCCCCTTGAGATACACCAGGCGCCCGACGTAGAGCACCCGGAACGACCCGTCGTCACGCCGGCGCACGGGCCGCGCAAGGCACGGCTCTGCGCCGAGTTCGAGGCCGACACAGCACCGGTCACGGTGTTTGCGCGGGATGCAGTTCATCGTCTCGGTGGTCTTGCACAGGACCCTTGCCGAGGACCGGTAGGCCGCGTTCAGGAGCGGGTCGAAGCGCGCGCCCCAATTGGCGAGATCGCGAATCAGATCGGCCAGGAAGCCGCGCAAGGGGTACGTCCAGCGAAGCGCGAGCGGCGCGGCTTCGCCGCCTCCCAGCGGACCGAACACGAACGGCAGGCCGAGGAACCCCATGAACGAAGGGTGACGGAACACTCCGAACGTGATGTGATGCGCGACGTCGAAATTCGCGCTGCGACACAGCCGGCGTGCCACCTTGTAGGCTCCCCATTGCCACAGCAGATAGTAGAGGTGCACACCGCGCGCGCCGCGCTTCCACCAGCGTGCCCAGCGCGGCAGGTCGTAGTAGATGAAGCGCAGCCCGGGGAGCGGGTTTGCCGCCATCTCCAGCTCGATCGACTCGCGATTGTTGGCGCGCGTCAGCACGCATACCGCATGTCCGGCGCGCGCGAGCGAGGTCGCCCAGTTCCATCCTATTCCCGGCTCCGAACCCTTGTGCGGCTCGCAGGCATAGGCCGACAGCAGTACCCGCAGCTGTGCACGCGCCGCCGGTGCCCCCGCGTGCGCTACTGCGCCATCCATGACGACCTCCTCTCGATCAACTGCCAGTACGCCGCCATCACCGGATGGCGCGGCTCGAACCGCCCGCTGGCGAGCGTAAAGCGCATGAGCACCTCGAGCAGATAGGCCAGCGCGAGCGCCGACACCGTGCGCTCGTGCCAGCGCCATTCCGGGTAGGTCTGACGCGCGAATTCATGGGTGCGCCCGAGAGCCGTGGCGAGAGCGTTCCCGCCGACGCGCCGGCCGCGAACCGCGCGCGGCATGAGCAGGTAGTGCAGCGCGTCGGCGAGCGGGTTCGCGGCGGTACAGGCATATTCCCAGTCGAACACGAACACTTCCCGGCTGAGAACCCGAATGTTCCAGGGCGCAAAGTCCCCTTGAGAGATCACAAGCGGTCCTCCGTAGTCGGACAGCCACGCGTGGCAGTCGGCAACCGCCGCCTGAAAGGCGGCAACGCGGGACTCGGGCAGGATGCCGCGCAGGTCTTGCAGCCTCGCGCGCAACGTGCGCGCGACGAGCGATTCCCTGAAATGGCCGATCTCGAGACGGGCGCGCCCTAGCGCGCCGAGAAAGCGGGCGTGCGCAGGGGTAAAGGTGAAGCTCGTTCCGGTGCTCGGCGCCGCGCTCACGACCAGGTAGCGACGACCCTCGGGCGTCACGCCTTCGTCGAGCAGGCGCGGCACCTGCCCGGCCAGCGGCTCTATGGAGGGGAGCATCTCGAGCCAGCCAGCTTCCCGCCGCACGGTGGCATCCGCGCTCGAAGCCATTGCGGTCTTTGCGAGCGCGATCCCCTCCCCTGACTCGGTCAGGTAGAGCGCCGACGCCTTCTGATGCGGGCCGGGAGTGCCGACCTGGAAGGCCACGTAGGCGGGCTCGCGCGCAGCCAGAGCGCCGTCGATTCCCGGGCGCCCCTTGTGCAGCCGCACTTCCGGCAAAAGCCCGGCGCCTGGCCACAGGGCGTTCGCCTTCAGCAGCGCGCTACCGACCCAAGCCGCGCGGCGATCCCCGAGGAAATGGCGCAGGCACGCGCGCTGCATGGCGTAGGCGCCCGCGGGGATCAGCATCGGCCGGTCGCGACCGCCGAACAGCAGGTGCCAGCGCCTCGCCCTGTTTGGCATGGCGCGCGCGCCGTGCAAGGCGAGGGTCGCCTCGATACGACGCCACGGCTCCTCGCGGCTCATTTTCCGGGGGCGGATTTCGAGGCCCATCGTTCCAGCCAGGCGAGGTGCTCGGGGAGCACGCGCGCTCCGTAACCTCCCGCCATCGCCTTGTTGACGATCCTCAGGCATCGCGCAGCGGCACGAAGCGCGCGCGCCCTGAGTGCGCCACCGCTGCGCGCCTCGTTGCGCGAGCGGATGATCCCCTCCTCGCGCAGAGCATCACCGCGCCGGCGGCGGGTCTTCTGCTGCGGGTAGTAACGCATGCACGACAGGTAGCGCGGGATGTGTGAGATGCGACCGCGGCGCGAGAAGCGCTCCCACAGGTCGGCGTCCATCGCCAGCTCGAAGGCTGGGTCGAGCCCGCCGACCGTCTCGTACAGCGCACGGCGCCAGAACATCGACGGCTGCGGAACGTAGTTGTGGTCGTGCAGAAGCACGAAGCGGCTGAATTCCATCTCACGCTTCGGACGCACGAAGCGCCCCGCGTCATCGATCCAAAGCGCATCCCCATATGCGGCCGAGACCTCCGGGTGCGTCCGGAAGAACGCCGCCACCGCGCGCAGCGCGCCAGGCAGGAGCAGGTCGTCGGAGCACAGCCATCCGCAAAGCTCGCCGGTAGCCAGACGAAAGCCTTTGCGCAATGCATCGGTCTGACCGCGATCGGGCTCGCAGATGCAGCCTGCGAGCAAATGGCCGTGGCGTTCGATTATTTCCCGGCTGCCATCGCTCGATCCGCCGTCGACGACGATGTACTCGAGCGCCGGGTAGCCCTGCTCGATCACCGAGCGCATTGCCTGCTCGAGGTAGCGCGCCTGCTGGTACGAGCAGGTCACGATCGAGATCCGTGGGAATCGGCTGGCGGCCATCGTCTATCGTCGGCGGAAGCACGCGCGCAAGTGGTCGCGCGCGAACGGATACCACGGCTGATTGCCCTCGCGCCCGAAGCGGCGCGCCAGTTCCGCGTAATGGCGACCGGTCGCGCAGTAGACGCCGGTCTTCAGCAGTCCGAGGCAGATTGCGCCGGCACCCGCGCCGCGCCAATCGCGATGGCGCACGTGTTCCCAGTGCTCGAGCACGAAACCATGTGCAGCGGCAACGCGCATAAGCGGACGACGTGACCAGAACACGTGGTGCTCGACGAGGCGCGCGTACCACCAATGATTGACGCCCAAATGCTGCGGCCAGTAGCTCTCGGTGCAGCCGGTTTCGATCCATAGGGCGCCGCCGCGCTTGACGAGCGCAGCGAGGTTGGCGAACGCGAGGTCGGGACGGTGCAAGTGCTCGAGCACGTCGAACGCGGTCACGACGTCGTAGGGGTCTCCGCTCCAGCTCAGCTCGGATTCGTCGAGCGCAGCCAGGATGAACTCGCCGCGCACACGATCCATGATTCCGGGGTAGCACACGACGTCGAGCGCCGAGCGCCGCCCGCGAAACCCGCCCGCGCCGCAGGCGAGCAGCCAGTCCCCCGCAGCGGCGCCGGCGTCGAGCAGGTCGCAGGTGTCGCCCGCCACCAGGCGCCGCAACTGCCGCAGGTCGGGCCCGTAGTCACGGACCACACACCACTTTGCCTGCGCGCAGCGCGCGAAAATGGTGGCAAGCAACGCCTCGCCCGGGACGTGCGACTTGTAAATCAAGCCGCAGTCGAGACACTCATGCAAGACGATCGCGGCTGCCGGAAACGCGATGCGCTCACCGCCGAACACGTAGTCGCGATCCGGAATTTCGCCGAGCACGTTGTGGAGCCGCGAAGCACAGGACGGGCAGGCGTCGACGACGTCCCAGCCGCTGTGGCGCGCCGGTATCTCTGTTTGCTCGATGCCCGAAAACAGCGTCGTCGTCACTGTCGTTCGTCACCGACGCGCCACGCGGCTCGCGGAGAAAAGTGATTCGTTCTCAATGCACTTCCACGTCGCAAAATGAGAACAACGGATGCACGCGCCGCGAGAACGTGCGGCCTAGCTTTCGGCCACGTGCAGGTTGTCGACGACCGACTGCACGCCTTGCACGTGGGAAACGAACTGCACGATCTGCTCGCGCTGCTCAGCGCGGGATACCAGCCCGCCGAGTGTCACGACGCCGCCGGCAACAGTGATCTCGATCTGCTCGGGATTCACGCCGGGCAGCGAGCCGAGCGCAGTCTTGACGTTCGACAGAACTTGCTGATCGTCGAGCATGCTCTGCGGCGCCGGACTGGCACCGACGCCTTTCGGCGCCGGCATCGATTGAGCAGAGGGTGGCGGCGCCGGCGAGACGGCGCCGCTCGAGGTTCCGCCCGGTTCAGTAGGCCTGCCGGGCTCCTTGCTCTGCTCGCACCCGAAAAGTCCGAGCGCAAGCAGCGTCGCCAAAGCAATTACCTGGGTTCGGTTCATGGTGTCTCTCCTCGTTGGGATGCAGACGGAGAGCAGCAATGCGAATTCCGTACCAGCGGCTGCGACACGTTGTTTGGAAAAAACAATTTGGCCGCCAGTGCCTGCGAATGAGGCGATGTTCTGTCGCGCGTCAGCGACAAAGCGATGCTGTCGTCACTGTCCATAGCTGATGCCGGTAAGTAACGCGCGCAGCACGACGCCGCGCGGTACTTCAGGAGATTGCGGCGAGCCTGCGCCTGTGTGCCGCCTAGCTTTCGGCGACGTGCAGCTTGTCCACGACCGACTGCACACCCTTCACGCGAGAGACGATCTGCACGATCAGCTCGCGACGTTCGGAGTCGTGCACTTGTCCGTCGACCGTCACCACGCCCTTCGAGACCGTGACCGCGATCGCCTCAGAGGGCGTGCCGGGCAAGGCGCCGAGTGCCGTCATGACGTTCCACAGCATTTCCTCATCGTCGACCGCGTACCTCGCCGGCGGATTGGCGCCTACGACCTGAGGCCTGAGTGGAGCCGGAACCGTGGCAGGCGACGCGACGGTGGCGGGCGGCAGAGCCGCCGTGGCCGGCGGCGCGATCGTGGCCGTCGGCACAGCGGCCATGGGCGGCGGCGCCGGCCTTGTCGGCGCGGCGGTGCTCGCGCCTTCCGCGGCCGTCGGTCCGGGCACATCGCTCTGCTGGCAGCCGAGGAGTGCGACCGCAAGCAGTGTCGCGAGCGAAGCTTTATGGGATCGCATCATGACGCTCTCCTGGATTCGCGTTGCACAGGATTTGAACGATGCGAGTTCCGTACCATGCATGTGAGCCCTTGTCGGCAAAGGCAATTTCACCAATTGCGACGGCTGCCGGAGGGGTGTTTCGTCGCGGGCCGGCGACAGCGCGACAGGTTGCGCTCACCACTCGTAGCCGATGCCGACGAGCAAGGTCGAATCCGTCGGCTTGACTCCCGGCGGCGGACGCTTGTCCCAGTCGACCTCTAGCTGTGTGGTCGTGAGCAAGCCGTGCGCAAGCGGCACGCGCAGCCCGGTACGGGTGCGAAGCGTGACTTCCGCGCTGTCACCCACGCCCCAGTACCCGTCCTGCGTGTGAAAAACTTCGGCCCGGTGGCGCCACAGCCAGTGCGAGAATTGGATTCCCCAGCCGAGCGCCGGATAGCGATCGCCCGGGTTGGCGTAGCGCCGCACGGCGACGAGGTCGAGGCCGCCGCGCAAGGCGAGTTGCGTGTCGCCGCTGTCGATCAGCTGCCAGCCGTAGCCGGCGCCCATGGCCGCGCGCAGGCGGAGGTCCCTGAACCGATCGCGCTGCGCCGATGCGCGCACATACCTGAAATGCTTCGGATCCAGCACGAATCGGTCGACGTGCGCACTCACCAGCCAGTTCGACGTCACGGTCTGGCCCGCGAGCCGCGCCTGGTTGGCGTTCGCGTGCACGCCGTAGCGATACCTCGTTGCGCGCGCCTGCAGGTCGAACTCCGCGTTCAAGTTCGAGCCTGTGCTGTTTCCCTCAGTGCGCGACCCTGAAACGTTGATCCGCCGCTTGTACTCCACGCTTCCGCCCGCTTCCAGCGGCGTCGGATTCAGGTACATCAATCGCGAGAGCGCCACCCTGCCCGGGCTGGGCACGTTCGCCTCGGTGTCCACGAGGCAGTAGCCGTCCTCGGACGGAGCGAGCCGGCCCGTGTAAATGGTGCCCGTATTTTTCAGCATCAGCGTGACGGGCACGTCGGTGGCGAGGCTCGCGACCTCGTCCCAGCGAACGCTGATCTTTCCTGCGTAGGCAGTGTCGAGCGTCAGCTTTCCGGCTGCCATGTGAAGGCCGCCACCGGTCAGGCGATCCCCGTTTCGCATATAGACCGTATCGGCGTGCGCCGC
>JBLMWT010000304.1:0-3265 GCA_050257375.1 Sphingomonadaceae bacterium
ATCGCGATGATCGTGGGCTATCTCGGCTTCGGCCGTGCAGCCGATGCGCGCGCGCGGGGCGGCAAAGGCGTGCTGCCGCTGCTCGGCGGCGGGCTCGCCTGCGCCTCGGTGAGCCTTGGCCTGCTCGCACTCGGCACGCGCACCGGGGCGCTCGCGCTGTGGTGCGGTTTCATCGGCGGCAGCACGTCGATCGTGCTCGCCTTCTCGCTCCTGTCGCGGCGCTACCCGAAGGAGCTGGTCGGGCGCGCCAATACCGGAGTCAACGTCTTCGGCTTCAGCGGCATGTTCCTCGGCCAGTGGGGCATCGGCGCGGTGCTCGACCTGTGGCCGCAGAGCGCCGCGGGCTACGATCCCGCCGCCTATCACTGGGCGCTCGGCATCGCCTGGGCGCTGCAGATCGCGGGGCTCGCCTGGCTGTGGAGCGGGCGGCGGCTGTTCGAGACGCGTGCCGCCGTCTAGCGCGGCGCAGCGCGCGTACCGGGGTTGTTCGCCGACGGGTAGCCGATGTTGCTGTTCGAATGCCAGGTCGGCGCCGGGCGCTGCACGAGCCGCGGGCCGCTGGTCGCGCCGCCGCTGTCGTTCGCGTCCGCGGCAGACGCCGGTGGTGATGAGGGCGGCGAAGCGGACGACTCCTCGAGCCGCTTCTTGCGCTGCTCGATGCGCGCCTCACCGATCGCATCGTCGAGCGGTGCGTCGGGCCGGTAGACATTCATCCGGTCGCCGACCGGTTGCGCCGCGACGCCGGGCGGGGGACGGTTGCCGTAGTGCGTCCTGCCGTCGGAGTCGACCCACTTGTATACCTGCGCGGCGGCGGCGTGCGCGGCGAAAAGCAGCGCAAGCGCAGCGGCGCGCACGTCAGGCCTTGCGCGCGCGCACGGTGCCAACCGCCTTGGCGACGAGCGAGCCGTCCTCGTTCAGCGCCTCGCCCTCGGCGAAGATGATGCTGCGCCCGTTCTTCAGCACGCGCGCCTCGGCGAAGAGCCGCGGTCCGGTGCCGCCGCCGATGAAAGAGGTGCTCAGGTCGATGGTGATCACGCCCGCCGAGTCCGGGTGCAGCGTGCGCGCCGCGGTGCACAACGCCACGTCGAGCAGCGTCAGTATCACGCCGCCGTGCGCGGTGCCCAGGCTGTTGGTGAATTGCGGCGCGAGAGAGAGCGAGAGGCGCGCCCGACCCTCGCCGAGCTCCTCGATGCCGATGCCGAGGTGCTCGATGAAGGGGATCATCTTCTGGTAGTCGCGCGCGAAGGCGATGCTCTCGGTCATATGAGGATCGCGCCGCCGTCCACCGCGATCGCCTGCCCCGTGATGTGGCGCGAAGCCTCCGAAGCAAGCAGCACCGCGAGACCCTTCAGGTCCTCGGGCCCACCGAGCCTGCGCGTCGGCGTCATCTTGCGCACCATCTCGCCGGTCGAGTCGAGCGTCGCGCGCGTCATCTTGGACGGGAAAAACCCTGGGCAGATCGCGTTGACCGTGATGCCGTGCTCGCCCCACTCGGCGGCGCACTGCCGCGTCAGCCCCACCACGCCGTGCTTGGTGGCGTTGTAGGCGACGGTGCGCACCACCGCCGGGTCGCTCGCCATCAGGCCCGCCACCGAGGCGACGTTTACGATCCGGCCCCATTTCGCCGGAATCATCGACTTCTTGGCGACGCGCTGGCTGATGAGGAAGGTGCCGGTGAGGTTCAGGTTGACCAATTTGTCCCAGGCTTCGAGCGGATGATCCTCCGCGGGCGCGCCCCAGGTGGCGCCGGCGTTGTTGACGAGGATGTCGACCTTGCCGAGGTCCGCCATCGCCCGGTCGACGAGCGGCGCGACGAGCTCGCGCTTGCCGAGGTCGCACACGTACGGCCTTGCCTCGATGCCCTGCTTCTTCAGATGCGCCACCGCCTCGTCCAGCTCGTCCTGCTTGCGCGCCGTGAGGGCGAGCCGGGCGCCCATCTCGCCGAGCGCCTCGGCGATCTGCAGGCCGAGCCCGCGCGAGCCGCCGGTGACGATCGCGGTGCGCCCCGTGAGATCGAGAAGCTTCTTTACGCTCATGCGCGCTCTCCTGCGGTGGGGGACGAAGATTCTAGCCGAATTGGTACACTGCGAACTTTTTTGGAGCCGCCGTGCAACTCGTCTGCCTCGATCTCGAGGGCGTGCTGGTGCCCGAGATCTGGATCGAATTCTCCGAGCGCAGCGGCATCGAGGCGCTGCGCCGCACGACGCGCGAGGAGCCCGACTACGACAAGCTGATGCGCTTCCGGCTCGGCCTGCTGCGCGAGCGCGGGCTGCGCATGTCCGACATCCAGCGCGTGATCGCGGATATGCGTCCGCTCGAGGGCGCGGCCGAATTCCTCGAGCGTTTGCGCGCACGCTACCAGGTGGTCATTCTGTCGGACACCTTCTACGAGTTCGCCGGTCCGCTCATGCGCCAGCTCGGCTGGCCGACGCTCTTTTGCAACGAGCTCGATGTGGGCGCGGACGGCTACCTGGCCGGCTACCGGCTGAGAATGCCCGACCCGAAGCGCTCGGCGGTACACGCCTTCCGCGGATTGAACTTCAAAGTGGTCGCCGCCGGCGACTCGTACAACGACACCGCCATGCTCGGCGCCGCGCACGCGGGGATCTTCTTCCGGCCGCCGCCCGCGATCGCCGCGCAGTTCCCGCAGTTCCCGGTGACGCAGACCTACGCCGCGCTCGAGTCCGCCATCGACGCGGCCGCCTAGCCGGGCAGCTTTTCCCTCAAGTACGCGAGCAGTTGGTCGAGCGTCGCCAGCTTGCCGTAGTCGGCCTCCGGGATGTCGACCTTGAGGCGCTCGTGCAGCGCGACGAGAAAATTCAGCCAATCCATCGAGTCGAGGTCGACCTGGTTGCGTAGCGGCTTGTCGGCGCGCAGGCTGGCCGTATCGAGCTCCGGCGCGATCGTGGTGAGCAATGCGAGCACCTGGGGCTTGAGCTCTTCGGGCTTCACAGTTCCTCCGGACTTTGCAGTTGCTCGCGCAGCGCCGCCAGGAAGCGCGCGCCGCGGTGGCCGTCGCTCGCGCGATGATCGCCCGAGAGCGTCGCGCTGACCACAGGCGCGGCGCGCAGCGCCCCATCCTCGGCGAGGGCGCGCTCGGCGATGCGCCCGAAGCCTACCAGCGCGACCTGCGGCGGGTAGATGACGCCGAACACCGACTCGACGCCCTGCTCGCCGAGGTTGGTGACGGTGATCGTGGGGTCGGACATCTCCGAGCTGCGCAGCGAGCCCGCGCGCGCGCGCTTGACGAGGTCGGCGAGCGCAC
>JBLMWT010000305.1:0-2586 GCA_050257375.1 Sphingomonadaceae bacterium
CGAGGTCGATGACCGCCACCTCCGCCGGCACCTCCGACTCTTCGGATTCCTTTGTCTCCTTGCCCGGCTTACCGGTCGAAGAGGGCTCGTAGGTGACGAGAGCCAGCTTGCCGTTCGGCGAAATGCGCATGAACTCGACATTCTTGCCGACCGGGATGCGCCGCACCTCCTTGCGCGAAACGGTATCGACCACCGAAACGTCCGCGGTCTTCTGGTTGGCGGTCAGCAGCCAGCGGCCGTCGGGCGTGATCGCGATGCCCCGCGGTCCGGGTCCGACGTTAATCTGCGCGAGTGGCTTCAGCGTCGTCGTGTCGAGTACCGTGACACCGCCGCCCTGACTGGTGACGTAGGCGACGTCGCCGGGAACGGGCGCGAGCGGCTGCTGCGCGCATGCGGATGCGAGCAAGAGCAGTGCGGCCATTGCGATGCGCTTGACGTCGATTTTCAAGATCGCTCCTTTGGTTGTTTACTGTCTCGAAGCTGACCGGACACGCGGGCCAGGCCGGCGCAACTGTACTGCATTCTCGACCGGACGCAGCCACTCGTTCGGCGGAACGTATCTCGGCTGGCAGAAATCTCTCGCGCTGCTGGTGAAGCTCGTCGAAGCCGAGATCCCGGACTGACGCTCCCGATTCAATCGAAGGCCGCTGCCAGAGAAACCCAGATTGATCTTCGTCAAGGGGCGCGCGCGCGGCTGACGCAGCATGCAGGGTAGGCACAGTGGAGGAGCCGCGATGCGCCGCACCGGTCTGGACCTGCTGCGCGACCCGCTGCAGAACAAAGGCATCGCGTTCGACGAAGCCGAGCGCGAAGCGTTCGGGCTGCGCGGGCTGCTGCCGCCGGCGGTGCTCACCCAGGAACAGCAGGTGGAGCGCGTGCTGGACAACTTGCGCCGGCAGCCGAGCGACCTGGACAAGTTCATCGCGCTGAACGCGCTGCACGACCGCAACGAGACGCTGTTCTTCCGGGTGGTGATGGACCACCCGGACGAGATCATGCCGCTCATCTATACGCCGACGGTCGGGCTCGCCTGCCAGCGTTTCGCGCAGATCTTTCAGCGCCCGCGCGGCATGTGGGTGTCGGCGGCGGAGCGAGGACGCGTCGCCGAAGTGCTGCGCAACTGGCCGACGCGCGAGGTGAAGATCATCGTGGTCACCGACGGCGAGCGCATTCTCGGGCTGGGCGACCTCGGCGCGAACGGCATGGGCATCCCGGTGGGCAAGCTCTCTCTTTACACCGCGTGCGCCGGGATCCATCCCGAGCACACGCTGCCGCTGCTGCTCGACGTCGGCACGAACAACGCCGCTTTCCTGCAGGACCCGCTGTACATCGGCCTCAAGCGGCCGCGCTTGCGCGGCGCGGAATACGATGCGCTGGTCGACGAGTTCATGAACGCCGCGCAGGAGGTGTTTCCGGGGGTCGTGGTGCAGTTCGAGGACTTCGCGAACCTCAACGCGTTCCGCCTGCTGCACAAGTACCGCGAGCGGCTGTGCTGCTTCAACGACGATATCCAGGGCACGGCGAGCGTCGCGCTGGCGGGTCTGTACTCGGCGCTGCGCGTCACGCGCGGCCGGCTCGCGGACCAGCGCCTGCTATTTCTCGGCGCGGGCGAGGCGGCGACCGGCATCTGCGACCTGGCGGTGGCGGCAATGGCCGGCGAGGGACTGGCGGAGGCGGAGGCGCGGCGCCGCTGCTGGCTGTTCGATTCGCGCGGCCTGGTGGTGCGCTCGCGCACCGATCTCGGCGAGCACAAGCGCCCGTACGCGCACGAGCACGAGCAGGTGCCGGACTTCCTATCCGCGGTGAAGGCGCTCAAGCCGACCGCGATCATCGGCGTCGCCGCGGTGGGGAAGACCTTTACGCGCGAGGTGCTGGAGGAGATGGCGCGCATCAACCCGCGCCCGATCGTGTTTGCCCTTTCCAATCCCACGTCGCAGGCCGAGTGCACCGCGCAGGAGGCCTATCTCTGGACTGCGGGGCGCGCCCTGTTTGCCTGCGGCAGCCCGTTCGACCCTGTCACCTTCGAGGGCCGCACGCACGTGCCGCGCCAGGGCAACAATTCGTACATCTTCCCCGGCGTCGGGCTCGGGCTGATCGCCTCGCGCGCGCGCCGCGCGACGGACGAGATGTTCCTCGCGGCGGCCCGCGCGCTTGCCGACCTGGTCACTCCGCAGGATCTGGATCAGGGAAGCCTGTATCCGCCGCTTGCCCGCGTACGCGAGGTGTCGGCGGCGATCGCGACGACGGTGGCCGAGGTCGCCTTCGCGCGCAGCCTTGCCGGCGTAGCGCGGCCCGCCGACCTGAGTGCGTTCATCCGGTCGCAGATGTACCAGCCGATTTACCGCAGCTACGTCTAGCTGCGCGGGCTCAGCCTTCGTGCTCGTGCGCGCGCTCGGCGGCCGGGCGCGTCACTGCGGGAAGGTCGCCGCGCCAGGCGGCGACCCAGAAACCGCCGACCAGCGCCGCGAGCAGGGCGCCCACCACCCAGACGCTGCCGTGAATGCCCTTTTCGGGCGCGCCTTCCTTGAGACCGTCCACCATCGCGCGGGCGAGATTCTCGCGGTGCAGCAGGCTCGCCACGACGAC
>JBLMWT010000306.1:0-6164 GCA_050257375.1 Sphingomonadaceae bacterium
GCTGGAGAGGTGCTGCTGCTTGGGGCGGACGATGGCCTTTTCTTCAAGCCCGAAGGCGGCCACAAGGCATATTGGATCGCGATATCGAAAGTCAGAAGCCTCACGCTCACGCGGCCTCTCGCGCTCTTTGCTCCGCCTGCAAGCGCAGACGAACTGCGGAGCCGCTACCGCCTCGTACTGACCGACGGTAGCGTGAGGGAAGGCGAGACGGCCGGGGCCGTGCGCACGGATTGTGCGCTGTTTCTCTATCCCCCGCAGGGCGAATCGGCCGTCACGCGAGTCGTCGTTCCGGCCGCCCAATGGCGATCGTTCGACTTCGTCCGCGGTGCGAACGGCTCCAGGCGCCTAGGGCTCCCGGACATCACCGGTGCGGCAGATTCCTCCGCTGCGGCGGCGCCGCGCGAGGAGATCATCGCGTCCGTGCCTGCGTTGCTGAAGGCGCTTGACGCGGCCA
The DNA here is from genome assembly GCA_050257375.1 of Sphingomonadaceae bacterium. GTDB lineage: Bacteria > Pseudomonadota > Gammaproteobacteria > Burkholderiales > SG8-39 > DAHVFK01. The sequence continues at coordinate 455 of JBLMWT010000306.1, forward strand.
AGAGAGGACCCGTGCGGCGCCTCGGCGAGGTGCTCATCGAGCTGGGGATCCTTACGCCGGCGCAGCTCGAGCAGGCACTCGCCCGGCAGCGCCACGAGCGCCAGCGCTCGCGCAGGCGCGTGCTGCTCGGCGAGACGCTTCTCGCCATGAACGCCGTGTCGGTGGAGCAACTCCGGGCGGCGCTCGTCCAGAAGCTCGGAATCCTGCGGGTCGATGTGCGCAACTTTGCCGCCGACCCCGAGGCGCTGCGCTTGGTGCCCTACGAGCATTGTCATCGCTACCGGCTCGTGCCGCTCTGCCTGGATGCACACGGACGCCTCGTCGTCGCGATGGACAATCCGATATCGAGCGAGGCCCTGGAGGCCGTCCGATTCACCACCGGCCGGCGGGCGGTTTCCGTGCTCGCCAAATGGCGCGACATCAGTGTCATGCTCGGCTCGCGCGACACGTGGGGGGCGAGCTCGGTTCGCGGCGTCCAATCGCCGGCACCGGCCAAGCCGAACGGAGACGGCGCGGCGGTCGACGCGATCGAGTTCGATAATGGGGGGGTGCACGAGCTCATGTCGAGGCTCAAGCTCGAGACACCCGCGCCGGGCGAGCCGCAGTCGTCGGTCGCGGTGCGCGAAACGGACTCGACGCTCGTGCGCCTGGTGAACAAGGTGATCCTCGACGCGATGCAGAGCGGCGCCTCGGACATCCACTTCGAGTCGGCGCCGGGCGATCGCCCGACGAGGATTCGGATGCGCCGCGACGGCGTGCTTTCCGACTACGCCGAGCTGCCGGCCCGCTTTCGCTCGGCGCTCGTCTCGCGCATCAAGATCATGGCGAACCTCGACATCGCCGAGCACAGGAAGCAGCAAGACGGCAAGATCGACTTTGCGCGCTTCGCGCCGGAGAAGCTGGAGTTGCGCGTCGCCGTCATACCGACGGCGAACGGACTCGAGAGTGTCATTCTGCGGCTGCTCGCCGCGGCGGGTCCGCTGCCTCCGGAGAAGCTTTGTCTCGACGCGAGCGTGCTCGCCCGCCTCAAGCAGGTCGTCGAGAAGCCGCACGGCCTGCTGCTCGTGTGCGGCCCCACCGGTTCGGGCAAGACGACGACGCTGCATTCCCTGATGTCCATGATCAATACGCCGGAACGCAAGATCTGGACGGCGGAAGATCCGGTCGAGATCACGCAGGAGGGTCTTTCACAGGTGCAGGTGAACGCGAAGCTCGGCTGGACCTTCGCGGAAGCGCTGCGCTCGCTGCTACGCGCCGATCCCGACGTCATCATGATCGGCGAGATGCGCGACCGCGAGACCGCGCAGACGGCCGTGGAGGCTTCGCTCACGGGCCATCTCGTATTCTCCACGCTGCATACCAACAGCGCGCCCGAGACGGTCGTGCGGCTGCTCGACCTGGGGGTCGACCCGTTCAAGTTCGGCGATTCGCTGCTCGGCGTGCTCGCGCAGCGTCTCGTGCGCCGGGTCTGCCCGGCATGTTCGAAGCCGGTGGAGCTCGCGGAGGAGGAGGTGGCGCGCATCGCGCTCGAGTACGCCGAAGGCCGCGCACTGGATCCTTTGGCCATCGCGGCCGCATGGCGCGAGCGCTATGGACGCGACGGGCGCCTGTACACGGCGCGCGGCGAGGGCTGCGACGAGTGCGGCGACTCCGGCTACAAGGGGCGCCTGGCGCTGCACGAGTTCATGGGCGCGAGCGCGCCATTGAAGAAGCTCATCCACCAGCGCACCGAGGTGGAGATGATCCGGGAACGCGCGCTCGTCGAGGGCATGCGCACGCTCCGGCAGGATGGCATCGAAAAGGCGCTGGTAGGCCTCACCACTCCGGAGCAGGTGCGCGCAGCCTGCGGCTAGCAGTTCCGGTGCGCCGAGGGGGTATATTCCTCCTGAAGGATGGCGTTCCCCGCTGAGCCCTTGGTAACGACGTTTCCGGTGACGCGCTGGAGGATCGGTGCGGTCACGGTGACGCGCGTTATCGAGACCGAGGGGCCCATGCCGGCGAGCTTCCTGTACGCCGAGGCGACCCCCGAGCGGATCGAGCGGCACGCCTGGCTACGGCCGCATTTCCTCGCGCCCGACGGACGGCTGATCGGCTCGATCCACGCTTTCGTCGTGGAGTCCGAGGGAACGCGCATCGTCGTCGACACCTGCGTCGGCAACGACAAGCTGCGGGCAGTAAAGCACTGGAACCTGCGCAAGGGAAAGTTCTTGGAGGATCTGGCGGCGGCTGGGTTCGCGCGCGAGTCGATCGACACGGTGTTGTGCACGCATCTGCACGTCGACCACGTCGGCTGGAACACGATGCTCGACCGCGGCAAATGGGTCGCGACCTTTCCGCGCGCCAGCTATCTCTTCGGGCGCAAGGAGTGGGAGCACTGGTCGCGCGAAGCGGACGGCGCGGACGCTGCGGTGATCGAGGACTCGGTGCGCCCGATCATCGAGGCGGGGCTCGCACGGCTGATCGAGTCGGACGAGCGCCTGACGAACGAGGTATGGCTCGAGCCGACGCCCGGCCACACCCCGGGGCACGTGAGCGTGCGCATCGCCTCGGGGGGCGCCGAGGCGGTGATCACCGGCGACCTGATGCACCACCCGGTGCAGTGCGCCGAACCGGACTGGGCCAACCGCTTCGACGTCGACGCGGACGCCGCTCGCGCGACGCGGCGCGCGTTCCTGGAGCGCCATGCAGACCGGCCGGTGCTCGTGCTTGGCACCCACTTCGCCACGCCCACCGCAGGGCGGATCGCGAAGGACGGCGCCGTCTGGCGCTTCGACCCGCAGTCTTAGGACTGGCCGGAGAACGCGAGCCGCGCGAGCTTGTCGAGCGCCGCCTTCGAGTCGAAGCGCCGCGCGAGCGGCAGGTGCAGGCCGGGCTCGGTCCCGCTGGCGATTGCCCCGAGCTTGAGGGTGCGCGTGTCGACTTTCTTCGGCGCGCCCGTGGTCGAGTGCGCCGCCCGGGTCGCGGTCAGCTCGAGATTGAAGTCGACGGTGGTGTCGATGCCGGCTGCGGGCAGCGTCGCGAGGCAGCTGCGCATGTCGGCGGCCATTTCGGACGCGGTCTGGTAGCGCTTCTCAGGGTCCTTTTCCAGCGCGCGCGCCACGATCAGGTCGATCACGCGCGGCAGCCGCTCGTTCAGCGCGCTCGGCGGCGGCGGCGTGGCGGTCGCGATCTGGTGCAAGAACTGCGCGGTATCGGGCGCCGAAAACGGCGGTGCGCCCGCGGCGAGCTCGTAGAGCACGATGCCGAGCGAGAAGATGTCCGAGCGCCCGTCGACGCGTGTGCCGCTCACCTGCTCGGGTGACATGTATTTCGGCGAGCCGACCACCGCGCCGGTTTGCGTGTGGATGTCGGAGGCGCGCATCCTGGCGATGCCGAAGTCCATCACCTTGGCCCGGTCGCCGGGAAGCACCATGATGTTCCCCGGCTTGATGTCGCGGTGAACGACGCCGTGGTCGTGCGCGTAGGCGAGTCCGTCGGCGATCTGCGCCAGGATCTCGAGCGCCGTTCGCAGCGCGACGCGTTCCTGCTGCATCATCTGGCGCAGCTCGACCCCTTCGAGCAGCTCCATCGCCATGAAGACGACGTCGCCTTCCCGGCCGATATCGTGCACGGTGATCAGGTTCGGATGGTTCAGCCCGCCTGCGGCTTTCGCCTCCTGGTAGAAGCGCCGCTCGTACTCGGCGCGCACGTCGGGATCGGCCGACATGAGGATCGTCTTGATCGCCACCGGCCGGTTGAGCAGCGGGTCCTCGGCGCGATAGACCACGCCCATCGCACCACGGCCGAGCTCGCCGAGGATGCGATAGCGGCCGATCGTCGCTGGCAGCTGCGTGCTCATCACGCTAGATCCCGAGCCTGCGGCGCCAGCGCGGGATCAGGCCCTCCCGCGGCGTATGCGGCGCGACGAAGCTGTGCGTGACGGTCATCTCCTCGGCGCGTCCCAGGTTCACGCGCAGCTTGAGCGGGGGATATTCGCCGTGGCGCACCTCGACCGAATGTCTGCCCGGGGTGATCTCGATGCGGGTCAGCGGCGGGGTGCGGCCCTTCGCGACGCCGTCGATGTACACGAAGCCTTCCGGCTTGATGTGGAAGCGGATCGAAGCGGGTTTCGGCGCGGCGGGCTTCGGCTTGGGCGCGGTTTCCGGCTTTGGCTCCTCTGCCTTGGCCTGCGGCGCGGGCGTCGGCGGCGCCTCGATCTTCGGCTCCGGTGCGGCCGGGGCGGGTGTGCGCGGCGCGGGTGCCCCTCGCAGGTCCGGACCCTCCGGAAAGCGGCGTGCTAGGAAGGGCAGACCGAGGATCGCCGCCGAGCCGAGCACCAGGATGACGAGCGCGCGCCGGTCGCGCGGGCGCGCAACCTTCGGCTTGAGCGTGTAGATCTCGTGCCGGCGCACACTCGCGTCGGTCAGCTCGCCGGCAGCCGTCAGGTCGGCGGCGCGCCGCGAGCTGCTCGCCTCGAGCGCCTCGTGGAACGGCCGCGATGCGAGCATTCGGCCCGGGGTCGCGGCGTTCGCCAGCACCATGCCCGTGGCTACGCCATCGCCGACGATGCCCGGGCCGCGCAGCGGGTCGTTCGCCTGGCGCACCGGGCCGTGGTTCACGCCGACGCACAGCGGCAGCTCGCCCGCCGCGGCCTCGCAGCGCTCGGCGAGCTCGAGCGCCGCCTGCGGCCGCGCGAGCACGACGACGACGAGCGCGTCGGGCGCCTCGAGCACGATGCGGTCCGGCGCGGCGAGCGGCTCGATGGCCTTGGCCGCGAGCGTCTCGAGCTCCCCCTTGAGCCTCGCCTGCTCGGTCACGGGCTTGCGTCCGAACTCCGCGAGCCTGAGCACGACCACGCTCGCCGGAACCGGCGCGGGCCCTTTTTGCGCGAGCGTTCTCTCCGCGGCTTGCGTATCCATCAGTGTGCGTGTTCTCCCCAGGCCACATTAAACACGCGATCGGCCCCGAACGCTCGGCGCTTCGCGCCGGGATGAGAAATACGCACGCGCCGCCAGTCGCCTGTCTCGGGCCGCTAGTCGTCCAGCTCGGGGTAGTGACGAAAAATGCCCTGCTCGTTGAACGGAATTCGGCGCGGCGAGGCGAGGTAGTCGCGGATCCCGGGACGCGCCGCGATGCGCTCGGCATGCGCCGCGAGCCAGGGGCGCTTGCGCTCGAGGCGCGCCATGGCGCGCGGAAAGGCGTAGCGCAAACCGCAGATCATCTGGAAGAGCGACAGGTCGGCGTAGGTGACGCGCGCGCCGCGGTTGCGCCCGAGCACGGCACCGAAGTAATCGAGGAACTTCGGCATGCGGTTCGTGCGGAAGTCCAGCGCGCGGCGCTTCGCCTCGCGCTTCTGGTCCTCGTAGTAGAGGCTGCCCGCGATCGGGTGGTGCGTGTCGTGCGCCTCGACTACCCAGTCGGCGATCGTGAGCTGCAACTGGTGCACCCACAGGCGCTCGGCCTCGCCCTTCGGCGCGAGGCCGAGGCGCGGCCCGAGAAACAGCAGGATGTTCGCCGTCTGGGCGATGACGGTTTTGCCCGCGCGCAGGAACGGCGGCGCGAAGGGCGGGCGCCGCTGCGCGCGGCTCTGCATGAGGCGCAGCATCGCCGCCGTTCCCGCCGGGCGGCGCGCGACATCCACGTAGTCCGCGCGCGCGTCTTCGAGCGCGAGGCGCACGAATTCGCCGCGTCCCTGGATCTCCGGCCAGTAATAGAGCTCGTAGCGCATGGC
>JBLMWT010000307.1:0-5856 GCA_050257375.1 Sphingomonadaceae bacterium
GGGGATAACAGGCTGATTCCTCCCAAGAGTTCACATCGACGGGGGAGTTTGGCACCTCGATGTCGGCTCATCACATCCTGGGGCTGTAGCCGGTCCCAAGGGTATGGCTGTTCGCCATTTAAAGTGGTACGTGAGCTGGGTTTAAAACGTCGTGAGACAGTTTGGTCCCTATCTACCGTGGGCGTTGGAAGTTTGAGGGGAGCTGCTCCTAGTACGAGAGGACCGGAGTGGACGCACCTCTGGTGTACCGGTTGTCACGCCAGTGGCATTGCCGGGTAGCTATGTGCGGAAGAGATAACCGCTGAAAGCATCTAAGCGGGAAGCTCGCCTCGAGATTAGACTTCCCGGAGGCTCGACCTCCCTGAAGGGTCGTCCTAGACCAGGACGTTGATAGGCGGGATGTGCAAGGGCTGCGAGGCTCTGAGCTAACCCGTACTAATTGCCCGTGCGGCTTGACCCTATAACCGTGAGCAAACGGTTAAAGCGCGCAATCTCGCACTCAGAGATTCACTTCACGCCGAATCGAGGCTTGCGCCGAAGCGGACAGAAAAGTCCCGCAGAAGCGGCGAGCCCAGAGTCAATCTGGCGGCAATAGCAACCTGGAACCACGCCTTCCCATCCCGAACAGGACCGTGAAACGGGTTTGCGCCGATGATAGTGTGCATTCGTACGCGAAAGTAGGTCACCGCCAGGCCATATCCTGAAAAGCCCGAGAGCGTCACAGCTCTCGGGCTTTTACTTTTTTACTCAGTCTGTCGCGGAATCCGCGGGTGTAACCACGCAGCTTTCGCCGTCGCCATCGACCGTGTGCAACCGCACCGGTCTACGCCAGACCCTGGCTACGTAGTCCAGGACCCTCTTCGCGCGCTCGAGGTCGAGGCCGCGGCCGTCGCTAGCGGAATCGTGTATCAACTCGAGACTGCCATCCGCGTGCAGTTCAGAAACTGCAACGCGCGGCGCACCATAGTTGAACCTCGAGGCAAGAAGCGCTTCCTTGAGTTGACTTATGTCGCCGCGCGCAACCCGGACTCCGCCGTCGGCGTCGGACTCGATTAGGAGCAGCCCCAGTTCCTCGGCCAGAGCGCGATCGAGGTGGTTGCGAATGAAACCGAAATCGTCCTCGTCGCGCCGGACTTCTCGCGCCCGCTCCTCGCCCTGCGACTCGATAAGGCGGTCCCAGATCGAGAACCCCAAGTGGTACGGATTGACCGATAGCGCAGTCTGTTCATCGCTAGCAAAAGGCCGCACCACGTCCGAATGGGATTTTATTGCGGTGACATAGAGATCGTGCGGAAGGAAGTCCGCCTCGCGCAGCAGTCGCGCGTGCCAGTATGAAGCCCAACCCTCATTCATGATCTGACATGCGAACACCGGATAGAAATAAAAGGATTCTTCGCGCACGGCAAGAAATATCTCACGCTCCCAAGGCGCCAGTTCCGGCGCGTAGTGGGCGGCGAACCACAGTAAGTCATATTCGGGATAAGGGGGCAGCGTCGGCCGCGATGGCGGCTGCGGCGCGGTCCGGCGCTCGGGCGCGCCCGGCAGCTGTGCAAACCGCCCCTGGAATGAGCTCCGCGGAGAGGTCTCCGCCCGCGGCGCGGCGCCACGCTCGGAATATAGCGGCCGGTATACGTCCTGATTGACGTCGATGTGACATTCGAGCGCTAGCGCTGCGTCGAGCACCGCCTCCACCCGATCGAGCCCATGCTCCCGGATGGCCATGTCAATTTCTTGCGCGTGGCTCGCGGCCTTTTCAACGATACGGCCGCCGGTCATCTCGTGAAAGCGCGCGAAAAGCCAATTGTTCTTTGCGAAGTCTGCGTGACCCAGGACGTGCGCGACGACCAGGGTTTGCTCGGCGAGGGAATTGGATTCCGTCAGGTACGCATGGCAGGGATCGCCGGGGAACATCACCTCGAATATCTTCGAATGTCCCATGCCCTGCCGAATAAGTTGATGAATATACCGAATGCCGTATGACCAATGCGCCATGCGAACCGGCAGACCGTAAACGGAAATCTCCAGCATGAAGCTCGACGGAGCCATCTCGAAATCAACGGGGTAGAAGTCGAGACCCAGCCGGTGCGCCAGTGTTTCGAGGCGCGCGGTGTAGTCGGCGAGTACTGCATCGACCCTCATCGAGAGATTTCCTCTGTTCCCGCGCCGAAAAAGGCACGTAGCGCGTTCCAGACGTCCTCCTGAGAGCCGATGCGCGCGGTCCCAACGAGTCGGCCGCGTCTGTGCAACGCGTCGAACAGCCCGGTCATTTGCGTGACGTGAGGCCTGAGGCCGCTCGCGCCCAGCTCGACGTAACCGGCGAACTCGACGCGTTCGGCAATATCGGCGAGCACTGTGGCGGCCTTCGCTTCATCGTCGGTCGCATTCTCGCCGTCCGAAGCGTAGTACAGGTAGGCGTTGTAATGGGCCGGATCGTAGCGATCAATGAGCAGCTCGCGTGCAAGGCCGAATGCGCTCGATGCGACCGTACCGCCGCTGCCAGCGACCTGGAAGAAATTCTCCTCCGAGAACTCCCAGGCCTGCGCCGTGTGGGCGATGAATACGCTCTGCACCTTTGCGTAAGTCCGTCGAATGCCGTGCAGCGCGAAGAAGAAGAAGCTCTTGGCGAGCTTGCGTTGCGCCTCGTCCATGCTTGCTGAGACGTCGAGCAGAAATAAGACCACCGCGCTGACGGCGGGGACGTTACGGCGTACGAGTTGCCTGTAGCGGAGGTCCTCGCTCGCGAAATCGAGTGGCTCCACCTGCACGGCCCGGCGCTTGACCGCCTCCCTCACCGTGCGCCTGCGGTCGAGGCGTACGCGCGGCCCATGCTTGTCCCAGCCCTCGCGCACGAAATCCGGCTGAGCGAGCGCTGCCTGTCGCTTGGGTTTGAGCTCGGGCAGACGCATTTCTTCCCAGAGCCAATCGATGACGTCGTCCATCTTCAGTTCGAGCACGAACTGCAGCTCGCCCTCGCCGTGACCGCCGGCGGAACCGGATGTCCCTCGCGCCCGTGCCTCGCGCAGAACATCGCCCGGTTTACCGCGGCCCTGGCCGGCGCCGATGCGACGTTCCGGGGTGCTAAGTCTGAAGCGCGCGTGCTCCATCAGACGAACCGGCACGAGGATCGTTCGGTTGCCCGGACGAGAAATCATGTCTCCGCCCGCGAGCAAGTCGGGCAATCCTCGCATCAATGCTTCGCGGACCTTGTGATTGTGACGCAGCCAGTCACGGGCACCGCGGGAAAAGAGCTCATACCACGGCGTCTCGGCTGCTATCCGGGAAGGACGTGTCGCCTGCTCGTCGGGTCCGTTCATGGCCTAGCGTCACTCCTGCGCCAGCAGGGTCGTAACGTAATTGAGCGCCTCGCGCGCGCTGTGGGTGTCGTAGCCGTACTCCGCGACCAGACGCTCCTCGACGACGGATATCTTCCTTCGTGTGTCCTCGTCGGGGCGGGCGCTGGAGCTGACGAGCCGCAACACGTCGCGCCGTTGCTGAAAGAGGTACTGCTCCACGGCGTCGTGCAGCTGCGCGTGGCTCGTCAAGGTGAACTTTTCGCCGCGCTTGAACGCCCCCATCGCCTTGCGCACGACTTCCTGCCGGAACGAGTGCTTGCCGGATTCGGTTACATGGATCTTCTCCTCGACCGACCGGAGGAAGCGCTCATCCGGCTTGCGTTCTTCACCGGTGATTGGGTCTTTCACCATGCGGTTGTCCATGCTCGCCTCGACCTCGTCGAGGTACTTGTCTAGCAGCTCCTGCGCTTCCTGCTCGAACGAAACGAACAGGGCCTTGTGGACGTCTTCCTTTACCCAGCGGTTATAGAAATCCTTTCGGACGATGACCAGAAAATCGACCCACTTGCGCTTACGCTTGTCATCGATGCGGGCATCCGACTCGATACCGTCCTTGAGGGCCAGAAGGACGTCCATGCTGGTCAAACTTTTCGCGTCGGACTGAATGATCGCGTTCGAGAGGGCATTGATGACGAATCGCGGCGACACCCCTGCCAGGCCTTCCTCGGCCGCCTTAGCCCGTATCTTGTCTGCCTCGCTCCGCGACACCCCTTCCACTTCCTCACCGGCATGGACGCGCACCTTCCTAACGAGACCATCCTCCTTTTCTTCGCTTTCCTGCAAACGACTGAGTGTCGCGAAGACGGCTGCGACGTGCAGGCAATGCGGGTCCAGGTGCACCTCCTTGAACGCCTGTGCTCCCGACGTGAGCTTGCGGTAGATGCGCGCCTCGTCGACGTAGGAAAGCGTGTACGGTACCTGGATGATCACCATGCGGTCGAGCAGCGCCTCGTTCTCCGATTCCTGGAGGAAGCGTCGGAACTCGGCGAGATTGGTATGCGCCACGATCGTTTCGTCGAGGTAGATGAGCGGAAACCGCGACACCTTGACGTTCCTCTCCTGCGTGAGCGTGAGCAGCAGGTACAGGAACTCGCGCTTGACCTTCAGAATCTCGATCATTTCGAGCAGCCCGCGGCTCGCCGCATACACCGCCCCCGACCAGGACCACGCACGCGGATCGCCCTCATCGCCGTAGCGGGAGACCTTTGAGAGGTCGACCGATCCAACCAGATCCGCGATATCGGCGGTCGTGGGATCGTGCGGTGCGTAGGTTCCGACGCCGACCCGGCCTGCCTCGGAAATGAATATGCGGTGTACCGGCATTTGCATGAAGTCGCCGCCGAATTCGTCGGTAATGCGGGCGACACAGAAGGGGCATAGTTCGCCCGTGATCTCGATGCCGTAGGTGTCGCGAAACGCCGCGCGCAGCGTATGGGGCACGAGATGCAGCGGCGACTCGTGGACCGGGCATCCCTGGATTCCGTAGAGGGCACCCGCGTCGGTGTGGCTGTATTCCTCGAGTCCCCGCTTAAGCAGTATGACCAGTGTCGACTTTCCGCCGGAAGGCGGGCCCAGCAGCAGCAGCAGCCGACGACCGACCTCCGAGCCGGCGCTCGCCGCCTTGAAATAGTCCATCAATCGCTGAAGGGTATCGTCGATTCCATACAACTCCTCCTCGAACAGCTGACAGCTGAATTCCCCGTCGTCGTCCGTAATGCCCTCGGCGCGGATCATGTCCCAGATGTACTCGTGGCTGGAGCGTCCGAGGCGGGCAGCGCTGGCGGGCAAAACGTGCTCGAGAAACTCCGCGAAACTGCCTGTCCAGTAGGCCGCACGGTGTTCTCTGCTGAAGGCGCTCAGCGACCTCAGAAAGCTGCTCTGGCGGTGAGTGGTGTCGTGCTCAGCGTGGATCGTCATATCACTCCCTCCTGCGCGAAGCGGCATTATTGTGGACACGCGAAACACGACAACGTTCGGCGCGGCTCTATGGCACGCGAGCGGCGTGAGTCTGCCGAAATGCGCGATACAACCTTAAGGATTACGTCGGTGGTGCGCGCAGGATTTGGACGCGTACAATCAATGCACTGGAAAGCGGCGGTGAGGCTGACTACGGCGAGCGCTGCAGCCTTTGTGGCGACCTGCAAGGGCGCCTTTGTCTTAAAGTGGGACTCAGCGAGATGAGCTGGGCACCCGTGGCGGGCCTGAACGACTCTCGATGTATCACGAGTGGACGGGGGCGTTGTCCCGCGGCGCTTAAGGGCCGAGATCGCTTGGAGGAGGAGATGAACGACGCCAGCGAGTCCTTTGCGCGACTGTTGTCACGTATGACCGGAGCAATCTGCCGGGCCGAAGCTGTCGAAGCGGCGCAATGCTTCACGTCGGACGGCGTGTATCACGACGGCTTCTACGGCGAGTTCGTCGGGCGCGAGGCCATCGCGCGCATGATCAGGGATTTCTTCTACCGCGATGCGCGTGATTTCGAATGGCTGGTATCCGATGCATG
>JBLMWT010000308.1:0-5878 GCA_050257375.1 Sphingomonadaceae bacterium
GGGACCAAATCCGAGCGCGTCGAGCCAGCGTCCCTGGGCGCGCCGCGCCTCGTCCAGGCGCTCGTACAGGCGCCAGCTTGCCGCGGTTATTACTCCGGCCGGATCTCTCCCTTGCGCACCCACACGCCGCGCTCCTCGCAGTGCAGCAGCTCGCTGCCGCTCAGCACGTAGCTGCCGAGCGGATAGGCGACGTCGTTGAAGTAGCACACGCCGGTCTCGAGCTCGAGCTCTGGCTCGAGCTCCTCGTCCTCTTCGTCCAGGATCGGCGAGGTCCTGCGCTCGGGGTCGGGGGATCCGACCTGGGGGATGCTGCGCGGCATGAATTGCTCCTTGTTTAGGTTTGATCGTCCGGCTTCTCGACGTCGCTGCCGCCGCGCTCACGCAGCCAGCGCTCGTCCTCGTCGTCGTCCCAGTCTTCGATCGGATCCTCGATCGAGTCGGCCTCGCGCGGCTCGCGCGGCGCTTCGCGCTCGGGGACGGGTCCCGTGGAGGGTGCGCCTTTGCGCGCGGTACGGCGCTTGCGCTTTGCCTTTTTCATCTCAGCTCGTCTTCCAGGTGCCGTCGGGCTGGCGGCAGGCGCTCCCTTTGACCGTCTCCTCCTTGCCCTCGATCACGGCCTTCGTGGTGAAGTCGCGGCAGGGCGCGCCTGCCTCCTGGTAGGTGCGCGTCGGCGTGACCGTGTAGGCGGCGCCGGTGTCCGGATTGCGCCAGCTGGTCGGCGCGCCGGTCGGCGCAGTCTCGAGCGCCTGGGCCGCCTTCATGCGGTCCTGCTCGTCCATCGACTTGCCGATCCGGCTGCCGAAATAGGCGCCGGCGAGCGTACCGGCGATGATCGCCACCGTGGTGCCCGTGCCGCCGCCGATCTGCGAGCCGAGCGCGCCGCCGATCACGGCGCCGGTGACCGCACCGACCTGTTCCTTGGTCGGCGGAGTTTGGCAGCCCGCGAGCGCGGCGATCAGCATGCTGCACAGGATTCTTCGCTTCATCGGCCTCTCCTCACGAGTTTCGCATCTGGTATGGATCGAATCATTTCCTTACAGTCTGCTGCCCATTTTGATCTCGATCAAGCCGCGGGGAACCTCGACCGCTAGATTCGATCCATAAACGATCGCCGGGACGCCTTCCGGCGCAGGGAGCCCCTGATGGAAATGACCGCGAAGCAGAAACAGGATTTCGGAAAGCTCATCCGCGCCCGGCGCGAGCAGCTGCTCGGCGAGTTGCTCGAGGATGTCGGGCGCTCGCGCGACGAAAACTTCGCGGGGGTGGCCGGGCCAGTGACCGACCTCGGCGACGAGGCACTCGCGGATCTGCTCGCCGACCTGGACAACGCCGAGATATCGCGCGACCTGCGCGAAATCCGGGCGCTCGATGCCGCGCTCGCCCGGCTGGAGGACGGCAGCTACGGCGACTGCATCGACTGCGGCGGCGAGATCGGGGTCGAGCGGCTGCGCGCCTACCCGACCGCGGAGCGGTGTATCCGCTGCCAGGAAGTTCACGAGAAGACCTTCGCGCACCCGGGCGAGCCGCGCCTGTAGCTATCCGGCGCGCGCCTGCTCGAGCTCGGCGCGCAGCTCCGCTTCGCGCTCGGCGTAGCGCGGCGAGAAATGGAACGGCACGACCAGGCGCGCGCGCGCCGCGCGCGCGATGCGTCCCGCCTGGCGCGCCGTGAGGTGGAACTTGCGCGCCGCGTGGTCCGCGTCCTCCTCGAGGAACACGCACTCGATGTACAGCTGGTCGGCATCGGCGGCGAGCGCCGCGAGGCGCCGCTCGTTCTCGGCGCTGTAAAGCACGTCGGTTGCGTAGCAGAGCTTCTCCCCAGGCACCAGGTCGAGCACGCGCGCCTTGAGCTCGCCCAGGGGAAAGCTCTTCTCGTGCAGCCCGTCGCGGTCGCGCCACCAGGCGCGCTGGGGCGTTTCGTCGGGGGCGCCCTGCATGACCGAACGCTTGAGCTCGGTCAGCCACGGCCCGGTCGGTAGCCGCATCTCGACGAGTCGGTTCTTCCACACGTTGACGTGCGTCTTTTCCTCGAACGCGAAGGCGAGGCAGGTGATGTCGTGGTCGAGCGCCGCCGCGCGCACGCGGAACGCATCGTCTTCGAGCAGCAGCCCGCCCGGGGCGGCGCGATCGGTCAGCGGCTCGCGCGCGAAGCGCGCATGGCAGCGAAAGCGCGCGCCCAGCAGCCGCTCACCGTCCAGCTCGTGCACGAGGAGCGTGAAGTCGGTCGGGTAGTTGTGCACCAGATTCCAGCTGTAGGCGGAGAGCTTGTGCGCCACGCGCTCGATGAAGCCGGGCGGGCCGTACAGCCGCACCGCGGTCTCGCGTCCGAGGCACACCCGCAGCAGGCGGTCGAAGCCGACGAAGTGGTCCATGTGCGCGTGCGACACGAACACGTCGGTGAGGCGCAGGATCTTGCGCGGCGCGAGCGCCGCGATGTCGCCCAAATCGAAGAGCAGCGCGCGGCCCTCGAACTTGAAGTCGAGGTAGAGGCAGGGGTCGCCGAACGGGCCGTTCACCAGCTCGGGCGTGAAGATCGGGCGCACGTTTGCAAGAATAGCCTTGAAAGGAGGAGGCGATGACACAGGGCGCGGTGGGATTCGTCGGCTTGGGCGTGATGGGCGAGCCGATGTGCAGGAACCTGAAGGCGAAGTGCGGGCGGCGCGTGCTGGCCTACGACATCGACCCGGCGCCGCTCGCGCGCCTGGCGGCCGCGGGAGTCGAGGCACGCGCCGACGCCGCCGCGGTGGTCGCGACGAGCGACGTGGTCTTCGTTTCGATGCCTTCGGGCAAGGTGCTGGACGAGCTCGTGCACGCGTCCAAGGGGCTCCTTGCGCCGGCGCGCGCGGGACAGCTATTCGTCGACCTCGGAACCTCTCCCGTGAAGCTCACGCGCGCGCTGGGTGAGGAGTTCGCAGTGCGTGGCGCGAGCTGGCTCGACGCTCCGGTGGCGCGCACGCGCGCCGCGGCGGAAGCGGGCACGCTATCGGTGATGGTCGGCGGTGAGGCGGGAGTCTTCGCGCGCGTGAAGCCGCTGCTCGAATGCTTCGCCACCGAGATCACGCACTGCGGCGCGCTCGGCAGCGGCCAGGTGGTCAAGATCCTGAACAACATGGTGCTGTTCGAGACGGTGGCTGCGCTGTCCGAAGCGCGCGCGATCGCCGCGCGCGCCGGCGTCGATGCCCGGCTGCTGTTCGAGACGCTCGCCAAGGGCTCGGCCGACAGCTTCGCACTGCGCAACCACGGGCTGAAGGCGATCATCCCGGGCGACTTCCCGCTGCGCGCGTTCTCGGTCGAGTACGCGCTCAAGGACCTCGAGTACGCGCTCGAACTGGCCGCGGAGGCCGGCGTCGACGTCACCGGCGCGCAGCGTGTCGAGAAACTCTTCCATGAGGCGATCGACCGAGGGCTCGGTGCCCGCTACCACCCGGTGATCAGCACCTTGCTCTCCCTCTGAAGGAAGAGTCGGTGAGGCGGCTGGGGCGTCAGGCAGATGTCAGTGATGCGGTGCAGAGAGACAGACTGACGACAAGGTGAAATGATTCCCCGGCCTAAGGGAGGGGCATATGACAACCAAAGAAGCGTGGGACGAAGCGGGTGAGGAGCCGCGTGCGGCGCAGGCAAAGGGTTGGAACGAGCTCTATCTGAAAGAGGACTGGTGGGCGATCTGGCTCGGTCTCGGGATCATCGCCGTCGCGACCCTCTTCTTTTACAGCGGTTCCAGCATCAAGTGGATCGCGGTCACGCCAGGCGGTTGGACGACGTTCGACCAATTGCGGGCGGATTTCGTCGCGAAGATCCCGCAATACATCGCCCAGTTCGTCATGTGGCTGATCATCTTCTGCATCAGCGTGAAGGCGATGGGCTACAAGCTGAGCGAGTTCATCCCGTCCTTTCTCTTCATCTACGTCTTTTCGATCGGGATCATGATTCTGTGGGGGTGGAAGTACTCCCACACCTACAACCTCGAACCGCCCCTGGTGGCCTTGGTGTTGGGCCTGATCATCTCCAATTTCATCGGCTTGCCGCGATGGATGGATGCCGGCTTCCGGGTGGAGTACTACATCAAGACGGGGATCGTGCTGCTTGGCGCGACGCTGCCATTCACCCTGGTCGTCTGGGCGGGTCCGATCGCCATCTTTCAGGCGTCGGTCATCTCCATCGTTACTTTCCTGGTCATCTACTTCGTCGGCCGAAAGTTGGGTCTTGAGCGGCAGCTCTGTGCCACTTTGGGCGCCGGGGGTGCGGTATGCGGCATCTCCGCCGCCATCGCGATCGCCGGTGCGGTGGGAGCCAAGAAGGAGCATGCGCCCGTCGCCATCACCCTGGTGGTCATCTGGGCCATCGTGATGGTCTTCTTCCTGCCTCTGGTGTCGCGGGCATTGGGCCTGCCGACCGGTGTCGCGGGAGCATGGATCGGCACCTCCGAGTTCGCCGATGCCGCCGGCTTTGCCGCCGCGTCGTCCTATGGCGATCTTGCCGGGCACGTCCAAGGCATCTCCGGCACGCCCGAGCAGGCGGTCCAAGCCTTCACCCTGATGAAGGTGGTGGGGCGCGACATCTGGATCGGCATCTGGGCGTTCGTCATGGCGTTCATCGCGACGACGCGCTGGGAGGTCAAGACCGGGCAGAAACCGCAGCTCGGTGAGATCTGGTGGCGGTTTCCGAAGTTCGTCATCGGCTTTGCGATCGCCTCGATCTTGATGACCGCTATCGCCGCCGGCTACGGTCAGGCCGAGTACAACAAGGTGGTGAAGCCGGTCCTGACCATCCCTATCCTGGACCTCAGGACCTGGGCCTTCGTATTCTGCTTCTTCTCGATCGGTCTCACCACGCGGTTCCGCGAGCTGGCGGCCGCAGGCGGCAAGAACTTCTGGGCGTTCAGCTCGGGTGCCGTGGTCAACGTGATTCTCGGCTTCATCCTGTCGACTATGGTCTTCTACGAATTCTGGGCCAAGCTCGGCGCCCACTGAGCCAAGGAGGAAATTTCACAGGTCATGCCCGGCGATCGGCCAAGATGCCTGAACTGCCGCCAGTTCCGCAACGGTCCGCGGTATCTGGAGTCGGTCTTCAAGGGCATGACCATCCTCAGCTCCGCGTACGGCTCGGTACGCAGCAACGACGGTATATGCCTGCTGCACGACCTATACCTTTCGGCCGACGCGAGCTGCGAGGACTTTCAGGCGGTCGGTAATGACGCCATTCACAAGTGTGATTAGTTGATCGATGCCCCCTTACTTATGATGGTCCGCAACGGCCGCGACATCTAAGAAAGCGGCGCGGGTTTTCATAAGAGAGGGAGGAGGCATGACAGAGCAGAGAAGGCGGCCCGACGCGGGCCGCAGGAAGCTGCTGCGCGCCGGCGCGGCACTGGGCGGGGCGGCGCTCGCGGGACGCGCGGCTCTTGCGGCGGCCGAGCAGATGGTGCAGCTGCCGATGGTCAACGGCGCACGCCGCTTCGCGGCCTATCCGCAGAAGCGCCCGCTGATCGTCATGACCGAGCGTCCGGTACAGCTCGAGACGCCGATGTCGATGTTCGACAGCGTGTTTACCCCGAACGACGCCTTCTTCGTGCGCTGGCACCTTTCGAACGTGCCGACGAGCGTCGACGGCGCGGCGCACCGCATCAAGGTACACGGCCTGGTCAACACGCCGCTGTCGCTTTCGGTCGCCGACCTGCGGAACAACTACGAGCAGGTCGAGATCGCCGCGGTGTGCCAGTGCTCGGGCAACAGCCGCGGGCTGTTCGAGCCGCGCGTGGTCGGCGGCGAGTGGGCCAACGGCGCGATGGGCAACGCCATGTGGAAGGGCGTGCGCCTGCGCGACATCCTGAACAAGGCCGGCGTCCAGAAAGGCGCCTTGCAGGTACGCCTGAACGGCCTCG
>JBLMWT010000309.1:0-2750 GCA_050257375.1 Sphingomonadaceae bacterium
TTCGTCGAGCGCGCGCCGGCCAAGGTGGTCGAGCAGGAACGCGCGCGGCTCGCCGGCTTCGAAGCCGCGCTCGGCAAGCTGCGCGAGCAGCTCGGCAAGCTCTCCGGGGGCGCCTAGGCGCGACGCGCCGTGCGATTGCCGCACAGCCTGAGGGCGTTTCGGCACCGCGACTACCGGCTGTACTTCTTCGGCCAGGGCACCTCGCAGATCGGCACCTGGCTGCAGCTGATCGCCACCAGCTGGCTCGTGTACCGCCTGTCGGGCTCCGCTTTTCTGCTCGGGCTGGCGAGCTTCGCGCTGCAGATTCCGTTCCTCGTGCTCGCGCCCTTCGGCGGCGTGCTGGTCGATCGGCTCGTCAAACGCCGCGTGCTGTACGCGACGCAGGGCATCGCGCTCGCGCAGTCGCTGGTCATGTTCGCGCTGGTAGCTACCGGCCACATCCAGCCCTGGCACTTGGTGGCGGGCAACCTGGTGCTCGGCATCGTGAACGCGTTCGACAGCCCCGCGCGCCAGTCCTTCCTCGTCGAGCTGGTGGGCGGCCGCGAGGACCTGCCGAACGCGATCGCGATGAGCTCGGCGCTCATGAACGGCGCGCGCTTCATCGGCCCGATGATCGGCGGCGCGGTGATCGCCTCGGCCGGGGTCGTGTGGGGATTCGGATTGAACAGCCTGTCCTACTTCGCGATGCTCGGCGCGCTCGCCGCGATGCGCGCGCATCCGCCGGTGACCGCGCCCCGCACGGAGTCCTGGGCGAGCGAGCTGCTCGCGGGCTTTCACTACACCTTCGGCTTCCTGCCCACGCGCAGCGCGCTGCTGCTGCTCGCCGCGGTGAGCTTTTTCTGCCAACCCTATCAGTCGCTCATGCCCTGGTTCGCCAAGGAGGTGTTCCACGGGAACTCCGAGACCCTCGGCATGCTGATCGGCGCGGGCGGCTTCGGCGCGGTGGCGGGCATGCTGTACCTCGCCTCGCGCCCTTCGATACGCGGCCTGCTGCGGCTGCTGCCGATGTCGGCGGCGCTCGCCGGGCTGTCGCTCGCCAGTTTTTCATTCGCGCACGCGCTGTGGCTCGCGCTGCCGCTCGTGTTCCTCACCGGAATGGGCATCATGCTGACCGCCGCGGCGACCAACACGGTGCTGCAGACGATCGTCGAGGACCGCCTGCGTGCGCGCGTCGCCTCGCTGTACATCATGTCCTTCCTCGGCGCGAGCCCGCTGGGCGCCCTGCTCGCCGGCACCGTCTCGCAGGTCCTCGCGCCGCCGCTGACGCTCGCGATCGGCGGGCTGTTCGCGGCGCTCGCGGCCGCCTTCTACGCCTCGAAGATGCCCGCCATCCGCAGGGAGATCCGGCCGCTTTACCAGCGGCTCGGCATACTCGAGCCGCCGCCCGCCCGGTAGCTGCGCGTCACCAGGCGAACTGCTCGCACAGCTTCGGCAGGAGCGCCGCGATCTCCTCGCGCCCGAAGAAGCGGTCGGCACGCGCCCGGCGCGCCGCGTCGCGCGCGGCGGCGTCGCCGCCGAAGCAGAAGATCGGCACGTTCAGCATCATCCCGCCGCGGATGTCCTCGATCGCCTCGAGCGCGCCGGACGAGTCCAGGTCGACCAGCACGAAGCGGTGCAGGAGCACGTCCTGGAATGCTCCGATCTCGCCGATCGCGCGGGCGCGGCTCAGCCGCCAGGACTCTGGCAGCGCCTGCTCGAGGCGCTCGGCGAGCACCTCGTCACCGCTCACCAGCACCAGCCGGCGAGCCAGGCGCTCGGCGACGCTCGCCACCGCCTAGACCCGCGACAGCGCGCGCCGCGCGTTCAGCTTGACCTGCGTGCGTGCGCGCCCTTCTTCGATCGGCTCCGCGAGCTCCGCGCGCGCTTCGGCGATCGCCGCCAGCTCCGCCTCGCTCGGCCAGGAGTTCTCGAAGCACCAGCCGTGTTGCGCGGCGACGCGCGCGCGGAACGCCTCCTCGAGCTCGCGCTCGGCCGGCGGCGCGCCGTGCTCGGTCCACTCGGTCATGGCCAGCGCCAGGCCCTGGCGCAGCCAGGCGCGGAAATCCGGCGACGGACTCGCCACGCTGCTGGCGAAGCGCTCGGCGGGAAAACGCAGGAGAAAGCTCGAGGCGACTACCGCGCATTCGCCGATGCTCGCCGCGCCGCTGCCGGCGATCTTGCGGCCGTGCAGCCACAGATCCTGCTCGTTCAGGTACGCGGGCAGCCCGAACTCGCGGTAGGTGGCGACCGCGGGCGCGAGCGCCCAGGCGAACCAGCGCGCCGGCCGGCCCGGCGCGAGGCGCCGCGGCGCGACCACCACGAACACGTACTGGAACTCGTCCACCCAGACGAGGCCGCCGCCGAGCGGACGGCGCACGACCGGCAGCCCGGCGCGCGGATCGACCTCGGAAAGTCCCTGGCTCTGCCCCAGGCACAGATGCGTCTTTGCCTGCGCCCACACGACAATCGGGGCCGCGTCCGCCGCCTGCGCGGCGGCCAGGCCGGCGTAGCTCGCGTGCAGCTCGAGCGGCTCGACCAGCCCCAGGCGCATCCAGCGCGCGGCCTGCGCGCCCATCAGCGCTTGCCTTCCGCGCGGAAGAACTTCTGCAGATAGAAATCCTTGTGCGCGAGCTCGCCGATCTCTCTCGCACGCGCTTCGAAGCCCTCGCGCAGGATCTCGGCGAGGCGCTCGCCCTGCTCGCCGTCGAGCACGTGGATGCGCCCGAGCAGCTCCGGATCGAATTGCAGGATCTCGCCCGCGATCCCTTCCG
>JBLMWT010000310.1:0-6703 GCA_050257375.1 Sphingomonadaceae bacterium
CAACTCGATGCATTCAAGTCCATTGAACGCGGCATAATCCGGCGCGAGGAGGCCGCGCGCCTACCGGAGATGAAACCATGAGTTCCGAAGCCCCGAAAGTTCTGCTGGTCGACGACGACAAGGACCTGCTGCAGCTCATCGCGATGCGCCTCTCTGCGGCGGGTTATTCGGTGGCGACCGCCGATTCTGGCGAGAGCGCCATGGCGAGCCTCACCGTGTCGCGCCCTCAAATCGTGATCACCGACCTGCGCATGCAGGGCATGGACGGGCTCGCACTGTTCGATGCCATCCATCGCTATGCGCCGTCCCTGCCGGTGGTGATTCTGACCGCGCACGGTACGATTCCAGAAGCGGTCGCTGCGACTCGGCGAGGCGTGTTCAGCTTTCTCACCAAGCCCTTCGACAGCAAGCTTCTGCTCGACACGGTTGCAGACGCTTTGCGCCTGTCCAGCGCGCCCGCCGGCGGCCAGGGGGAAGACTGGCGCGCGGGCATCATTACACGCTCCCCGGCGATGGAAGACCTGCTTGCGCAGGCGCGGCGGGTCGCCGCATCGGACGCGAGCGTGTGTATCTACGGCCAGAGCGGCACTGGGAAAGAGTTGCTCGCACGCGCGATCCACCGATCGAGCAAGCGTTCCGACGCTCCCTTTGTGGCGGTGAACTGCAGCGCGATCCCGGAGGGACTACTCGAATCGGAGCTGTTCGGCCACAAGAAGGGGTCGTTCACCGGGGCCACCCAAGACCGCCGCGGCCTGTTTCAGGCGGCCCAGGGCGGGACGCTCTTTCTCGACGAGGTCGGCGACATGCCGCTTGCAATCCAGGTCAAGCTGCTGCGTGCACTCGAGGAGCGGGTCGTAAGGCCGGTCGGGTCGAACGAGGCGGTGGCGGTCGACGTGCGCATCATCTCGGCAACGCATCGCCGGCTGGAGGAGCGCATCGCCGCAGGCGAATTCCGCGAGGATCTCTACTACCGCCTGAACGTCGTCAAGCTCTCCTTGCCGTCGCTCGCCGAACGCCGCGAGGACATTCCGCTGCTCGCCAATCACTTTCTCGAGCGCATGGGCGAGCGCTACGGGCGCCCGCGGCTTGCCTTCTCGCCGGAGGCCATGCAGCGGCTGGTCTCCGCCTCCTGGCCCGGCAACGTGCGTCAGCTGCTGAACGTGGTCGAGCAGTCGGTGGCGTTGTCCGCCACGGAAGTCGTGCCGGTGTCGCTGGTGAGCCAGGCACTCGACGCGCGCGACTCGAGTCTGACGCCGCTCGACGAAGCGCGCCGCGCTTTCGAGCGCGACTACCTGGTGCGGATCCTGAAGATCACCGGGGGGAATGTCACCCAGGCGGCCAGGCTTGCTGGACGCAATCGCACGGAGTTCTACCGCCTGCTCGAGCGCCACGCCCTCGAGCCGGGGATGTTCAAGGGCGCCGCGCAGGTGCACTGAAGAGCGGTACGCGCGCGGCTGTAAGCTGGAAGGGGTGCCGGCCGACGGATAGCCGGCGCCCATGAGATCAAACCTCGCTACCCGCGCGCTGGCAGTGCTGGCCGCCTGCACGCTCACGATGCCGGCAATGGCCTGGCAGTGCAGCGCCCGCTCGCAGAGCCACACTACGGCCCTGGTCGAGCTGTATACGTCGGAGGGCTGCAGCAGCTGTCCGCCGGCCGACCGATGGCTGTCCACGCTTAGCAGGCTCGGCGCCAGGGGTTCCGTCGTGCCGCTCGCATTGCACGTGGACTATTGGGACTATCTCGGCTGGCGAGACCCTTTCGCCGAGCGCAGCTTCTCGCTGCGCCAGCGCGAGCTCGCCGCGCTGGCGCGCGCCAGCTTCGTGTATACGCCGCAGATCCTGTTGCAGGGGCGGGATTTCCGCGCCTGGGGTTCGGCCGCGTTCGGCGAGCAGCTCGCCCGGGTCAACGGGCGGCCCGCACAGGCGGCGATCCGCCTGTCGCTCACGCAAGCCCGCCAGGACGCCCTTTTGGTCGACGCGCATGCGGACCTGGCCGGCGCGCACGAGCCCTCGGGGGCGGCACTCTACCTTGCTTCCTACGAGAACCGGCTCGTCTCGCGGGTCCGGCGGGGCGAGAACGAGGGCCAAACGCTGACTCACGACTTTGTCGTCGTCGACCTGGCAGGGCCGTTCGATCTCGGAGCCGACGGCCGCGTGTCGGCCAGGCGCGAACTGGCCCTACGGGCCGGGGCCGCGGTCTCGAATGCAGGCGTGGCCGCCTTCGTACAGATCCGGCGCAGCGCCCGGGTGTTGCAGGCCCTCATGTTGCCGGCCTGCCCCGACTAGCCCCCCGGGGAGGCCTTTCCCCTCAAATTTGCCCCTAGTCGGGTATATTCCCGGGCTACGCTCGCGGTAGAAAGAAAAACCAGGGAGGGACGGTCGTGCACGCGACTCAAATCCGGCAAAAGGACGGCATCTTCTACTTCGCCAGCTACAAGGCGCGCGATCTGCTCGCAAGGGTGCGTTTCATCAGCCGGTTCTACGGCGAGGGGGAGGAAATCGCCCCTGGGCGCATCGCGCACGACGACGACGTCGCACAATTCATCGCCAAGATCGAGCGCACGGACGAGGCCTTCCAGCGCGCGCTATCGCGCGCCAAGGTGAAGGCGCTGCGGAATTTCTACGAAACCGCGGTGACGCAACCCCCGATCCCGGGCACGGTGCTGCTATTCACCTCGGAGCGGCTGGCGTTTCGGGCGGGCGGCGAGGGCGGCGTCGGCAGCCTGACGGAGCCGGGCTCCAAGTACCTGATCATCGATGGCCAGCACCGGCTGGCGGCACTGCACTTTTACTTGAAGGACCGCCCGCAGGAAGCGGAGACGATCAACGTTCCGTGCATCATATTCGACGGTCGCAGTGAGGATTTCGCGGCCGAAATGTTCGTGATCATCAATTCGACCCCGACCCGCATCAACAAAAGCCACCTCGTCGACCTGTACGAACAGGTGTCCTGGGCGGCACCGGACCGCAAGTTCGCCGCACGGCTGGTCGAAAAACTGTACAGCGAGGGAGACAGTCCCCTGCGCTACCGCATCAACCGCCTAGGCGGACGGAGCCAGCGCGACAAGTGGATTCTGCAGGCCGAGCTGTTCAATGAGCTGCACCGCTGGGTGCGTGGCCGCTGGCGCAGCATCCAGGTATCGGGCGGCAGCGCCCACGAGGTGCCGCGCTACTACGCGATGGTGCGCGATTTCCTCAAGGCAGCGCGAACAGTGTGGGGCGACGCCTGGGGCAAGGAAAGCTTCATGGTCACCAAGCCCGTGACGATCAAGGCGCTCATCCGCGTGTGCGCCGACCTTGCCCGCGAGGATGCCGAGCCCGAGCAGGGACGGTTGGCGCGCTGGGAGCAGCGCCTGGCGCCTTGGGGCGACATGACGCGTGATTTCCGCGACGAGGGCTTCTACGAGCGCTTCGCGGCCAAGGGCGAGGTCGAGCGTGTAACGCGCATCCACCGCGAGCTCGCGCGCGCGGCGAAGATCGAGGTCAGTCGCCCGAAAGGCTGACGACCCCTGCGGCGGCCAGGCGCGCGATCTGCTCCTTTTCGTACCCCAACTCGGCGAGTAGAGCGGCACTGTGTTCGCCGACGTCCGGCACCGCGTCCATGCGCGGCGCGAAATCCGACAGGTTGAACGGCGGTAGGAGCGCGTCGATCGCACCTCCGGGGGAATCCACCTTGACCCAGCGGTTGCGCGCGGCGAGCTGCGGGTGGTTCCAGAACTGCTCCATCGTGTTCAGGCGCGCGTTGGCGATGCCCGCGGCCTCCAGCCGCTCGATGACCTGGGCGGCGCTGAGCGTGGCGAATACCCGCTCGATCGCCGCGTGGGTCGCCTCGCGGTTGGCGTAGCGTGCCGGCCCGGTCGCGAACCGCGGGTCTGCGGCGAGCGACGGCTCGCCGAGTACCGTATCGCAGAAGCGGGCAAACTCCCGGTCGTTTTGAATGCTCAGGAAGACCGTGCCGCCGTCGCCCGCCTGGAACGGCCCGTACGGCACGATGGTCGCGTGGTAGGCCCCGCGGCGTGGAGGCGCGCTGCCGCCGTAGTGGCTGAAGTACGCGGGAAAGCCCATCCATTCTCCGAGGGCCTCGAACATCGTGACGTCGATGGTCGCTCCCTCGCCGTCGCGCGTACGCCGCAGCAGCGCGGCCAGGATCGACGCGCAGGCATACATGCCCGCGGCGATGTCGGCCACGGGGATGCCGGCCTTGGCGGGGGCCTGTTCGGTGCCCGTGACGGACAACAGCCCCGCTTCGCACTGCACCAGCAAGTCGTAGGCCTTCTTCTCCGCGTATGGACCCGCGGGACCGTAGCCGGAGATGCCGCACCACACGAGTCGAGGGTGCCGCGCGCGCAGTTCGTGCGCGCCCAGCCCCAGTCGCTCGACCGCCCCCGGCGCGAGGTTCTGCAGGAACACGTCCGCGCGCGCGATCAGCTTGTCGAGGATCGGCTTCGCGTGAGGATGCTTGACGTCCAGCGCGAGACTCTCTTTGGAGCGGTTCACCCAGACGAAATGCGAGGACAGCCCCTTGACCGTGGTGTCGTAGCCGCGCGCCGCGTCGCCACTCCCAGGGCGCTCGATCTTGATCACGCGCGCACCGAGTTCGGCGAGCTGCCGGGTGGCGAACGGGCCGGCGATCACCTGTTCGAGCGAGACGACGGTAAAGCCCTCGAGCGGGCGCGTCATGTGAAGTCCACGACCAGGCCCGCGAGCGGCAGGCCTTCGAACGCAGTGCTCCAGCGCTCGCCGGCGGCGACCGGATGGGCATCGGTCAGCGTGCCTGTGGTGACGATTTCGCCCGCCGCGAGCGCCGGCGCAGCGGGTTGCCGCGACAGTACCTCGACCAGAAATGCGAGCGCCTCGAGCGGGCTACCGAGCACGTTGGCGCCCCGTCCGCGGTCGATGATCGTTTCGCCCCTGCGCAGCTCGACCGTGAGCGCCGGCAGCCGTTCGGCGAGACCGGGCAGTTGGCGCACGGGCACGCGCGTACCCAGCACCAGGCGCCCGTGCAAGCCATTGTCCGCGGTGCAGTCGGCGATCTTGAGCTGCCACTTGGGGTGGTGGCATTGCACGATTTCCACCGCATGCGCCACCCATTCGATCGCGCCGAGCAGGACCTCGACGTCGTGCGTAAGGGGAGGGGTTGCCCGAAGGCCGAAGCAGATCTCGGGTTCGATGCGCGGCTGCGCCAGCCCCGCGAGCGGCACGGTCGCGCAGTCGTCTTGTGCGCGAATCAGGGTACGGTCGTAGACCGTGCCCCACATCGGCTCGAAGACGCCGTAGCGTGGCCAAAGGGTCCGGTTAGTGAACCCGATCTTGCGGCCTACCGGTCGCCAGCCGCGCGCGAGCCGCAGCGCGTGCAGCCGGGCCGCGGCCCGGTAACCTGCGTCGGCGGAGAGTGGCGCAGGGCGCCCGCTGAACGGTGCCACGATACTGCCCGTCTCGTGCAGCGCGAGCAGCTCTTCGGCGAGAGCTTCGATGTCGGGTTCCTGGGGCACGAACTTGGTCCGGCGGCGTCGCTCGATTGTACAGGGCGAGACTTGCCGTGATGAGCCGTCCGTGAGAAATTGCCGCCACACCTTGAATCCACAGAATCTCCTGCAGCGAATCCTCGGTGCCGCGTTGGGCGTGGCGCTCTTCGTCGCAGCGTTCGTCTTCGCTTCCGTGCTTCTTGCGATCGCGGCCAGCGTGGCGCTCGTCGTGTGGGCGTGGCTGTGGTGGCGCACGCGCGATCTGCGCCGCGCCGCGCGCGACGAGCAGGCGGCCGTGATCGAAGGCGAGTACCGAGTCGAGCGCGAGACGCGCCGCCCCGAGGACCGCTAGCTCCCCGGTCCGGGCGCCAGCGGTTGTTCGTGCAGGCGGCGCTTCGCGAGCACTTGCGCCGCGACAACCAGCGAGAGCAGGCCGAGCCCGATCAGGTCGCTGTACACGCCCGGCTTGATGAGCAGCAGTGCGGCGCAAAACAGCGCCACGCGCTGCCACATCGCGGCGAAGGTCAGCAGCCAGCCGTGCAGGCTCGCGGCGAGGCACACCGCGCCCAGAGTTGCCGTGAGGACCGACAGCGCCACGAATTCCCACTGCGTCGACCAGTCCTTGACGATCAGCAGCAGCTCCGGCTCGTAGACGAACATGAAAGGCACGATGTAGGCGGGCGCGGCCACGCGCATGGCGGCGAAGCCCGCCTGCCACATGTTCGCCTTCGCGAGGCCCGCCGCGGCGAAGATCGCGAGCGCGACTGGAGGCGTGATCGCCGACAGGATCGCGAAGTAGAAGGCGAACATGTGCGCGGCCGGGGTGGCAGCGCCGAGCTTGATCACCGCGGGCACGAGCAGCGCGACCATCATGATGTAGGCGGGCGTGGTCGGCATGCCCATGCCGAGCACGATGCCTGCGAGCGCCGTCAAAACGAGCGCGAGAATGAGGGAGTTCTGGGCGAGCGCGACCACCATCTGCGTGAACACGATGCCGAGGCCAGTGATCGTCACGCAGCCAATGACGATGCCGGCGCAGGCGCAGGCCATCGCCACCGCGAGCGTGTTCCTCGCGCCGTCCTCGAGCGCGTCGACCACCGAGCGCCAGCCGATCCCCTCGCGCGTTACTTTGCGCAGAAGCGCCATCGGCAGGCAGCTCAGCGCGCCGACGAGCGCGCATAGTGGCGCCGAATAGCCCGCCATCAGACCGAACAGCACGATCAGGATCGGAGCGAACA
>JBLMWT010000311.1:0-4385 GCA_050257375.1 Sphingomonadaceae bacterium
ATCTACCGCGAGGTCAAGGTGAACATGATCGGCGGCGGCGCGGAGGAGATCATGAAGGACCTGGCCGCGCGCCAGCTCGGGCTGTGAGCCGCCGCGCCGACGACGCGGGCCGCCGCGGGCAGTTGCTGCGCGAGTCGGCGCGCCTGTTCCGCGAGAAGGGCTACGACGCCACCTCGGTGCGCGACATCGCCGCCGCGACCGGCCTGCAGTCGGGCAGCTGGGTGTACCACTTCAAGACCAAGCAGGACATCCTCGCCGCGGTCATGGAGGAGGGCCTGCAGCAGGCGCTTGCGCGCATCGAGGCGATCGCGCGCCGCGAGCTGCCGCCGCGCGCGCATTTCCGCGAGCTGCTGCGCGCGCACCTCGACACGCTGCTCGGCCCCGGGCAGGACTTCATCCCGGTGCTGCTCTACGACTGGCGCGCGCTCGACGAGGCGGGGCGCGAGCGCGTGATCGCCCTGCAGAAGCGTTACGAGCAGGTCTGGGACGACGTGATCCGCCGCCTGCAGCGCAGCAGCGACTGGGCGATGCCCACCCGCGTCGATCGCCTGCTGATGTTCGGCGCGCTCAACTGGATCGTGCAGTGGTACCGGCCCCGCGGTCCGCTGAACGTCGCACAACTCGTGGACGACGCCGAGAAGTTCTTCCTGCGCACGCCCGCCCGGCCGCCTGCGAGGCAGGCTGCATCGCGCCGTACGCCCGGGTCGCGCGCCAGGCGACCGGCCGCCAACTGAGCCCGCCCGCTGCGCCGTGGTTGCGGCGGCGCGCGGAGTTGGATAGCGTGGGGGCAGGTCGCAGCCGCGGGGGGTAGAGAGGTGGGCGACCGCGATCGACGCTGAAAGAACCACGAAGCTCGCCGGCCAGCCGGCCAGCACGAGTGTCGATTCGAGGGCCCGCCCATGAAACAACTGTCCGGCACGGACAACCTGTTCCTGCGCCTGGAGCGCGGCAACCAGTACATGCACGTCGCCGCGCTGGGCATCTACGACCCGGCCACCGCCCCGAACGGGTTCGTCCGCTTCAAGGACATCCTGGGGTTCTTCGAGTCGCGGCTCGACAGCGCGCCGGTGTTCCGCCGTCGCCTGGCCACCGTCCCCTTCGGCCTCGATCGCCCCTACTGGGTCGAGGAGGAGGACGTGGACGTCGAGTTCCACGTGCGGCACATCGCGCTGCCGCATCCCGGCGACTGGCGTCAGCTCTGTATCCAGGTGGCCCGCATCCACTCGCGCCCCCTCGACCGCAGCAAGCCGCTGTGGGAGGCGTACGTGATCGAGGGGCTGAACAACATTCCCGGCATCCCGCCCGGGAGCTTTGCGTTCTACACGAAGTTCCACCACGCGGCGATCGACGGCGAGGGCGGCACGGAGGTGCTCAAAGCGATCCACTCGGCCACGCCGGAGGGCGCCGTCGACGGCGCCACCCCGCGCGCACGGGTGCGCGACCGTGAACCGATCGCGATCGAGCTCTATGCGCGCGCCGCGGCCAACAACCTGCAGCGCGTCCCCAGGGCCGCGCGCTTTTCGCTGCAGGCGGCGACGCGGCTCGCGGGGCTCGGGGCGGGATACATGGGCCAGCTGCAGCAACTGTTGCAGGAGGCGGGTGTCCCATCCGCCGCCACCCTGCGCTCTAAGCTGCGCCGCCCGCCGGCGACGCGATTCAACGGCAAGGTCTCCGCACACCGCGTCGTCGAGCTGGTGGCGCTGCCGCTCGCGGACATCAAGTCGATCCGGCGTGCCATCGACGGCGCCACCATGAACGACGTGCTGCTGGCGACGGTGGGCGGCGCCCTCAACAAGTACCTCGGCGCGAAGGGCGAACTGCCGGATCGCACCATGACCGCCCAGGTGCCGATGACGCTGCGGGGCGAGCACAAGGGTGGTGACGTCGGCAACCAGATCGGGATCGCCGTGATGCCGCTGCACTCGGAGGCCGCCGATCCCATCGAACGCATCGCCGCGATCCGGGCCGGGGCCGACAAGGCGAAGGCGCTCGTCGGCGCCGTGGGCAAGGATCTCGCGCAGCAGGTGTTCGACGTGCTGCCGGCAGCGGCATCGGCGTTGTTCACCAGCAAGGTGATGCTGCCCACGATGAACATCGTGGTCTCGAACGTGCGCGGGCCCGACTTCCCCATCTACCTCGCCGGCGCGCGCATGGTCGCGTTCGCGCCGGTGAGCATCGCGATGAACGGGCTCGGGCTCAACGTCACCGGTTTCAGTTACCACGGGACGATGTGGGTGTGCGCCGTCGCGTGCCGCGAGATGATGCCCGACCCCGGATTCTTCGCAGACTGCCTGCGTGATGCATTCGCAGATCTCGTGGCGGCAGCGAGTGCAGCGCAGCAAGAAGAGGCCAGGCGTCCTCCCGCACGGGCGCGCAAGCGCAAGACCGTCAGGCGCGCCGGATCGCGTCCGCGCCGAGGCCGGCAGTCGTGAACGTCGATGCTGCGATGCAAAAGTCAGCAAGCGCATGACGGGGCTGCGCGTGCGCTTTAGACTTGGGCCGTTGCGTACGCGATGCGTGCGACGCCTTGCAGTCCCTCACGGCGCATACTGCTGCCGTAGGGCGACGACGATTCGATCATTACCGGGAGATCTGCGGATGAAGATGACGAAAAATGTCCTTGCGGCGTCGATCGCGACGCTCCTCGTCGGAATCGCGGCGCCCGCGTCGGCGAAACTCTCCGACGCCGAGATCGCTCGCCTCGGCGCCGACCTGACGCCGGTGGGAGCGGAGAAGGCCGGCAACAAGGACGGCACGATCCCCGCCTGGACTGGCGGATTGTGCGCTCCGCCGTCCGGCTGGACGCCGGCGCAGGGCTACGTCGATCCGTTCGCGGGTGACAAGGTGCTGTTCACCATTACCAAGGCGAACGCCGCGCAATACAAGGACAAGCTGACGCCGGGCACGCTCGCGATGCTCGACAAGTACGACAACTTCAAGATGAACGTGTACCAGACGCGTCGCACGGCCTGCTACCCGCAGGCGGTCTACGACAACGTCAAGGCGCAGGCCGGCAAGGTCGAGCTGCAGGGCTTCGGCATCTCCAATCGCGGCCCGTCCACCGTGCCGTTCCCGATCCCGAAGAGCGGCCTCGAGGCGATCTGGAACCACACGATGCGCTACCTCGGCGGCGGCATCGATCGCAACTACCACAGCTTCCCGGTGCGCTCGAACGGCGACTTCTACAAGATCGGCGCGCAGGAGTACCGCATCTTCAACGAGAACCTCGACCAGCCGCAGGACAACCTGCTGCTCGCGTTCCTGTCGCGCTTCACGGCGCCGGCGACGCTCGAGGGCACGGTGTTCCTGGTGCACGAGCCGGTGGACCAGGTGAAGCAGGCGCGCTCGGCGTGGATCTACAACGCCGGGCAGCGCCGCGTGCGCCGCGCCCCCGACCTCGCCTACGACAACATCAACGACGGCACCGAGGGCCTGCGCACGACCGACCAGTTCGACGCGTACAACGGCGCCCCGGACCGTTACGACTGGAAGATCGTCGGCAAGAAGGAGATCTACGTTCCGTACAACTCCTTCAAGCTGTCGGACAAGAAGCTCAAGTACAAGGAAGACCTGATCCGCAAGAACACGCCCAACGCCGACCTGCTGCGCTACGAACTGCACCGCGTCTGGGAGGTCGAGGCCAACCTGAAGGCGGGCAGCAAGCACGTCTATGGCAAGCGCGTGTTCTTCCTCGATGAGGACACGTGGACCGTGCTGTACGAGGACGCCTACGACACGCGCAAGCAGCTGTGGCGCGTCAGCATCCACCCGCTGATCCAGTTCTATGACGCCAAGGTGCCCTGGTACCGCGCGAACATCTGGCATGACCTCTCGAACGGCAGCTACCTGTTCTCGCTGCTCGACAACGAGGTCAAGGTGCCCTGGAAGTTCGGCGAGAAAGGCAAGTGGGCCGACTTCCAGCCCGACGCGCTGCGTCGCATCGGCACCAAGTGACGCACTCACTGCTGCGCCGTAGTCCGCTGCGGCGCAGCAATATTGCTGCATGGCAAAAACGCAACGCACGGCGGAGTTGTCAGTCACGCGAGACACTGGCACCCTTGCGAAGCTGCGGTATGTGGTAGTGGCATTTCGGATACTCCCGAGTGTTCCTCGGGTGTACCGGGAATAGCCTCCGAACAAATCACGACCGTGACCGCAAGCGGTTGACGCTGTGCAGCACATCGGGCTTCGCGCGGGCGAGGCCGTTACCTTGAGGCAACTGGGGGATTTCAGATGATGAGCGAAGCCAAGGTCCTGGGTCGGCGCAATACGGTGCTCGCCACCGTCATCGGCACGGTGCTCGCGTCCTACGCCGGCAGCGCGTCTGCGCTGGAGTTCGAGTTCGAGAACGGCGGCCGTCTCAACTGGAACACCACCCTTTCGGT
>JBLMWT010000312.1:0-4044 GCA_050257375.1 Sphingomonadaceae bacterium
TCCGCGCCTTCCATGCTGCGCAGCACCGACACCGCGTCGAGGATGCGCGCCGAGGCGCCGGCCGGAATGTAGGCGCGCCGCCCGATGTGCGCGCCGACCGCGAGGAAGGCGGCGTCGAAGCCGCCGGCCCGCATCGTGTCGAGGATGTGGTCGACCTTGGCGTTCAGCTTCAGCTCGACGCCGAGCGCGAGGATCCTCTGCACCTCGGCCTCCAGCACTTCGCGCGGCAGCCGGTACTTGGGGATGCCGAAGCGCATCATGCCGCCGGCGACCGGCCCGGCCTCGTGGATCGACACTGCGTGGCCGAGGCGCGCGAGATGATAGGCGGCCGACAGTCCCGAAGGCCCCGCGCCCACCACCAGCACGCGCTTGCCCGAGCGCGCCGCCGGGGGGTCGAACTTCAGGTCGCGCTCGATCGCGTAGTCGCCGAGAAAGCGCTCGACCGAGTTGATGCCGACCGCGGCATCGAGGCGACCGCGGTTGCACGAGCTCTCGCAGGGGTGGTAGCACACGCGCCCCATCACCGCCGGCAGCGGGTTCTCCTCGACCAGGAGCCGCCAGGCGCGCTCGTAATCGCCGGACTCGGCATGATAGAGCCAGCCCTGGATGTTCTCGCCCGCCGGGCAGGCGTGGTTGCACGGCGGCAGCCGGTCGACGTACTCGGGGCGCAGCGTGCGCCAGCTGCCGGTGTGATTGGCGAGGCTCGAGCCGGGATCGAGCGTGATGGCGAAGGGCTTACGCATCGAGGCCGTACCTCGCGATGTTGCGGTCGGCGAGGCGCTGCAGCGCAGCGATCACGTCGCTGCGCGGCTCGGGGCCGAACAGGTGCGCGAAGCGCTTCTGCGGCCGCAGGTAGTCTTCCACCGGGCGCCGCCTGCGGATCCTGGACACCTCGCGCAGCTCGCCGTCGAGCGCCTCGAACACCGGGAACAGGCCCGTCTCCTTGGCCAGCCGCGCGACCTGGATGGTCGCCTCGGAGGCGTGGCCCCAGCCGAGCGGGCACGGCACGAAGATATGGATGTAGCGCGCCCCGCGGAACTGCATCGCGCGGCGCACCTTGTGCTCCAGGTCGCGCAGCTCGGCCACCGTCGCGGTGGCGACGTACGGGATGCGGTGCGCCATGGCGATCTCTGGCAGGAACTTGCCCTGGCCGAAGCGGTTGCCCGGCTCGTCGCCCGCGGCGGCGGTGGTCGCGGTGCGCGCCGCGGGCGGCGTGGCGGAAGACCTCTGCACGCCCGTGTTCATGTACGCCTCGTTGTCGTAGCAGATGTAGAGCACGTCGTCGTTGCGCTCGAACATGCCCGACAGGCAGCCGAAACCGATGTCGGTAGTGCCGCCGTCGCCGCCCTGCGCGACCACGCGCACGTCGTCGCGCCTCTTCACCTTGAGCGCCGCGGCGATGCCGGTGGCCACGGCCGCGGTGTTGCCGAACAGCGAGTGGATCCACGGGATTTGCCACGAGGTCTCCGGGTAGGGCGTCGAGAACACCTCGAGGCACCCCGTCGCATTGGCTGCGATCAGCTGACGGTTCGTCGCGTCCATGGCCGCGTCGATCGCGTAGCGCGCGCCGAGCGCCTCGCCGCAGCCCTGGCAGGCGCGGTGCCCCGAGTTGAGCGAGTTGGTGCGCCGCGTGCTCGATTGCACGCTGCGCTCGTCCGGCGCGAGCAGGCGGTTGCCGACGGTGAAGGTCCCGGTCTGGTAGAACTTGATCGGCTGCATCGCCGCCCTCCTATACAGGCCGCGCCGCGACCACGCCGAGGTCGCGCAGGATCGATTCGGCCAAGGGGCCGCTCCTGCGCGCTTCGCGCTCGCGCGCCAGCGCCCGCTCGACCAGGGGGCGGTCGAGGTCGAGGAAGGACAGCGGCTCGAGCCGCCCCGCGAGCGCCGCGCCGAAGGCCTGGCGCAGCGCGGCGCGCGTGATCGCGCGCCCGCCCAGCCCCGCGATCACGGTATGCACGGGCACCGTGCGGCCCGCGAGCGCGGTGCGCACGTTGGTCGAGACGATGCCGCCGATGCCGACGGCGAGACTCTTCTCCAGCACCACCACGCGGCTCGCGCGCGCGAGCGCGCCCTGCACCGCAGCCATCGGCCACGGACGGAAGCAGGTGATGCCGACCACGCCGATCTTCGCGCCCGCGTCGCGCATCTCGTCGATCGTGTCCTTGACCGTGCCGAGCACCGAGCCGAGCGCCACCACCACGGTGTCGGCGTCCTCCGTGCGATAGGCGTGCATCAGGCCACCGGTGTCACGCCCGAACACTCGGCGGAACTCCTCGGCGTAGGCCGGGATCAGCTCGAGCGCCTGCATTTGCTTGGCGTGCGCGAGGTAGCGCACCTCCATGAACGCCTCGGGCCCGACCATGGCGCCGATCGACACAGGCTCCGCGGGGTCGAGCACCTGACGCGGAGCGTAGCGCGGCAGGTAGGCGTCGACTTGCTCCTGCGTGGGCACGTCCACGCGCTCGTAGGCGTGCGTCAGGATGAACCCGTCCATGCACACCATCACCGGCAGCGAAAGCTCCTCGCCCAGCCGAAAAGCCTGGAAATGCAGGTCGAGCGCCTCCTGGTTGTTCTCGGCGAACAGCTGGATCCAGCCGCAGTCGCGCTGGCTCATTGCGTCGGTGTGGTCGTTCCAGATATTGATCGGCGCGCCGATCGCGCGATTAGCGACCGTCATCACGATCGGCAGACCGAGTCCCGCGGCGTTGAACACGGCCTCGGCCATGAACAGCAGGCCCTGCGATGCGGTCGCGGTGTAGGCGCGCGCGCCGGCCGCCGAGGCGCCGATCGCCACCGACATCGCGGCGAACTCCGACTCGACGTTGATGAACTCGCAGGGCGTGAGCGCTCCGGCCTTCACCCTTTCGCCGAGCGCCTCGACGATGTGCGTCTGCGGCGAGATCGGATAGGCGCAGATCACCTCGGGGCGGCAGAGCGCCACCGCCTCCGCGACCGCGCGCGAGCCTTCAACCTGCTTCAGCATGCAGCGCCTCCTTGACGTGCGCGTGCGCTTCCGCGGCGGCGGCGACGTTGCCCGCGGCCAGCTTCCCGGGAAACTTCTCCCGGATCGCCGCCTCGACCGACTCGAGCGAGATGCGCCCCGTGAGCGCTGCGAAGCCGCCGAGCAGCGCGGCGTTCGGCACCGGACGGCCGATGTGCCTCAGCGCGATCTCCGTGGCCGGCACGGTGCACAGATGCGCCGCGCGGAAGTCCTTGACGAAATCGCCCATGCCCAGCGCGTCGAAGCTGCGCACGGTGTTGATCAGGATGTAGCCGTCGGGCGCGAGGCCGCCGAACACGTCCACCTGGTGCAAGAGGGTCGGATCCTGGATGACGAGCGCGTCGGGCTGCAGCACCGGCTCGCGCAGGCGGATCTCGCGCTCGTCGAGGCGGCAGTAGGCGACCACCGGGGCGCCGGTGCGCTCCGAGCCGAAGCTCGGGAAGGCCTGCGCCCAGCGCCCCTCGCGGAACGCCGCGAGCGACAGCATCTCGGCGGCGGTCACCACCCCCTGCCCGCCCCGCCCATGGATGCGGATCTGGAACATGATCCTAGGGTAGCGTTCGCGCAGACACGCGGTTTGACCCAGATTAAAGTCCTTCCTCACCCATGCGGCATCCTCGGCGGCGACATGAAAGCGCTTCTCGCCCTGCTGCTCCTCCCGCTGGCGCTCGCGGCCGGCGCCGCCGAGCCGACTGCGCCGGCGCCGACAATCGCCACCGCTGCGGTCAAGGTCGACGGCCGCACGCTGTTCACGGTGCGCGGTATTTCCTCGAACCCCGCCGACGAGCGCGCCGCAGTGATCGCGGAGCGCATCGTGCAGGTGGCGCGCAAGCGCTCGATCCCCGTCGATTCGCTAAAGGTCGTCGAAGGCGACGCCTACGCGAGCATCATGGCCGGAGACACGCTGATCATGGGCGTGTTCGACGCCGACGCCGCGCTCGAAGGCGTGCAGCGGCGCGACGTGATCGCCGGCCTGTACCGCGACCGCATCGCCCGGGCGATCGACAGCTGGCGCGCGGAGCGTGCGCCCGGCGTGCTGCTGC
>JBLMWT010000313.1:0-9006 GCA_050257375.1 Sphingomonadaceae bacterium
AGGGGCGTGAAATCGGAATCGGCGATCGCTGCGCGCGCGTGTCGGTCCGTCACCGCGTGGGTGTCGACGGTAAACGCGGAGAGCAGCGACTTGTCCGCGAGGATGTTGATACGCCGCGTAAGGCCCTCGGAGGCGCGCGCGATGCGCGAGACGGCCTGCCTCGTGAACACGTCGGGTCCGCGATAGCCGGCAGCGCGCATGCGAAAGGCAAGGTACTTGGCGACCTCGTCGTCGGTCAGCGGGCGCATGCGGAAGTTCTGCGTGATTCGGTCCTTGAGCTGCCGCAGCGACGGCTTGGCGAGCGCCTCGTCCAGCTCCGGCTGCCCGAACAGCACGATCTGCAGGAGCTTGTGGCGACTGGACTCGAGATTGGACAGAAGCCGCACCTGCTCGAGCGTCTCCTCCGGCATGGCGTGCGCCTCGTCTATCAGGACCACGACGCGACGGC
This sequence comes from Sphingomonadaceae bacterium, assembly GCA_050257375.1. GTDB lineage: Bacteria > Pseudomonadota > Gammaproteobacteria > Burkholderiales > SG8-39 > DAHVFK01. The sequence continues at coordinate 449 of JBLMWT010000313.1, forward strand.
CCGCTGCGTACCGGCCGATCAGGTGCTCCTGCAGCTCGCGCAATGCGACCGAGACGCGGCTTTCCGTGAAGCGTAAATCGAGCTCGTCGGCGATCGCGTACAGTATCTCGTCGCGCCCCAGCGACGGCGTACTGATGTAGATGGTGTCCACCTGCTCGGGCAGGCGTTCCATCAGCACCCGGCACAGCATCGTCTTTCCGCTGCCGACCTCGCCGCTCACCTTGACGATGCCTTCGTCGTGCAGAATCGAGTAGACGAGCGCTTCTAGCGTGGCGCCGCGATCGGCGCCGTCGAAGAAAAAGTCGGTGTGCGGCGTGATGCGGAACGGCGGTTCGTCGAGTCCGAAGTGTTCCAGGTACATAGACGGCGGCGCGCTACCTCGTTCCTTGCCGCGGCGGCACGGCGTCCGAGATGCCCTGGACCTCGCCGGCTTCGCTGGACATGCGGCTGTAGAGCGTCGTGCGGTTTACGCCCAGTAACCTGGCCGCTTGGCTGACGTTGCCTCCGGTCAGCTTCAGCGCGGCCTCGATGTAGCCGCGCTCCCAGATCTTAAGCGTTTCGTCCAGGCTGAAGTTGCGCGCGTGCTCCAGGTGCCGCCGCGCCTGCTCGACGAGGTCGGCGCCTTCGGCCGTGCGCCCTGGGCCGGGCGTGTGTGCCTCGAGGTCGAACTCCTGCTCGAGTTCCGCCACCGACAGGCGCTGGCCGGCGTGCTTGGTCGTCAGCCGAATGACAATGTTGCGCAGTTCGCGCACGTTCCCCGGGAACGGGTAGCCGAGCCAGCGGCGCTCGGCCTCCGCGTCGAGCGAAAACGGCTGAGTTCCGGACATCTGCGCATAGAGGCGCCGGAACCGATCGAGCAGCAGGAGCTTGTCCTGGCCGAGCTCGCGAAGCGCCGGCACCGACAAGGTGAGCACCGACAAGCGGTGATACAGGTCGGCGCGGAAGGTTCCGCTCTTGACCTCCTGGCGCAGGTCGCGGTTGGTCGCAGCGACGACGCGTGCGTGCGAGATGCGCCGCTGGGTCTCCCCGACGCGCTGGAACTCGCCGTTCTCGAGCACGCGCAGGAGCTTGGCTTGCATCTCGAGCGGCAGCTCGCCCACTTCGTCGAGAAACAGCGTGCCGTCCTGCGCATCCTCGAAGTAGCCGGACTTGTTCGCCGTGGCGCCCGTGAACGCACCCTTCGCGTAGCCGAACAGCGTCGGCTCGACCAGCGTTGGCGATATCGCCGCGCAGTTGAGAGCGAGATAGGGCCTCGTCGCTCGCACCGAGCGACGATGCAGGTTCTGGGCCACCAGGTCCTTGCCGCTGCCCGACTCGCCCTCGATCAGCACCGGGAATGGCGAGTCGGCGAACTGCGCGATCTGGCTCTTCAGCTTCGCGAGAGCCGGGCTCTCGCCGACCAAGACCGCGGCGTCCTCCGCCGGCGCGACGATCTCCGCGGTGTGCACCTCGAGGGCGCGCAACAAAGTGCGCTTGAGCGTCGCGGGGTCGCAGGGTTTCGCGATGAATTCAATCGCTCCAAGCGTGCGCGCATGGCGGGCGTTGGCCGCGTCGTTCTGGCCGGAGAGCACGAAGATCTTCATGCTGCGCGAGTGCGCAAGCAGGTCGCCGATCAGCTTGAAGCCTTCGTCGGGCGCGTGCGGCGTCGGCGGCAGACCGAGGTCGACGAGCGCCAGCTGGGGCGCGTGCGGCAGTTGGCGCAGCAACTCGATCGTCGGCTGACGCCCATCGCTGGCGTAGACCTCGAAATCGGTGCCGAGCGCGTATGCCAGCGAATCGGTGATCAGCGCATCGTCGTCGACGATCAGCAGGGAGGGCTTGCCCTCACGCGCGTTCTGCAGGTCGCTCGCCATGACCGCGTATGCACCTCAGAAATGCCCGCTCGAGCTGCGGTTCGTCGTAGCGCTCGCACAGCGCAGCCGGCGAGCCGCGGAATCTGATCAGCCCTCGATCGAGCACCGCCACTGACGAGCACAGCTCTTCCACGTCCGTGAGCACATGCGAGGTGATGAGCAGTGCCCGGCCCTCCCTGTTGAGGCGTTGCAGCACCGATTTGACCGCGACCCGGCTGGCGGGGTCAAGGCCACTCATGGGCTCGTCGAGTACGTACAGGTCGCGCTCCAGCAGGAAGCAGGCGGCGAGCCCGAGCTTTTGAGTCATTCCCTTGGACAGCTGGCGCACCGGGCGCTCGAGCACCTCCGCATCCAGCTCGAGCTCGGCCAGGGCGAGACGCGCGCGCTCGCGCTCGTAGTGATTGCCCGAGAGCGAGAGCATCAGCTCGAGGAACTCCCGGCAGCGCAGGTAATGCGGCGGCATGAAGCGCTCCGGAACGTAGGCCAGCCGCTGCCGCGCGCGCGGCTGATCGTTGCCGAGGCCGAACAGCTCGATCGCGCCGGAGCCGTGGTCGCACAGGTCGAGCAGGCACTTGATGAGGGTGGTCTTGCCCGCGCCGTTCAGTCCGAGAAGTCCGAGTGACTCGCCGGCCGCGAGCTCGAGATCGACGCCTGCTAGGACTTGCCGATTCCCGTAACGCTTCTTGAGCTGCGTGACACGCAGCACGGCAGAGGTTTCGCGGGCGAGCATGCCGCCATCATATAGACATGTGCACATGCGGGTAGAATTCGGCTTTTTTCCGCGGCGCCTGTCCCCTTGTCCGAAACGAGCATTGTCGCAGTGGAAAACGCATGGTTCGGCTACGATTCCGCGCGACCGGTGCTGCGCGACGTCAGCATTTCCATTCCGCGCGGCCGGGTGGTCGGCATCATGGGCCAGTCGGGATGCGGCAAGACAACGCTCCTGCGTATCATCGGCGGGGCGCTCATTCCCTCGCGCGGCAGCGCACGTGTGTTCGAAAGGCTGACGAGCGATCTCGATCGCGACGGGCTGTACGCGATGCGCCGCAGGATGGGCATGCTGTTCCAGTTCGGTGCGCTGTTCACCGACATGTCGGTGTACGACAACGTGGCGTTCCAGATGCGCGAGCATACGGAACTGCCCGAAGAGCTGATCCACGATCTGGTCATGATGAAGCTACAGGCCGTCGGGCTGCGCGGTGCGGCGCAGCTCATGCCCTCCGAGCTCTCCGGCGGCATGGCGCGGCGCGTCGCGCTAGCTCGCGCCATCGCGCTCGACCCGCAGCTCATGCTCTACGACGAACCGTTCACCGGGCTCGATCCCATCTCGCTCGGGGCCATCGCGCGCCTGATTCGCGAGCTGAACGATTCTCTCGGAGCGACGTCGATCATCGTCAGCCACGACGTGCAGGAATGTCTCGACCTGGTCGATCACCTGTATTTCATGGCCGACGGCCGCGTCGTCTCCGAGGGCGATCCACAGTCCGTGCGTGACTCTCGCGAGCCGTTCGTCGATCAGTTCGTGCACGGCAAGCCGGACGGTCCGGTGCCGTTCAACTATCCGGCGCCTGACTATGACGCCGACCTCGAGCTGGCGGCGCGCTGACATGGCGGGCGGCGCGCTGCGTGCGTTCTTCGAGCGCCTCGGGCGCTGGGTGACGACGCGCGTCTGGCGACTCGGCTTCGCGAGCCGCTTCTTCGGCTACATGGTGCTGCACTCGGGCACCGCGCTGCGGCGCTTTCCGCTGACCATTCGCGAGATCTACTTTTCCGGGGTGCTGTCGCTGGTCATCATCCTCGTCTCGGGCCTGTTCGTCGGCATGGTGCTCGGGCTGCAGGGCTACAACACCCTAGAGCGCTACGGCTCGTCCGAGGCGCTCGGCGTGCTGGTGGCGCTCTCGCTGGTGCGCGAGCTCGGCCCGGTCGTGGCAGGGCTGCTGTTCGCGAGCCGCGCGGGATCGGCCATCACCGCCGAAATCGGCCTGATGAAAGCGACCGAGCAGATCTCGGCCATGGAAATGATGGCCGTCGACCCGATCGCGCGCGTCGTTGCGCCGCGTTTCTGGGGCGGCGTCATCTCCATGCCGCTGCTCGCGGCACTGTTTTCGGCGATGGGAATCTTCGGCGGCTATCTGATCGGCGTTCGACTGATCGGCGTCGACGAAGGCGCCTTCTGGTCGCAGATGCAGGCCGCGGTCGATGTGCGCGAGGACATCCTGAACGGCGTGATCAAGAGCTTCGTGTTCGGCATCGCGGTGTCGTGGATCGCGGTGTTCGAAGGCTACGATGCTCCGCCGACGGCCGAAGGCGTCTCGGGCGCGACCACGCGCACGGTGGTCACCTCGTCGCTCGCGATCCTGGCGCTCGATTTCATACTGACCGCGCTCATGTTCACCGGAGGTAACGCAAGATGAACCGCTCCACGATCGATCTCTGGGTCGGATTATTCGTCGCGGCGGGGCTCGGCGCGCTGCTTTTCCTCGCGCTGAAAGTGGGTAATCTCGCGTCGTTCACGACCAACGACGTCTACGACGTCACGGCCAATTTTGCTAACATCGGCGGCCTCAAGGTGCGTGCGCCGATCAAGAGCGCAGGGGTGGTCGTTGGACGGGTGAGTGACATCCGCTTCGACGACCAAACTTACGAGGCGATCGTCACCATGAGCCTCGACTCGCAGTACAAATTTCCGCGCGATACCGTGGCGAAGATCCTCACCTCGGGCCTGCTAGGCGAGCAATACATCGGTCTCGAGGCCGGCGGCGACAGCAAGATGCTCGCGAATGGCGACCGCTTGCGGCTGACGCAATCGGCGGTGGTGCTGGAAAACCTGATCGGCCAATTCCTGTTCAACAAGGCGGCGGAAGGCGGGAACAACAAGAAATGAGGTCGCTTGCGATCGCGTTCGGCTTCCTGCTTGCGACGGGTTGCGCCACGGTGCAGAACCCGGATCCGCGCGATCCCTACGAGAGCTTCAATCGCAAGGTATTCGCGTTCAACCAGGGCCTGGACGACGCCGTGCTCAAGCCGGTGGCGACCGCTTACCACGACGTGCTGCCGAGTCCGCTGCGCGGGATGGTGCGCAATTTCTTTTCCAACATTTCCGACGTCTTCATCGGCGTCAACAACATGCTGCAAGGCAAGCCCGGCGAGGGCCTGAGCGACTGGTCGCGCGTGTTGTGGAACACCACGATCGGGCTCGGTGGCATCAACGACGTGGCGAGCGAGATGGGATTCGAGAAGCACAACGAGGACTTCGGCCAGACCTTCGGCGTATGGGGCATGAACAGCGGCCCGTACCTGGTGCTGCCGTTCTTCGGCCCGAGCGACGTGCGCGACGGCATCGGTCTCGGCTTCGACCTGTACGCATCGCCGCTCCTCGGCTACCGCAACGTGGCGGTGCGCAACTCGCTGGCCGGGCTGCGCGTCGTGAGCGAGCGCTCGGAGTTGCTGGAGGCGAGCACGATCGTCGAGCAGGCGGCGCTCGACCAGTACTCGTTCCGGCGGGATTTCTACCTGCAGCGTCGCAGGAGCCTCATCTACGACGGACATCCGCCGCGCGAGCGGCCGCCGGAGGAGTGAGACATGTGGCACGCAATCAAACGCTTCTCGCTATTCGTGGTGTGCGCGTTGTTCGCGGCACCGGTGACCGGCTTCGCGGCGGATGTGGCGCCCGATGCCCTGGTCAAGCAGGTCACGCTCGAGGTGCTCGACATCGTCAAGCAAGACCGCGACATCCAGGCCGGCGATCACAAGAAGATCATCGCGCTGGTCGAGGAAAAGGTGCTGCCGCACTTCGACTTCGAGGCGATGACGCGCATCGCGATGGGACGCAACTGGCGGCAGGCCACGCCCGAGCAGAAGAAGCGCCTGGTCGTCGAGTTCAAGACGCTGCTGGTGCGCACCTACTCGAGCGCGATCTCCAGTTACCAGGACCAGAAATTCGAGTTCCGACCGCTGCGGGCGGAGCCGAACGCGACCGATGTCACGGTCAACGTGCGCGTGATCCAGTCCGGCCGCGAGCCGGTGGCGATCGACTACGACATGGAAAACACCCCGAACGGCTGGAAGTGCTACAACGTGTACGTGGCCGGCGTCAGCCTGGTCGCGAACTACCGCACCGAGTTCGACTCGGAAGTGCGCAGGGGCGGCGTCGACGGCTTGCTCAAGTCCCTCGAAGCGAAGAACAAGTCGCTCGAGCACGCACCGATCGCGGGCAAGAAGTGATGCGGCGCGACGGCGCGCGGCTGGTGGTAAGCGGACCGGTGACGCTCGCCAACGTCGGCCAGGTGCTCGCCGATGGGGTGCGCGAGCTGCGCGCCGGGGCACGCACGGTCGACCTGGGCGAGGTGACCGATATCGACTCGTCGCTGCTCGCCGCCATGCTCGCGTGGATGCGCGAGGCGCGGCGCGCGGGGGGCGAAGTCGGCTTCGAGCGCCTGCCCGAGGGGCTGGTCACGATCGCCCGCCTGTACGGCGTGGACGGCTTGCTCGCCGGGCCGGGCGCACGGCACTGATTCCGGCGATCGAGATCCGCGGCGTCGAGAAGCGCTACGGCGCGCTGCGTGCGCTCGCCGGGGTGAGCCTGTCGATTGCGCAGGGCGAGTTCTTCGGACTTCTCGGGCCGAACGGGGCGGGCAAGACGACCCTCATCAGCGTGGTGGCGGGCCTGGTGCGCCCCGATGCCGGCTCGGTGTCGGTGCTCGGCGCGGACGTCGCGGCGGACTACCGTCGCGCGCGTCGCATGCTCGGCGTGGTGCCGCAGGAGCTGGTGTTCGACCCGTTCTTCACGGTGCGCGAGACGCTGCGCTTCCAGGCCGGCTACTTCGGCGTGCGTACCGCAGACCCGTGGATCGACGAGGTCCTGCACCACCTCGACCTGGAAGCGAAAGCGGACGTGAACATGCGCGCGCTCTCCGGCGGCATGAAGCGGCGCGTGCTGGTGGCTCAGGCGCTGGTTCACAAGCCGCCGGTCATCGTGCTCGACGAGCCGACCGCCGGGGTGGACGTCGAGCTGCGCCAGGGCCTTTGGCAGTTCGTGCGGCGCCTCAATCGCGACGGCCATACCGTTGTGCTCACCACGCATTACCTCGAGGAGGCCGAGTCGCTGTGCACGCGCATCGCGATGCTCAAGGCCGGGCGCGTGGTGGCGCTCGACACGACGCGCAACCTGCTCGCCACCTTCTCGGGACTGTACCTGCGCCTCGGCCTGGAGCGCGGCGAGCTGCCCGAGGCCTTCGCCGGGCGCGTGCTGGCGCGCGACGGCGCGCGCGTGACCCTGCGCCTGGAGGGTTACGGCGAGCTCGAGAGCGTCCTTGCTCAGCTGCGCCAGGAGGGCGTGGCGATCAAGGAGTTCGAGCTCGAGCAGCCCGACCTGGAGGAGGTGTTCGTGCGTGTCATGGGCCGGCACTGATGTCCGGCTTCGCTGCGCTGCTCAAGAAAGAGCTGCTGCGCTTCTGGAAGGTGAGCTTCCAGACGGTCGCCGCGCCGGTGCTGACGGCGCTCCTCTACCTGCTCATCTTCGCGCACGCTCTCGAGGATCGGGTGCGCGTGTACGAGGACGTGCGCTACACCGCCTTCCTCGTTCCGGGGCTCGTGATGATGAGCCTGCTGCAGAACGCCTTCGCCAACAGCTCCTCGAGCGTGATCCAGTCCAAGATCACCGGCAACATGGTGTTCATCCTGCTCGCGCCGATCTCGTACCTCGAGTTCTTCCTCGCCTACGTGCTCGCCTCGATGGCGCGCGCGCTGGTGGTGGCGGCGGGCGTGTTGCTGGTGGCGGTCTGCTTCGTCGAGCTGCGCCTCGCCGCCCCGCTCTGGGCGCTCGCTTTCGCGCTGCTCGGCGGCGCGCTGCTCGGTGCGCTCGGCCTCGTCGCCGGCATCTGGGCCGAGCGCTTCGACCAGCTCGCCGGCTTCCAGAACTTCGTCATCGTGCCGCTCACGTTCCTCTCGGGCGTGTTCTATTCGATTCACTCCCTGCCGCCGTTCTGGCAGAGGCTGTCGCACGCGAACCCCTTCTTCTACATGATCGACGGCTTTCGCTACGGCTTCTTCGGCACCTCGGACATCTCGCCGGCGGTCAGCCTGGCCGTCGTCGGGTTAAGCTTCGCGCTGGTGACGGCGGGAACGCTTGCGCTGCTCAGGAACGGCTACAAGATGCGGGGATAGATGAATGGTGACGGCTGAAAGCGTCAGGCAGGGGATCGCCACCGGGCTCGCGTGCGATCACCTCGAGGTGGAGGGCGACGGCCAGCATTTCACGGCGCTCGTCGTGTCGGGCGAGTTCGAGGGGCGAAGCCGCGTGCAGCGCCACCAGCTCGTGTACGCCGCGCTCGGCGAGCGCATGCGCGAGGAGATCCACGCGCTGTCGATGCGCACGCTCACCCCTGCGGAGTGGCGCACCGGTGGATAAGCTGCGCATCCACGGAGGCGTGCCGCTCGAGGGCGAGGTCGCCATCTCGGGTGCGAAGAACGCGGCCCTGCCGATCATGGCGGCAACGTTGCTTGCGCCGGGCGTGCACCGGCTGCGCAATGTGCCGCGACTGCGCGACACGCAGACCTTCGCCCGCGTTCTCGAGCAGCTCGGAGCGAAGGTGACGTTCGACGGCAACCTGCTCACGATCGACACCCACGCGGTCAGATCGGTCGAGGCGCCCTACGAGCTGGTGAAGACCATGCGCGCCAGCATCTACGTGCTCGGGCCGCTGC
>JBLMWT010000314.1:0-9571 GCA_050257375.1 Sphingomonadaceae bacterium
TCGCAGGGCGTGCCGATGCTGGTCGCCGGCGACGAGCTCGGGCGCACGCAGCAGGGCAACAACAACGCCTACTGCCAGGACAACGAGCTGTCCTGGCTCGACTGGACGCCGAGCGTCGCCAAGTCCGCGCTGCTCAACTTCGTGCGACGGCTCGTGGCGCTGCGGCGCGCGCATCCGGCGTTCAGGCGGCGCGACTTCTTCCAGGGCCGGCCGCTGCACGGCGGCGACGCGAAGGACATCCTGTGGCTCAAGCCCGACGGCCGCGAAATGAGCCAGGAGGAATGGGAACGCGAGTTCGCGCGCTGCCTCGGGGTGTACCTCGCCGGCAGCGGGCTCGACGACGTCGACCGCCGCGGCCGGCGGCTCGCCGACGACGATTTCCTGATGCTGTTCAACCCGCACCACGAGGACGCGGCGTTCGTGCTGCCCGCGGCGGCCGGCGAGCCTTGGCGCGCGCTGCTCGACACCGCGCTCGAGCCCGCCGCGCCGAATGCGCGCCGGCACATTGCGCCGGGCGAGCGCTATCCCCTGCGCGCGCGCTCGCTCGCGCTGCTCACGCGGCCGACTGCCTCCGCGACGTGAGACGCGCGCACGCCATGCCCTTCGGCGCCGAGCTCGGCGCGGGCGGCGTGCGGTTCCGCCTGTGGGCACCGGCGCAAGACCGGATCGCCGTGGAAGTCGACGGTTCGCGTCACGCAATGAATCCGCTGGAGGACGGCTGGCACGAACTGCTGCTCCCCGATGCACGGGCCGGCGCGCGCTACCGTTACCTGCTCGAGAACGGGTTGGCCGTGCCCGATCCGGCCTCGCGCGCCAACCCCGCAGACGTGCACGCGGCGAGCGAGGTGGTCGACCCCCTCGCCTATGTCTGGCAGGAGGCCGCCTGGCGCGGCCGGCCGTGGCACGAGGCGGTGCTCTACGAGCTGCACGTCGGCACATTCACTCCCGAAGGCACGTTCGCCGCGGCGCGCGCGCGCCTGCCCGAGCTCGCCGCGCTCGGGGTCACCGCGCTCGAGCTCATGCCGGTGGCCGACTTCCCCGGCGCGCGCAACTGGGGCTACGACGGCGTGCTGCCGTTCGCGCCCGACGCCTCCTACGGCGCGCCCGTGGAGTTGAAGGCGCTCGTCGACGCGGCGCACGGAAGCGGACTGATGGTGCTGCTCGACGTCGTTTACAACCACTTCGGCCCCGAGGGAAACTACCTCCACGCCCTGTGCCCGCAATTCTTCGACGCCTCGCGCCACACGCCGTGGGGCGCGGCGATCGACTTCGGCCGGCGCACCGTGCGCGACTTCTTCGTGCACAACGCGCTCTACTGGGTCGAGGAGTACGGCTTCGACGGCCTGCGCCTGGACGCGGTGCACGCGATCCGCGACGACTCGCCCGAGCACATCGTGTGCGAGATCGGGCGCGCGCTCGCCGCCGGTCCCGGCCGCGAGCGGCGCGTGCATCTGGTGCTGGAGAACGACCGCAACGAAGCGCACTACCTCGGACGCTGCGCGAGCGCGCAATGGAACGACGACCTGCACCACGCCGCGCACGTGCTGCTCACGGGCGAGCAGGACGGCTACTACGCCGACTACGCCGAGCGCCCGCTCGAGCGCCTCGGGCGCGCGCTCGCCGAGGGCTTCGTGTACCAGGGCGAGCCTTCGCGCTTTCGCGGCGGCGCCCCGCGCGGCGAGCCGAGCGCGCATCTGCCGCCGACGGCTTTCGTATCGTTCCTGCAGACGCACGACCAGGTCGGCAACCGCGCCCTCGGCGAGCGGCTCGATGCGCTCGCCGAGCCGCACGCCGTCGGCGCGCTCACCGCCTGCGTGCTGCTCGCGCCGCAGGTGCCGATGCTGTTCATGGGCGAGGAGTACGGCGCGCGCACGCCGTTCCGGTTCTTCTGCGACTTCGGCCCCGAGCTCGCCGCCGCGGTGACGCGCGGCCGGCGCGCCGAGTTCGAGCGCTTCGCCGCCTTCACCGGGGAGATCCCCGACCCGAACGACCGGGAGAGCTTCCTCGCCTCCAAGCTCGACCGGAAGGCCGGCGATTCCGAGCGCGCGGCGCTCGTTCGTCATCTGCTTTCGCTCAGGAACGAGCGCCTGGTGCCGCGGCTGGCGGGAGCCAGGAGTGGCACATTCGAGGCGAGTCACGACGCCCTGCGAGTCACCTGGCCGCTCGGTGACGGGACACGCTGGCACATGCACCTGCGCCTCGAGGGCGGCGTGAGCGCGCCTCCTGGCGAGCCGATCTACCGCAGCGACGCGGTGTGCGTCGCGCTGGAGCCGGCCGCGTGAGCGACGCGCGCGACGAGCTCGAGCGGCGCTGCGCGCGCCTCGGCATCGCCACGGGCTGGCACGACATCTGGGGCCGGCATCACGCGGTGCCGGAGGCGAGCCTCGCGGCGCTCGCCGCCGAATTCGGCGACGCGCCCGAGGACGGCCCCCTGCCGCCGGTGCTCGCGCTGCGCGCCGGCGACGCCCCCTGGCGGATCGGCGTGCGCCACGCGCTTGACGCACCGCTCGCCTGGGAGATCGCACTCGAGGAGGGCGGCCTGCGCGAGGGCACAGGCCGCGTCGTCGACGGGGCGCTCGAGATCGGCGTGGCGCTGCCGATGGGCTATCACCGGCTGTCGGTCGAGGGCCTGGGCGAGACGCTGGTGGTCGCCGCCCCCGAGCGCTGCTGGCGGCCGGCGGCGCTCGACGATGGCGGCCGGGTGTGGGGTCTCGCGCTGCAGCTCTACGCGCTGCGCTCGGAGCGCAACTGGGGCATGGGCGATCTTTCGGACCTGGCGGCGCTCGTGGAGCAGTGGGCCCCGCGCGGCGCCGGCATCTTCGGCCTGAACCCGCTGCACGCGCTCTACCCGCACAACCCGGCGCACGCGAGCCCGTACAGCCCGTCGTCGCGCCTGCTGCTCAACGTGCTCTACCTCGACGTCGAGGCGATCGAGGATTGCGCCGAGTCCGAGGAGGCGCAGCGCCTGATCGGCTCGCCCGAGTTCCAGGCGCGCCTCGCGGAGCTGCGCGCCGCCGAGCTGGTCGACTACCCCGGCGTCGCAGCGGCGAAGTTCGAAGCGCTCGAAATCGCCTATGCGCACTTCCGGCGCGCGCACCTCGCCCGGAGCGACGCGCGCGCGCGCGCTTTCCGCGAGTTCCGCGCGCGCGGCGGCGAGATCCTGCAGCGCCACGCGCTCTACGACGCGCTGCAGGAGCACTTCCACCGCGCCGATGCCTCCGTGTGGGGCTGGCAGAGGTGGCCGGAGGCGTACCACGATCCCGCCGGCGACGCGGTCGCGCGCTTCGCGCTCGCGCACGCCGGGCGCGTCGAATACTTCGAGTATCTGCAGTGGCAGGCCGAGATCCAGCTCTCGCGCGTCGCCTGGCGCTGCGCCGAGCTGGGCCTCGCGTTGGGCCTTTACCTCGACCTCGCGGTGTCGGTCGACCGCGCCGGCTCGGATGCTTGGGCGCACCGCGACTGCTACGCGCTCGGCGCGAGCGTCGGAGCGCCGCCCGACGACTTCAACCTGCGCGGCCAGGACTGGGGCCTGCCGCCGCTCAGGCCCGACCGACTGCGCGCCACCGGCTACGAGCTGTACAGGAGCGCACTGCGCGAGGCGATGAGCCACGCCGGCGCGCTGCGCATCGACCACGTGATGGGATTGATGCGCCTGTTCTGGATCCCGCCCGGAGGCGAGCCCGCCGATGGCGCCTACGTGCACTACGCCTTCGAGGAGCTGCTCGCGATCCTCGCTCTCGAGAGCCACCGCAACCGCTGCCTGGTAATCGGCGAGGACCTCGGCACGGTGCCGGACCAGGTGCGCGCGGCGCTCGCGCGCACCGGGGTGCTGTCGTATCGGCTGCTGTGGTTCGAGCGCGACGGGGCGGGCGAGTTCAAGACGCCGGTCGACTTCCCCGCCGACGCGCTCGTCGCGGTGAGCACGCACGACCTGCCGACGCTCGCCGGCTGGTGGAAGGGCGAGGACCTCGCGCTGCGCCACCGGCTCAAGCTGTACCCCGACGAGGGTACTTACGCCGCGCAGCGTGCCGCACGCGCCGAAGACCGGACGCGCCTGGCGCGCGCGCTCGAGCGCTCGGGGCTGCTGCCGGCCGACCTGGAGCACGGTCTCGCCGAAGCCGTGCATGCCTACGTCGCCGGCGCGCCGGCGCGCGTCATGATGGTGCAGCTCGAGGACCTGCTCGGCGTCGAGGAGCAGGCCAACCTGCCTGGCACGACCGATGAGCATCCGAACTGGCGGCGCAAGCTGCCGCTCGCTCTCGAGCGCGTGCCGGAGGAGCCGCGCGCGGCGGCGCTCGCAGCGCGGCTCGCCGCGCTGCGCCCCCGCCCCGAAGCGCGGACGGCCGCTGCCGCACCGCCCGAAGCGCGCGTGCCGCGTGCCACTTACCGGCTGCAGCTGAGCGCGGCGTTCACGTTCGTCGACGCGATCGGGCTGGTGCCCTACCTCGCCAAGTTGGGCGTGAGCCACGCGTACTGCTCGCCGATCCTGCGCGCGCGCCCGGGGAGCACGCACGGCTACGACGTGGTCGCGCACGACCAGATCAATCCAGAACTCGGCACGCCCGAGGACTTCGAGCGCTTCGTCGCGGCGCTGCACGCCCAGGGCATGGGCCTGCTGTTCGATGTTGTGCCGAACCACGTCGGCATCGGCGCTGACAACGCCTGGTGGATGGACATGCTGGAGAACGGCGAGGCCTCGCCGTACGCCGAGTACTTCGACGTCGACTGGCACCCTGTGAACTCGGACCTGGAGGGCAAGGTGCTGGTGCCGGTGCTCGGCGACCATTACGGCAACGTGCTCGCCGCCGGCGAGCTCGCGCTCGGCTACGACGCCGACGCGGGCGCCTTCTCGGTGCGCTACCACGAGCATCGCTTTCCGCTCGACCCGGCGACCTACCCGCTCGTGCTGCGCCACGCCGAGCGTGCGCTCGAGGCCGCGCCGGCCACCGAGGCCGCGCGCGAGGAGCTCGCGGCCGTATCGGCGGCGCTCGCCAGCCTGCCGCCGCGCGACGCGGAGCCCGAGGCGGCCAAGCGCCGGGAACTCGAGAAGGAGGCGCTCAAGCAGCGCCTGCTGCGCCTGGCGCGCATGCAGCCGGACGTCGCCGAGGCGCTCGCCGCCGCGGTCGAGCACGTCAACGCGCCGCCGGGCGATGCGCTGCACGCGCTGCTCGAGCACCAGGCCTACCGCCTCGCCTACTGGCTGGTGGCCGCCGACGAGATCAACTACCGCCGATTTTTCGACGTCAACGACCTCGCGGCGCTGCGCATGGAGAACGAGACGGTGTTCGAGGCGACGCACGCGTTCCTGTTCTCGCTCGTCGCGCAGGGCAAGGTGGACGGGCTGCGCATCGACCATCCCGACGGCCTGTTCGATCCCGCGCAGTACTTCGCGCGCCTGCAGGATCGCTGCGCAAGCATCGCCGGCCGGCCGCTTTACGTGGTCGCCGAGAAGATCACCGCGCGCCACGAGCACGTGCCCGGCAGCTGGGCGCTGCACGGCACCACCGGCTACCGCTTCGCCGCGGTGGTGAACGGACTGTTCGTCGACGGCGCGGCGCGCGCGCGCATCGACCGCATCTGGCGCGCGTTCAGCGGCGAGGAGGACGACTTCGAGGAGACGGCCTACGAGGGCAAGCACGCCATCATGCGCGGCGCGCTCGCCGCCGAGCTGACCATGCTCGCCTCCGAGTTGCTGCGCATCGCGCGCGCCGACCGGCGCACGCGCGACTTCACCTTCAACACCCTGCGCCGCGCGCTCGCCGAGGTCGCGGCGTGCCTCCCGGTGTACCGGACCTACATCAGCGGCAAGCCCTCGCCGCAGGACCGGCGCTACATCGACTGGGCGATCGCGCGCGCCACGCGACGCAGCCGCGCCGCCGACACGACGATCTTCTCGTTCGTGCACCAGGCGCTGCTCGGGCGCACCGCGGCCGGCGCGCCCCGCGCGCTCGCGCGCCGCGTGCTGCGCTTCGCCATGCGGTTCCAGCAGTTCACCGCACCGGTGGCCGCCAAGGGCGTGGAGGACACCGCCTTCTACCGCTACGGCCGGCTGGTGTCGCTGAACGAGGTGGGCTCCGACCCGGACATGTTCGGCTTCGCGCCAAGCGCCTTCCACGGCGCGAGCGCCGATCGAGCGCAGCGCTGGCCGCACACCATGCTCGCCACCTCGACGCACGACAACAAGCGCTCCGAGGACGTGCGCCAGCGTATCAACGTGATCTCGGAGATGCCCGGCGCCTGGCGCCTGCTGCTCAGGCGCTGGAGCCGGCTGAACCGCCTGCGGCGCAAGACGCGCGCGGGCGAGCGCGCGCCCTCGCGCATCGACGAGTACCTGCTCTACCAGACGCTGCTCGGTACGTATCCCGCGGGCGGACTGGAGGGCGAGGCGCTGGAGGCGTACCGCGCGCGCATCGAGGCGTACATGCAGAAGGCGGCGCGCGAGGCCAAGCGCAACACGAGCTGGGTCAGCCCGAACGAGGAGTACGAGGGCGCGCTCGCCGCCTTCGTGCGCGCGGTGCTCGCGGATGCGCATCCGAATCCGTTCCTGGAGGACCTGCGCGCACAGTGCGACACGGTCGCCTGGTTCGGCGCGCTGAGCAGCCTCGCCATGACGCTCGTCAAGTACGGGTCGCCCGGCGTGCCCGACCTGTACCAGGGCAACGAGCTGACCGACTACAGCCTGGTCGACCCCGACAACAGAAGGCCAATCGACTATGTGCTGCGCCGGCGCCTGCTCGAGGAGGTTCGCGAGCTCGCGCAGAGCGCCGACCTCGCCGCCGGCGCGCGGCAGCTGGCCGAGCGGCCGTACGACGGGCGCGCCAAGCTGCTCGTCACCTGGCGACTGCTCGAGCTGCGGCGCGAGCTGCCGCTCCTATTCCGCGACGGCGGCTACGAAGCGCTCGCCGCCCGCGGCGAGAAGGCCGAGCACGTCGTCGCCTTCGCGCGCCGCCATGGCGCTCGCACGCTGGTGATCGTCGCCGGACGCCTGTTCGCCCGGCTGCTCGGCGCGCCCGGACGCCTGCCGCTCGGCGAAGTCGTGTGGGGCGACACCGCGGTCGCCGCCGGCGCGCTCGCCGAGGGCGCCGTGCTCACGAACCTCTTCACGGGCGAGCGCATCGCGGTCGAAGACGGTCACCTGCCGCTCGCGCGCGCCTTCGCGAGCTTTCCCGCGGCGGCGCTCTTCGTCTAGTCCCAGGGCAGCCCGACGTAGTTCTCGGCGAGGCTGGTGGACGCGGCCCGAGAGCCGACCACGTACTCGAGCTGCGCGCGCTGCAGCCGCAGGCTGAACGCGTCGTCGTCGTGGAAGCGGTGCAGCATCGAAGTCATCCACCAGGAGAAGTGCTCGGCGCGCCACACGCGCCGCAGCGCGGTCGCGCTGTAGGCGGCGAGCGGCGCCTCGTCGGCCGAGCTGTAGAAGGCGGCGAGCGCGCGCGCGAGCACGCGCACGTCGGCCGCGGCGAGGTTCAGGCCCTTCGCTCCGGTCGGCGGCACGATGTGCGCCGCGTCGCCGGCGAGGAAAAGGCGCCCGTGCTGCATCGGCTCGACGACGAAGCTGCGCATCGCGACGACGCCCTTCTGGAAGATGCGCCCTTCCTTCAGCTTCCAGCCGTCGGACGTGGCGAGGCGCGCGCGCAGCTCGGTCCAGATGCGCTCGTCCGGCCATTGCTCGAGCACATCCTGCGGATCGCACTGCACGTACAGGCGCTGGATCTGCGGCGAGCGCGTGCTGACGAGCGCGAAGCCGCGTTCGTGCCACGCGTAGATCAGCTCCTCGCTCGAGGGCGGCGCCTCGACCAGGATGCCGAGCCAGCCGAACGGGTAGCTGCGCACGAACTCGCGCCGCAGGCGCGACGGGATCGTCGGCCGGCTCACGCCGTGAAAGCCGTCGCAGCCGGCGATGAAGTCGCACTCCAGGCGCTCGGCGGCGCCGTTCCTGCGGAAGTGGATCGACGGCGCGCGCGTGTCGACGTCCTGCAGGCTCACGCCCTCGACGCCGAACAGGATCCGTCCGCCCGATTCGAGCCGCGCCGCGACCAGGTCCTTGATCACCTCGTGCTGCGCGTACACCATGATCGCGCGCCCGCCGGTCAGAGCGGCGAGGTCGATGCGGTGCCCCTGCCCGCCGAACCTGAGCTCGATGCCCCGGTGCAGCGCGCCCTCGCGCATCATGCGCGCGCCGACGCCGCACTCGTTCAGCATGTCGACCGTGCCCTGCTCGAGCACGCCCGCGCGGATCGTGGCCTCGATTTCCTCGCGGCTGCGGCTCTCGAGCACGACGGTGTCGATGCCCGCGCGCTCGAGCAGCCGCGCGAGCAGCAGGCCCGCGGGGCCGGCGCCGACGATGCCGACCTGCGTTCTCACTATAATGCGCCTCGCATGCGCGCATTCTATTCGAGATGAGCAGCGTCGCCCTCGAGGACGTGAGGGCCGCGGCGGCGCGCATCGCCGGGGCGGTCGAGCGCACGCCGCTCCTGGAGAGCCGCACCCTCTCCCGCCTCACCGGCGCGCGCGTGTTCCTCAAGTTCGAGAACCTGCAGTTCACCGCCTCGTTCAAGGAGCGCGGCGCGCTCAACAAGCTGCTCACGCTGTCCGACAGCGAGCGCGCGCGCGGCGTGATTGCGATGAGCGCCGGCAATCACGCGCAAGGGGTCGCCTACCACGCGGCGCGCCTCGGCGTGCGCGCGGTGATCGTCATGCCGCGTGGCACGCCGAACACCAAGGTGAAGAACACCGCGGTGCACGGCGCCGAGGTGGTGCTCGAGGGCGACACGCTCGCGCAAGCCGCGCGCTGCGCCGCCGAGCGCGCCGCGCGCGACGGGCTCGTGTTCATCCATCCCTACGACGATCCGGCCGTGATCGCCGGCCAGGGCACGATCGCGCTCGAGATGCTCGCCGACGCGCCGCAGCTCGAGGTGCTCGTCGTACCGGTCGGCGGCGGCGGGCTCGTCTCGGGCATCGCCACCGCCGCCAAGGCCCTGAAGCCCTCGATCGAGGTCTACGGGGTGGAGTCGCAGACTTACTGCGCGATGTATCAGCGCCTAAAAGGGCTGCCGGTCGAGGTGGGCGGCGACACGATCGCCGAGGGCATCGCGGTGCGCGACGTCGGCGAGCTGCCGCTCGCGATCGTGCGCGCGCTCGTCGAGGAAGTGCTCGTCGTCGAGGAGGCCGACGTCGAGCGCGCGATCGTGAATCTGATCGAGATCGAAAAGACGGTGGCCGAAGGCGCGGGCGCCGCCGGGCTCGCGGCGCTCATCGCCTACCCGGAGCGCTTCGCCGGCCGCGCGGTCGGCGTGCCGCTTTCGGGCGGCAACATCGACACGCGCGTGCTCGCCGCGGTGCTGATGCGGGGTCTCGTCCGCGACGGACGCCTCGCGCGTCTGCGCGTCTCGATGGCGGACGTCTCGGGGAGCCTGGCGCGCGTCGCGCAGATGCTCGGCGACGCCGGCGGCAACATCGTGGAAGTGCAGCACCAGCGCCTGTTTGGCACCGCCTCGGTGCGTACCCCGGAAGTCGAGTTCCTGATCGAGACGCGCGACCGCGAGCACACCGAGGCGATCATGGGCGCGCTCGC
>JBLMWT010000315.1:0-3316 GCA_050257375.1 Sphingomonadaceae bacterium
GGGACGCCGACTTTCCTCACGCGCGACGAGATGAGCGAGCTGGTCGGCGCGATCTGCCGCGAATTCACGCGCGAGCCCGACTGCGAGTGCTCGATCGAGGTCGATCCGCGGCGCATCGAGCCGGGCCGGATGGCCTTCCTCGCCGAGCTCGGCTTCAACCGCGCCTCGATCGGCGTGCAGGACTTCGACACCCAGGTGCAGCGCGCCGTGCACCGCATCCAGAGCGAGGCCGAGACGCGCCGCGTGATCGAGGAAGCGCGCGCGAACGGCTTCCGCTCGATCAACCTGGATCTCATCTACGGCCTGCCGCACCAGAGCCTGGACAGCTTCAACCGCACGCTCGACGCGGTGCTCGCGCTGGACGCCGACCGCATCGCGCTGTACAACTACGCGCACCTGCCGCAGGTCTTCAAGACCCAGCGGCGCATCCGCGAGGCCGACCTGCCCAGCCCGGAGACCAAGCTGCAGATCCTCACGCTCGCGATCGGCCGCCTCACGCGCGCCGGTTACCTGTACATCGGCATGGACCACTTCGCCAAGCCGGACGACGAGCTCGCGGTCGCGCAGCGCCAGGGCAGACTGCACCGCAACTTCCAGGGCTACTCGACGCAGGCCAACTGCGACATGCTCGGCTTCGGCATTTCGGCGATCGGCCGCATCGGCCCGACGTACTACCAGAACGTGAAGGGCCTGGACGAGTACTACGCCGCGCTGGACGACGGCCGCCTGCCGGTATGGCGCGGGGTCGAGCTCACGCAGGACGATCTGGTGCGGCGTGCGGTGATCCAGGCGCTCAGCTGCCACTTCCGCGTGTCGATCGAGTCGATCGAGATCTCGTACCTCGTGGACTTCCGCAGCTACTTCGCCGAGGAGATGCGCGAGCTGGAAGCGCTCGCCGAAGACGGACTGGTGGAGCTGCAGCCGGACTGGATCGTGGTGACGCCCAAGGGGCGGCTGCTCGTGCGCGCGGTGTGCATGCTGTTCGACCGCTACCTGCGCACCAGCCGCGAGCGCGCGCGCTACTCGAAGGTGATCTGAGGTGGCGTTCGCGCCGAGCGCCTGGGCGCTGCCTCTCGCGCTGCTCGTGACGGGATTCCTGTCGGGCGTACACTGTGTCGGCATGTGCGGCGGAATCGTCTGCGCCTTCTCCGCGCGCGGCGGCGGCCTGCGCCGTCAGCTCGCGTTCAACTTCGGGCGCATCACGAGCTACGCGTTAGCGGGCGCGGGCGCGGGCTTGATCGGCAGCGCGGGCGCCTGGGCCGCCGGCGCGGCGCCGGCGCAGGCCGCGCTCTACGTGCTCGCGAACGTCATGCTGGTGCTGGTGGGCCTGCACCTCGCCGGCGCGGGGCGGCTGCTCGGCGGCATCGAGGCGCTCGGCGCGCCTCTGTGGCGCAGGCTGCAGCCGCTCGCCGCGCGCCTGCTGCCCGCGCAGCGCCCGGGCCAGGCGTACGCGGCCGGCCTCGTGTGGGGCTGGCTGCCCTGCGGCCTCGTGTACGGCGCGCTCGCCGCGGCGGCGTTCGCCGGTGGTCCGGCCGCCGGCGCCCTCGCGATGCTCGCTTTCGGCCTGGGCACGCTGCCCAACCTGCTCGCGGCGGGGCTCGCGGCGGCGCGCCTGCGCGCGTTCACCGCGCGGCGCGCCGTGCGGCTCGCGGCCGGCGCGCTGGTGTTCGGTTTCGGCGCCGTGGGCCTGGCGCAGGCCGCCGGGCTCGCGGGGGGCTTGCGCAACAGCCTGCTTTGCCTTTGAAGGAGCGACGATGGAAGACGCGATGAGCAAGGCGGTGCGCATCCTGCGCGACGAGCACCGCTCGATTTCGGCCGTGATCGCCTCGCTCGAGCAGCTCGCGCGCCAGGGGCGCGACGGCTCGGTGAAGCCGGACTTCGCGGTGTTCCGCGCGATGATCTACTACATCGACGCCTTCCCCGAGCGCCAGCACCATCCCAAGGAGGACGCCCAGCTGTTCGCGCGCCTCGCGGCGCGCGCGCCGCAGGCGCGGGGCGTGCTCGACGAGCTGAAGCGCGAGCACGCGAAGGGCGCCGAGATGATCCGCGAGCTGGAGCACGCGGTGCTCGCGCTGGAGCAGGACTGGCCGAAGGGCGCCGAGGCCTTCGCCGAGCGCGTGGCCGCCTACGCGCAGTTCCACCGCGCGCACATGCGCACCGAGGAGCACGAGGTGCTGCCGCTCGCCGAACGCGCCCTCGGGCCAGAGGACTGGCAGGCGATCGCCGCAGCCTTCTCTGAGAACACCGATCCACTCTCCGGGGCGCCGGTCGAGCGCGGCTTCCAGGAGCTGCTGTCGCGCATCGTGTCGATCGCGCCCGAGCCGGTCGGCCTCGGCCGGCGCTGGGACAAGAGACCTTCCTGAGCTGCTAGCGCGGCAGCCGGCACTCGAGCTCGCGGACGCGGCGCGCGAGCTCTTCCAGCCGTTCGCGGTACGCGAGCACGAGCGCGAGCCCCGGAGGCGAGAGCTCGAAATCCGCGCGCAGGCGCGCGGCCGCGCGCGCGAGCGGCAGGCTGCTCGCCGGGAACGACCAGTCGCGCTCGTGCGCGCCCCGCGGCTCGAATACGCCGTAGTCGACCAGCTCGACGATCTCGGCGCGCGTCAGCCCGGAGGCGGACTCGAACTCGACGAACACGATCAGCTCCTCGCTCACCCGAAGTGCCCCCGCGGATCGAACTTGGACTCGTCGCGCAGCGCCTCGAGGAGCTTCCGCTCGCGCTCGGAGAGCACGCTGGGCACGGCGACCGACAGCACGGCGTACAGGTCGCCCGCGCCGCCCGCCGGGCGCGGCAGCCCCTTGCCGCCGAGGCGCAGGCGCTGGCCGGCCTTGGAGCCGGCCGGAACCCTGAGCGACACGCGTCCTTCCAGCGTCGGGATCTCGATTTGCGCGCCGAGCGCCGCCTCCCAGGGCGTCACCGGCACGTCCAGGTACAGGTCGTGGCCGCTCACCTTGTAGAGCGGGTGCGGGTGCAGCGCGATGTTCAGGTACAGATCGCCGGCGGCAGCTCCCTTGCGGCCCGCGCCGCCCTTGCCGCGCAGGCGCAGCTTCTGCCCGTCGGTGGCGCCCTTCGGAATGCGCGCCTGCACCCTCTGGCCGGGGCCCAGCTCGAGCGTCACCTCGGTGCCGCGCGCCGCGTCTTCCAGCGTCAGGTGCACCGTCACCTCGTAGTCGCGTCCGCGGCGCGGTCCCTCGGCCCCGCGCATGCCGCCGAAGGAGGCAAAGAGGTCGGACAGGTCCACGCCGCCCAGGTCCTCGAATCCGCCGGCGTGGAAGCGCTCGGCCCAGTCGGGCGGCGGGCGGAAATCCTGGCCCGGCC
>JBLMWT010000316.1:0-25993 GCA_050257375.1 Sphingomonadaceae bacterium
GCGTCGCCGGCCACGAAGCCGGAGCGCATGCCGGGAACATTGGAGCGCTTGGACAGGCTCGAGAATACGACCAGGCGCGCGAAGTCGTCGCGCCCCAGCTGCCGGGCGGCTTGCAGGCCGCCGAGCGGCGGCTGCGCTTCGTCGAAATAGAGCTCGGAATAGCACTCGTCGGAGGCGATCACGAAGCCGTGCCGGTCGGCGAGCGCGAACAGCGTGCGCCAGTCCTCCAGGCGCATCACGCTGCCGCTCGGGTTCGCCGGCGAGCAGGAATACACCAGCTGCACGTCGTGCCACATGCTCTCGGGCAGGGCGTCGAAGCGCATGCGGAATCCGGTTTGCTCGGTCGCGTTCAGATACACGGGGTTGGCGCCGGCCAGCAGGGCAGCGCCTTCGTAGATCTGGTAGAACGGGTTCGGGCATACCACCTTGGCCCCGGGCCGGTCGGGATCGACGATCGCCTGGGCGAAGGCGAACAGCGCCTCGCGCGAGCCGTTGACCGGCAGCACCTGCGTTGCCGGGTCGAGGGGCGGCAGGCCGTAGCGCCGGCCGAGCCAGCCGGCGATCGCCGCGCGCAGCTCGGGCGTGCCCGCGGTCGCCGGATAGACCGACAGTCCTTCGAGCGCGTCCGTCAGCGCCCGGCGCACCAGCTCCGGGGTGGCGTGCTTGGGTTCGCCGATGGAGAGATTGATCGGGCGCAGCCGCTCGTTCGGCGTGATGCCTTGCATCAGGGCGCGCAGCTTTTCAAAGGGATACGGCTGCAGCACCCCGAGACGCGGATTCATCGCCGCCGCCAGCCGCGCTTGCGGTGCTCCGCCACCACCGTCGTGAAGATGCCGCCGCGCACGTTGAAGCGCGCGGCGAGCCGCGCGAAGCGCGGGCGTAGCGTGCGCACCAGGTCGTCCAGGATGCGGTTGGTCACCGCCTCGTGGAACGCGCCTTCATCGCGGTACGACCATACGTACAGCTTGAGGGATTTCAGCTCCACGCACAGCCGGTCGGGAACGTACTCGAGCTCGAGAGTCGCGAAATCGGGCTGCCCGGTCATCGGACACAGGCAGGTGAACTCCGGTATCTGCATCTGGATGCTGTAGTCGCGCCCAGGCGACGGATTGGGAAACGTCTGCAGACGTTTGCTCGGACGGGAGGGCATCTCGAAGGCGCGCGTTGAGCGGGAAAAACGCGCGAAGATGTTATCATAGCGCGCGATTTTTCCGCGCGCGTTTCCGCTCGACGCGGGCGGGTTTTCTCGACTCAGTTCTCGACTCAAACGACAGTCCGTGCGCCTCACGCAGATCAAGCTATCCGGGTTCAAGTCCTTCGTCGATCCCACCTCGATTCACGTCCCCGGCCAGCTGGTCGGCATCGTCGGTCCGAACGGTTGCGGCAAGTCCAACGTCATCGACGCGGTGCGCTGGGTGCTGGGCGAATCGCGCGCCTCGGTGCTGCGCGGCGACTCGATGCAGGACGTGATCTTCAACGGGTCGAGCAATCGCAAGCCGTTGGCGCGCGCGAGCGTCGAGCTGATCTTCGACAATTCACAAGGGCGTGCGGCCGGACAGTGGTCTCAGTACGCCGAAATCTCGGTGCGACGGGTGCTGCAACGGGACGGGGAATCCTCATATCAGATCAACAATGTTTCCGTGAGGCGGCGCGACATCACGGACATGTTCCTCGGCACGGGCTTGGGTCCGCGCGCCTACGCGATCATCGAGCAGGGGACGATCTCGCGCGTGATCGAGGCGAGACCCGAGGATTTGCGCGTATTCCTCGAGGAGGCGGCCGGCATCTCGAGATACAAGGAGCGCCGGCGGGAGACCGAGAACCGCCTCTCCGACACGCGCGAGAACCTCGCGCGCGTGAACGACATTCGCCTCGAGCTGGGCGCGCAGATTGAAAAACTTCAGGCGCAGGCCGAGGTGGCAGCACGCTACAACGAATACCAGGCGGAGCTGCGGCTCAAGCAGCACTTGCTCTGGTACCTCCGGCGGCGCGACGCTGCCGCCGAGCGCGAACGTCATGCGCAGGACGTGGTGCGCACCGGGAACGAGCTGGAAGCCGAGACCGCGCGCCTGCGGGGAGTCGAGGCGCGTCTCGAAGCGTCGCGCAGCGCGCACTACCAGGCGGGCGACGCGATGAACGGCGCGCAGGCCGCGCTGTACGCGGCGAACTCGGAAGTGGCGCGCCACGAATCGGAGCTGCGCCACGCCGAGGAGAACCGCCAGCGCCTGGAGGGCCAGCACACCGAGCGTCAGACGCAACTCGGCTCTTGGCGTGAACAGCGCGCGCAGCTCACGCAAGCGCTGCACATGTGGGCGGCGCGCGCAGCGGACGCCAGGCAGCGGGTCGTCGCTACGCAGGAGCGCGTCGCGCAGGAAACCGCGAAGCTGCCCGAGGCGGAGCAGACGTTCCGCGCCGCGCAGGAGGGTTTGAACGAAGCGCGCGGCGCGGTCATGCAGGCCGAGGGGCGGCTGCAGCTCGAGCAAAGCAACCTCGCGCATCTGGATGGCAGCGTGCGCGCGCTCGAGCAGCGGCGCGAACGCCTGGGCGCCGAGCTCGCCGCGTTGGCACAACCCGACGCCGCGGCACTCGATGCGCTCGAGCAGCGTCTCAGCGTGCTCGACGCCGCGATCGGCAAGACGCAGGCGGAGCTCGAGTCGCTGCAAGGGGAATGCGCTGCACAGGAAGAGCGGCAGGCCGTGGCGGCGGCGCACCTGGCCGAGGCGACGCGCGAGGCGACCGCGGCCGAAGCGCAGCTCGCCACGTTGCGCCAGATCCAGGCGGCCGCCGAGGACAACGCGCCGCTGCGGGGCTGGCTCGAGCGCCATGCCCTTTCGGCCCTGCCGCGCCTCTGGCAACGGCTGCGCATCGAGCAGGGCTGGGAAACGGCGGTCGAGGCGGTTCTGCGCGAGCGCCTGCACGCGATCGAGCTCTCTGACGCGGTACAGATGCAGCGAATCGCGGCGGACCAACCGCCCGTGAAGGCGAGCCTTTACCTGCGTGGCGATGGAACTACTGCGTCGCAGCTGGAGGGCCATGCGGCACTGGGTTCGAAGGTGCACGCGACCGACCCGCTCGTCGCGGGCGCGGTGGCCGACTGGTTCTCCGGGGTGTACGCGATCGATTTGGACCCCGACGATGCGATGCGCCGCGATTTTCCGCCCGAGGCGGTGTTCGTCAATCGCGCGGGCCATCAGTTCACGCGCTATACGGTCAGCTTTCACGCCCCGGACCCTGCCGACGCGGGCCTGCTCGCGAGACAAGCCGAGATCGAGGCGCTCGAGGCGCGCTACCCTGAGCTCGAGACGCGGCTCGTCGCGGCGCGGGGCTCGCTCGACGCCGAAGAAGGCAGGCTCGCCGAGCGACAGCACTTGCTCGACCAGGCGCGGGATGAGATCGCGCGCCTGGAACGCGAACGCCACGACGCCCAAATCGAGTTGATCAAGCTCAGCCAGGCGCAGGAGCGCATCAAGGAGCGCGGCGCCCAGATCGGCAGGGAGCTGGACGAGATCGCACGTGAAGCGGGGCT
Source organism: Sphingomonadaceae bacterium (assembly GCA_050257375.1). GTDB lineage: Bacteria > Pseudomonadota > Gammaproteobacteria > Burkholderiales > SG8-39 > DAHVFK01. The sequence goes on from JBLMWT010000316.1 coordinate 3,527, forward strand.
CGACGCCGAGCGCCTGCTCGCTAGCAAGGAGGCGGTCGAACGCGTCGCTCGGGAGATCGCTGCCGCGCGCACCGACCTCGAGGCGGTCAAGGCCGCCCATCTGGCGGCCGAGACCGCGCTCGCCGGACAGCGGCTCGCGGCCCAGCAGGCGGAGCGCGATGCACAGGATGCCGTGTTCGGCGAGCGAGAGTGCGCCTCGAAGATCGCCGAGATCGACAATTCGGTGCGCGTGATCGACCAGCAGATCGAGCGCGCCGAAACCGAGATCGCCCGGCTCACCGGGGAGCTGGCGCAGGATCCGATCCCGCAGGTGCGCGCGGTGCTGGATGCGGCGGTCGAGGCGCGCATCGCGTGCGAGGCGCGTCTAGCCGAAGCGCGCAACGCGGTCGAGGAGGCCGCGGCCGCGCTGCGCAGCCTGGAGGAGGAGCGGCTGCAGACGGAAGGCCGCATCAACCCCCTGCGCGAGCGCGTGAGCGATCTGCGCCTGAAGGAGCAGGCGGCGCAGATCAATCACGATCAATTCCACGAGCAGCTGCGTACCGCCGAGGCGGACGAGACGCAGCTGGCCGCAGCGGCCGAACACGCGCCGCGACCCTCGACACTGCAGGGCGAGATCACGCGGCTCACCCAGGCGATCGCCGAGCTAGGAGCGGTGAATCTCGCCGCGCTCGAGGAGCTGCGCAGCAGCACCGAGCGCAAGGGCTTTCTCGATTCGCAGGCCGGCGACCTCGATGAGGCCGTGACGACCCTGGAGGACGCGATCCGGCGCATCGACCGCGAAACGCGCGAGCTGCTGCGCGAAACCTTTGACAGCGTCAACCGGCACTTCGCGTCGCTGTTCCCGGTACTCTTCGGCGGCGGCGAGGCGAAGCTCATCATGACCGGCGAGGAGATTCTGGACGCCGGGGTTCAGGTGATGGCGCAGCCTCCCGGCAAGCGCAACAGCACGATCCATCTGCTGAGCGGGGGCGAAAAGGCGCTCACGGCGATTGCTCTGGTGTTCTCGATGTTCCAGCTGAACCCGGCGCCGTTCTGCCTGCTGGACGAAGTTGATGCGCCGCTCGATGACAGCAATACGGTGCGTTTCTGTGACCTGGTGCGCAAGATGTCCGGGCAGACGCAGTTCCTTTTCATCAGCCACAACAAGCTGACGATGGAGCTGGCCGAGCAACTGATCGGCGTGACGATGCCAGAGTCGGGCGTTTCGCGGGTGGTGGCAGTGGACATCGACGAGGCGCTGCGCATCCGGGAAGAGCTGGCTGCCTGAGAGCGCCGATGCCATGACCCAGTTCCAGCTCGGCCTGCTTGCAGTCGGTGCCCTGGCGGTCATCGGCGTCGTCGTCTACAACAAGCTGCTGGAGCGGGCAGCGCGCCGCAAGGCCGAGCAGGCGTTCGGATCCGGGCACGAGGACGTGCTGCTCGGCGACTCGTCTGAACGGCGCGAGCCGACCCTGGAACCGGCAACCCTGGAACCGGCACACCGCAAGCCGGAGCGTGAAGACGGCGAGAGGCAGGACGCGCTGCCGGACCCGAGGCTCGACTACATACTCGAGCTGCATTGCAGGAAGCCTGTGCCGCCGGCCGTTTTCCTCGAGCACTGGGCAGGGATCGAGCATAGATTCGGATGGCGCGCGCTCGCCGCTGGCGCTACGCCGGGGGGCTCGTGGCGAAAGGTCGCTTCGGGCGAGCGCGACGGCACCGAGCGCTATCGAGCAGCGCTGCAATTGGTGTCCCGCGCCGGCGTGACCAGCGAGGCGGAGCTGATCGAGTTTCGCTCCGAAGTGGAGAACATGGCGTCTCGGCTCGAGGCGATTGCCGATGCGCCGGAGATGAAGCAGGCGCTGGAGTCCGCGCGCGAGACCGATCGCTTCTGCGCCGAGGCGGATATTCAGGTGGTGTTCCACCTCGTCCCGCCGGCGGGCGGCGGCTTCGCGCCACAGGAAGTCGAGGCGGCGGTGATCGCGGCTGGCTTTACACGTGGGAGCGACGGACGCCGCGCGCGACGCGACGCACGCGGAGCCGTCCTGTACGAGTTTGCGCAGCGCGACCGCGAGAATGGGGCGGCCGGCAGCCTTAGCCTGGCGCTCGACGTACCGCACGTGGCGGACCTGACCCGGACCTTCCAGTCGATGGCGCGCTGCGCGCGGCAGCTCGCCGGCACGCTCGGCGCATCGCTTGTCGACGACAACGGCCGCCCGCTCGACGATCGCTCGCTGGCGGCGATCGAGCGCGAGCTGGACGCGGTCCGCCGGTCGCTGGAGGAGCACGGGTTGCCTCCCGGGGGCGCACTTGCCGCCCGCTTGTTCGCGTGAGTCGTCCGGCAGGCAAGTCGTCGCGCGAGCGCGCTGCTTTCCTGCGGAACGAGATCGACAGGCACAACCGGCTGTACTACGTTCTCGACCAACCCGAGATCACCGACGCGGAGTTCGACCGGCTGTTCGAGGAGCTGGTAGCGCTCGAGCGCGAGCACCCGGAGCTCGCGAGCCCGGACTCTCCGACGCAACGCGTCGGGGCGCCGCCGCTCAAGGAATTCGCCGAGGTCAGGCACCGCACGCCGATGCTGTCGCTCGCCAATGCTTTCGACGAAGAGGACGTGCGCGCCTTCGACCGGCGCGTGCGGGAGGGGCTCGACGTGCAGGCCGTCGATTATGCCGTCGAGCCGAAGTTCGACGGGCTGGCGGTCAGCCTGAGCTACCGCGACGGTGTGTTCACGCAGGGCGCGACGCGCGGCGACGGCACGACCGGCGAGGACGTGACGCCGAACCTGCGCACGGTGCGCTCGCTGCCGTTGCGCTTGCCGGCAGCGCAAGACACGCGGGACCTCGAGGTGCGCGGCGAAGTCGTGATGTTCAAGCGGGATTTCGATGCGCTGAACGAGCGCCAGCGGCGTGCCGGGGCCAAGGAATTCGCCAATCCGCGCAATGCCGCCGCGGGGAGCCTGCGGCAGCTCGACTCGCGCATCACTGCGAGCCGGTCGCTGCGCTTTTTCGCTTATGCCGTCGGCGAGGCCACGGGTGCCGACTGGACGACGCACGCGGAGACGCTCGATCGCCTGGCCGAGATCGGCTTCAGCATCACGCCGGAGCGCGACGTGGTACAGGGCGTCGACGGCCTTCTGCAGTATTTTGCGCGCATCGGCAAAAAGCGCGAGCGCCTGCCGTACGGCATCGACGGCGTCGTGTACAAGGTCAACCGGCTGGACTGGCAGCGGCGCCTCGGGTTCGTGTCGCGCGCCCCGCGCTTTGCGCTTGCGCACAAGTATCCGGCCGAGGAGCAGGTGACTCAGGTGCTCGGCATCGATGTGCAGGTCGGGCGCACCGGGGCGCTCACGCCGGTGGCGCGCCTGAAGCCGGTGCAGGTCGGCGGCGTCACGGTGAGCAATGCGACGCTGCACAACGAGGACGAGTTGCGCCGCAAGGACGTGCGCATCGGCGACACGGTGGTCGTGCGGCGCGCCGGCGACGTGATACCCGAAGTGGTTTCGGTGCGCATGGAGCGGCGACCGGTCGACGCGCGCGTCTTCCACATGCCGAGGAAGTGCCCGGTGTGCGGGTCGGCGGTCGTCAGGGGCGAGGATGAAGCTGTCGCACGTTGCTCCGGCGGGCTGTATTGCCCGGCACAGCGCAAGCAGGCCCTGCGCCACTTCGCCAGCCGGCGGGCCATGAACATCGAGGGACTGGGGGAAAAGCTCGTCGATCAGCTGGTCGACCACGATCTCGTACACACGGCAGCCGACCTGTTTCGACTGTCCGTCGAGCGGCTTGCCGGGCTCGAGCACATGGGGGAGAAGTCGGCGTCCAATGTCGTTGCGGCAATCGATGAGGCGAAGCGCACCACGCTCGCGCGCTTCATTTTCGCGCTTGGAGTGCGCAATGTCGGCGAGAGCACGGCGCGCGATCTCGCGCGCCACTTCGGCAACCTGGAGCGCCTCATGCGCGCGAGCGAGGACGAGCTGCAGGCCGCGCCGGACGTGGGCCCAGTCGTCGCGCGCTCGATCCACCAGTTCTTCCAGGAATCGCACAACCGGGAAGTCATCGCCAAGCTGCGCCGCGCGGGAGTCGGCTGGGAGGAGACCGAGGGAACGCCCACGCGGCCGGCGGACGAGATCAAGACCTTCGTGCTGACGGGCACGCTGCAGAAACTCGCGCGCGAGGAAGCACGCGAGCGCATCGAGGCCAAGGGACACAAGGTCGCGTCTTCGGTGTCGCGCAAGACGTCGTACGTCGTCGCAGGCAGCGATCCCGGCAGCAAGCTCGAAAAGGCGCGCGAACTCGGCGTTCCGGTGCTGGACGAAGATGCTTTTTTCGACCTTCTCAAGAGGCTTTGACACGCATGCGAACCAAGCTGAGAAAGGCGGTGTTCCCCGTCGCGGGGCTGGGCAGCCGCTTCCTGCCGGTCACCAAGGCGAGTCCGAAGGAGATGCTGCCGATCGTCGACAAGCCGCTCATTCAGTACGCAGTGGAAGAAGCGGCCGCCGCAGGAATCACGGAGATGATCTTCATCACGGGGCGCAACAAGCGCGCCATCGAGGACCATTTCGACAAGGCCTACGAGCTGGAGACCGAGCTGGAGCTGAAGGGCAAGCGCCAGCTGCTCGACATGGTGCAGGGCGTGCTGCCGGACAACTGCCGCTGCATCTACATCCGGCAGGCGGAGCCTCTGGGCCTCGGGCATGCCGTGCTGTGTGCGGCGCCGGTCGTGGGACAGGAGCCTTTCGCGGTCCTGCTCGCAGACGAGCTGATGGATGCCGAGCCTCCCGTCACGGCGGCCATGGCCGAACGCTTCGCGCGCGAGGCTTGCTCGCTTCTCGGGGTCGCCGAGGTCCCACGCGAGCAGACCGGCAGCTACGGAATTGTGAGCGTGGAGGATGCGCAGGCCGAGGTTTCCCGGGTGCGGTCGATCGTGGAGAAACCGTCCCCCGAGGAGGCGCCCTCGCGGCTGGCGGTAGTGGGGCGCTACGTGTTGACGCCGCGGATTTTCGACCTGCTGGCGCAGGGCAAGCCCGGGCGGGGGGGAGAGCTGCAGCTCACCGATGCGATCGCGGCGTTGCTTGCCGAGGAACGCGTGATGGCGATGAGGCTTCCCGGCAAGCGTTACGATTGCGGCTCGAAGCTCGGCTACCTCAAGGCTTCCGTGGAGTTCGGACTGCGGCACCCGGAGGTCGGGCGCGAATTCGCGCGCTACCTCGCGGAGCGGAAGGGCTAGGCTTTATACTTGCGTATTTTAGCGTTCACTAATATACGCGCGGAGGGATGCAGATGGCAGACAAGCTGATGATCGTCATGGTGAACACGGACCCGAAGAACGGTGCGGAGCTCGGCGCGCCTTTCTTCCAGGCAACCGTTGCCGCGGCCATGGAATACGAAGTGGAAGTGATCCTCACCGGGCGCGCCGGCGAACTCGCGGTGAAGGGCGTGGCCGAGAAGTTGCACGTCAAGGAAGGTTCGCCGAAGAGCGTCTACGACTTCATCAAGGACGCGCACGAGGCCGGCGTCAAGTTCAAGGTCTGCACCCCGACGCTGGAGCTCTGGGGCGAGGACCTGATTCCGGAAATCGAGGAGACCGTCGGCGGAGCCTATGTGATCTCGCAGGCGATGGACGACGACGTCGTCACCTTCACGTACTGAGAATGCCGGACGCCGCGGCGGCCTGGGACTTCCTCGAGAACTCGGAGCTGGTCGCCAGCGCCGAAGAGATAGAGGCCGCGCTGCACCGGCTGGCGGCCGAGATCGAGAAACGGCTCGCCATGGCCTACCCGCTCGTCCTCGCGGTCATGGGCGGTGCGGTGGTGTTCGCCGGACAGCTGCTGCCGCTGCTGCGTTTTCCGCTGGATTTCGAGTACATCCACGCGACGCGCTACGGTAGCGCGACCGCTGGCGGACGCCTGGACTGGCGTGTTGCGCCCACCGAGAGCGTGCGCGGCCGTACGGTGCTGGTGCTCGACGACATTCTGGACGGCGGTCAAACGATGCACGCGATCCGCGAGCGCCTGCTCGCGCAAGGCGCCGCGACTTTCCTGTGCGCTGTACTGGTGGACAAGGCGCTCGCGCGGCCCAAGCCGATCAGCGCGGACTTTGTCGGGCTGCGCATCGCCGACCGCTTCGTGTTCGGCTGTGGCATGGATGCCAGAGGCTACTGGCGAAACCTGCCCGAGATCCGCGCGATGAAGGAACGCGCGTGATCGGCGTCATCGGGGGCAGCGGACTGTCGCATCTGGCAAACCTGGAAGTCTCCGCGCGCAAAGTGGCGCGCACGCCCTACGGTGAGCCTTCCGGCCCGCTGACCCTCGGCAGATTGCGCGGACGCGAGATCGCCTTTCTCGCACGCCACGGCTACGGACACACTTTCGCCCCGCACGAGGTGAACTACCGGGCAAATCTCTGGGCGCTGAAGGAATGCGGCGTGCACGAAGTGATCTCGATCGCCTCGGTGGGTGGTATCCGCGCGGACCTCGGCCCGGGAGCGCTCGTGCTTCCCGACCAGATCATCGACTACACCTGGGGGCGCGGCGCCACCTACTTCGAGGGGGCAGATGCGCCGGTCATGCATATCGACTTCACGCAGCCGTACACTGCGGTAACGCGCGAGCGGATACGGCGCGCGGCGCTGGCCTGCGGCGAGTCGATCGTCGACGGTGGCGTGTATGGCGCCACACAGGGCCCACGCCTGGAAACGGCCGCGGAGATCAACCGCATGGAGCGGGACGGCGCGGACATGGTTGGCATGACCGGTATGCCCGAGGCGGTTCTCGCGCGCGAGCTTGACCTCGCGTACGCCGCGATTGCCGTGGTCGCCAACTACGCCGCTGGACGAGGCGACAGCGCGCGCGGCGTCTCGCTCGAGCGCATCTATGCCGTGCTGGAGGAGGCGATGGGCCGCGTGCACAAGATCGTCGGGACGCTGGTCGAGGCATGATCCGCCCGGTGCTCAGGATGGGCGATCCACGCTTGCTCGCGGTCGCGCGCCCGGTGGAGCGCTTCGGCACGCCTGCGCTGGACGAGTTGCTCGCAGACATGCGCGACACCATGGCGCATTTGAACGGCGCCGGGCTCGCAGCGCCGCAAATCGGGGTCGGCCTGAGAGTGGTGATCTTCGGGGTGCGCGGCAACCCCCGCTATCCTGGCGTCGAGGAGGTGCCGGACACCGTACTGGTCAACCCGGTGATCACGCCGCTGTCCGAGGAGTTCGAAGAGGGCTGGGAAGGGTGCCTCTCCGTGCCGGGTATGCGCGGATGGGTGCCGCGTATTCGCGAGCTGCGTTACGCGGGCTACGACGAGAACGGCCGGGCCTTCGAGCGCGTCGCGCAGGGTTTCCACGCGCGGGTGGTGCAGCATGAGTGTGACCACCTGGATGGCATTCTCTACCCGATGCGCATCCGGGATTTCACGAAATTTGGATTCTCTGACGCACTTTTCCCGGAAGGCGGCCTGCCACCCGAGGATTGATCGTCACCTAGAGCTGCAGATCCTGCAGCAGGTTCTGCTCCAGACGTAGCACGGTTTTCGCATCGGCCAGCACCTGACCGGAAACCAGGAACACGTCCTCCGCCCGATCGCCGAGCGTATTGATCTTCGCGCTGTGGAGGTTTATGCGGTAGTTGCTGAGCGTGCGTGCCACGCGGTACAGCAGCCCGGGCCGGTCGCTCGCGACGATCGACAGCACGTGATAGGTGCCGCGCTCGTCGGGGCGGATGTCGACGGTGGGGGAGATCGGAAAATGCCTGACGCGGCGCGAGAGGCGGCCGCTGCGCGGCGGACCGAGTGGCGCCTGCGATTCGAGTTCCTCGGCGAGCTCCTTCTCGATCCGGCTGATCATGTCGCGGTAGTGAACGCCCTGGCCGTCGCCCATCACGGAGAAACTGTCCAAGGCGTAACCATGCTTCGTGGTGTGGACCTTGGCCTCCACGATATCGAAATTGCTGCGGTCGAAGTAGCCGCAGATGCGCGCGAACAGAGCCTCGCGATCAGGGGTGTAGATCATCACCTGAAGCCCTTCGCCGAAAGGCGCCAGGCGCGCGCGCACCACCGGTTTCAAGCTGTCGACGCGGTAATGCAGGTTGCGCGTCTGCCACGCGATTTCCTGCGGATCGTGACGCAGGAAATACATCGTATCGAGCTGCGCCCATAGGCGGTCTTTCACGGCTTCTGACAGCGCGTACAGGCGCAGCAGCCGCACCGCCTCGGCCTGCTTTTCCGCAAGCGCGGCGTCGAGCTGCAGGGTCTCGCCGGTCAGCACCCGACGCGTCGCGCGGAACAAGTCCTCCAGCAGCTTCGATTTCCATGCGTTCCAGACCTTGGGGCTGGTGCCGCGGATGTCCGCGACCGTCAGCAAGTAGAGCGCCACCAGGTTTCGTTCGCTGCCGACTTTCCGGGCGAACGCTTGCACGACCGCCGGGTCGTGCACGTCCTGCTTCTGCGCCACGCTCGACATGGCGAGATGGTGCTCGACCAAGAACTCCGCCAGCCTAGCGTCCTCCGGCGCCAGCGCATGGCGGCGGCAGAACGCGCGCACGTCCTTCTTGCCGAGCTCCGAGTGGTCGCCGCCGCGTCCCTTCGCGATGTCGTGGTACAGCGCGGCGACGTACAGCAGCCATGGCCGCGCGAAGCCGCTCATCAGCTGCGTGCACAGTGGAAACTCGTGAGCGAACTCGGACATCGTGAAGCGGCGCAGGTTGCGCAGCACCATGAGGATGTGCTGGTCGACGGTATAGACGTGGAACAGGTCGTGCTGCATCTGCCCGACGATGCGCCCGAATTCGGGCAGGTAGCGCCCGAGGATCCCGTATTGGTTCATGCGCCGGAATTCGTGCACGATCCCCCGCGGTTGCTGGAGGAGCTGAACGAACATGAGGCGTGCGACGGGGTCGCGCCTGAATCGCGCGTCGACGAAGCGCCGTCCGCGCCAGAGCGCGCGCAGTGTCTGCGCGGTGACGCCCTGCAGCTCCGGGTGCTGCTGCATCAGCAAGAAGCACTCGAGCACTGCGCGGGGCTCGCGCTCGAAGACGCCTTCGTCCTTCGCTTCCAGAAGCTCGCCACGCACGACAAAGCGCTCGTTCAGCGCGTAGGGCTGAATGTCGGGCTTGGGGAAGAGACGGGCGCCGAGGTTCTGCAGCAACGTCGTGTTTAGCTGGGTAATCGCCTTGGCCGTACGGTAATAGCGCTGCATCATCGCCTCGCTCGGTCGCCGGTGAGGCGTGTCGCGATAGCCGAGCTGCTCGGCCAATGCGGTCTGCAGGTCGAAGACGATGCGATCTTCGCGCCGGCCCGCGAGATAGTGCAGCCGGATGCGCAGGTTCTGCAGAAATCTCTCGTGGCGCGCGAGCTGCAGAGCCTCGACGTGCTCGATCAAGCCGGAATCCTCCAGGTCGCGCCAGCGCCTGCCAATTCCGCATGCGCGCGCGATCCACTGGATGCCCTGCAGATCCCGCAGCCCGCCGGGCGCCTCCTTCAAATTGGGTTCCAAGGCGTAGGGCGTGTCCTGGTGCTTCGCATAGCGCTGCTCTTGCTCGAGCTTCTTCGCTTTGTAGAAGGCGGCCGGATCCATGTCTTGCGCGAGCGCGGCTTCCAGCTGCTTGAATAGTGCGCGGCTGCCGGCCAGAAACCGCGACTCGAGCAAGGTCGTGCGGATCGTGATGTCCGCGCGAACCGCCGTCACGCAGTCCTCCACCGTGCGCACGCCGTGACCGACATCGAGCCCGACGTCCCACAGCTCCCCGATGAGGCGCTCGAGGCGGGCACGCTCCTCCTGCGACGGTTCCGCCTCGAGCAGCACCAGGATGTCGATATCGGAAAAGGGATACAGTTCGCCGCGTCCGTAGCCCCCGGTCGCCACGAGCGCCGCGCCGCGAGACGGGCGCAGATCACGCCAGATCGCCCTGATGAATCCGTCCACGACGCGGGCATGGCCGCCCAGAAGCGCGCGTGGATCGGGATGTCGCCTGTAGGCTTCGCGCAGGCCGTTGCGCGCAGACTGGAGCGCCGCGCGCATCGAACCGCTCGTCGCGCTGGGCGCGGGCAAAACCGCGTTCATGGGTCAGTGCACGAAATCCGGTGCGGCTGGAGCGTTGCCCGACACGGTCAGAACTTCATAGCCTTCTTGTGTGACGAGGACCGTGTGCTCCCACTGGGCCGACAGGCTGTGGTCCTTCGTGACGATGGTCCAACCGTCGGCCAGCTCGCGGATGGCCGCCTTGCCGGCGTTGATCATCGGCTCGATCGTAAAGGTCATACCTGGCTCTAGCACCAGCCCGGTACCCGGCCTGCCGTAGTGCAGAACCTGCGGCTCTTCATGAAACTTGCGGCCGATGCCGTGGCCGCAGAATTCCCGCACGACCGAGTAGCCGTGGCCCTCGGCGTGCGCCTGGATGGCGGCGCCGAGATCTCCCAGCCGCGCGCCTGGGCGCACCTGTACGATGCCCTTCCACATGCATTCGTAGGTCACCTGCATCAACCTGCGCGCCTGCACGCTCGGCTCGCCCACGGCGAACATGCGGCTTGAATCGCCATGGAAGCCGTTCTTGATCACGGTGACATCGACGTTCAGGACGTCGCCGTTCTTCAGCACCCGGTCGCCGGGAATCCCATGGCACACCTGATGATTGACGGAGGTGCAGATCGACTTTGGGAAAGGCTTGTAGCCTGGCGGCGCGTAATTGAGCGGGGCGGGAATCGAGTCCTGCACGTTCACGATGTAGTCGTGGCACAAGCGGTCGAGCTCACCCGTGGTCACGCCTGCGCGCACGTACGGCGCGATGAAATCGAGGACCTCGGCGGCCAGCCTGCCAGCGATGCGCATGGCCGCGATTTCCTCTGCTGTCTTGATGGTGACTGCCATGAATCCCGGTTGAGGCCTCATGCCTGATTATGCTAGTATTTTAGGCTGGCTTGGAAGCGTAATCGTGGCTTGCCTCCAGGCCAAATTTCCCGCCGGGCGGATTAGGGTGCTTGGCGTGGCGCTTAAGGAGCGGGTGATTCGCCTGCCGCTTCGCGCCGCGCCGGGTCGTCGGCCTGACCCGGTGGCGGTGACCAACCCTAAGGAGTGGCTATTGTGTCAGTAACCATGCGTCAAATGCTGGAGGCGGGCGTCCATTTCGGACATCAAACCCGCTATTGGAATCCGAAGATGGCGCCGTTCATTTTCGGACACCGCAACAAGATTCACATCATCAATCTCGAGAAAACCCTGGCGATGTATCAGGATGCCGTGAAATACGTGCGCCAGCTCGCCGCAAACAAGGGCACTTTGCTGTTCGTCGGGACCAAGCGCCAGGCGAGAGAGATCATGCGCGAGGAAGCGCAGCGCTGCGCGATGCCTTTCGTCGATTACCGCTGGCTCGGCGGAATGCTGACCAACTTCAAGACCGTCAAGCAGTCGATCAAGCGACTCAAGGAAATGGAGCAGATGTCGCAGGACGGGACTTTCGAGCGCATGTCGAAGAAGGAGGCGCTCGGCATGCAACGCGAGCTGGACAAGCTGAATCGCTCGCTCGGTGGCATCAAGGAGCTGGCTAGCCTGCCGGATGCTTTGTTCATCATCGATGTCGGCTATCAGAAGGGCGCAGTCGCGGAGGCGGCGAAACTCGGCATTCCGGTGGTGGGCGTCGTCGACACCAATCACTCTCCGGAAGGGATCTCGCACGTCATTCCGGGCAACGACGATTCCAGCCGTGCGATCCGGTTGTACGCGCGCGGAATCGCGGACGCCGTGCTGGAGGGTCGCACCCAGTCTGTCGAGGAGGTCGTGGCCGCGACTCGGGATGAGTTCGTCGAAGTCGAAGACGAACGGGAAGGTGACGACTGAGCGCGCATACGCGACGCGGCGAATCGGGAAAAAGGGGCCGCGCGCCCCTTTTTTTGAACGTGCGACAAGGAGTGGCAGGCAATGACGGAAATTAGCGCGAGCTTGGTCAAGGAACTACGCGAGATGACCGGGCTCGGAATGATGGAGTGCAAGAAGGCGTTGTCTGAGACTGGGGGCGATCTGCGCAAGGCGGAGGAGCTGTTGCGCATCAAGAGCGGGGCGAAGGCGAGCAAGGCCGCAGGGCGAGTCGCTGCGGAAGGCGTAGTCGGCGCGTACCTGGCTCCGGATGCGAAGCTCGGCGCGCTGATCGAGATCAATTGCGAGACCGACTTCGTCGCCAAGAACGAAGATTTCCTGGCCTTCGCGCGCGCACTGGCGGAGCTGGTGGCGACGTCCTCCCCCAAGGACGCTGCGGAGCTTTCCCGCCTCGGCATGGATGGGAGCACGGTGGAAGACAAGCGGCAAAAGCTCGTGCAGAAGATCGGCGAGAACATCTCGATCCGACGCTTCGAGCGGATTGCGACTCCGGCGCAGCTGGCGGTTTACCTCCACGGCGCGAAGATCGGCGTGCTAGTCGAGTTCGACGGCCCGCCGGAGGTCGGCAAGGACCTGGCGATGCATATAGCGTTCGCCAAGCCGCAGTACATGTCCAAGGCCGACGTACCTGTCGAGGTCGTGGCGCGTGAGCGCGACATCCTCGCCGCGCGCGCGAAGGAATCCGGAAAGCCGGCGGATATCGTCGCCAAGATGGTCGAAGGCGGCGTGAACAAATTCCTGGGCGAAATATCGTTGCTCGGCCAGGCGTTCGTGAAGGACGACAAGCAGACCGTGGAGAAGATGCTTGCGGGCAGGAAGGCGAAGGTGCTCGGCTACCGGTTCCTCGTGGTCGGCGAAGGAATCGAACGCAAGACGAGCGATTTCGCCGCGGAGGTCATGGCCCAGGCCGGCCTTGTGCGTTGAGCGCAACGTAAACCCCCGGAGGCCGACTTGACGCCCAAATACAAGCGCATCCTGCTCAAGCTCTCGGGCGAGGCGCTCATGGGCGAGGATCCTTACGGCATCAACAGACAGACGATCGGCGAGATCGTGGCGGAAATCGCGCAGGTCGGGCGCATGGGCGTCGAGATCGGCGTCGTGATCGGCGGGGGAAATATCTTTCGCGGCGTCGCGCCGGGCGCGAGCGGCATGGATCGTGCGACCGCGGATTACATGGGTATGCTCGCCACTGTCATGAACGCACTCGCGCTGCAGGACGCGATGCGTCACGCCGGGGTGACGAGCAGGGTTCAATCGGCGCTCAACATCGAGCAAATCGTGGAGCCCTACATTCGCGGCAAGGCGATTCGCTACCTCGAGGAAGGCAAGATCGTCATCTTCGCCGCGGGTACCGGAAACCCATTCTTCACGACCGACACGGCGGCCGCGTTGCGCGGCAGCGAGGTGGGCGCGGAGATCGTGCTCAAGGCCACCAAGGTGGACGGGGTCTACACGGCGGATCCGATGACCGACCGCTCGGCGAAGCGCTACGGGCGCATCAGTTTCGACGAGGCCATCAACCGCAACCTCAAGGTCATGGATGCTACCGCCCTGACGCTTTGTCGGGACCAGAAGCTGCCGATCAACGTGTTCAGCATCTTCAAAAAGGACGCCCTCAGGCGGGTGGTCCTCGGCGAAGACGAAGGCACGCTGGTCCACGTGTGAACGTGCAAAGGAGAGCGTGATGATCGTGGAACTGAAAAAAGGCACCGAACAGAAGATGCGCAAGAGCATCGAGGCCTACAAGGCCGATCTGTCCAAAGTGCGCACGGGCCGCGCGCATACCGGCCTGCTCGACCACGTCCAAGTCGATTACTACGGCGCGCCCACTCCGATCAATCAGGTCGCCAAGGTGACCCTGCTCGATGCCCGAACGATCGGCGTCTCGCCTTTCGAGAAGAAGATGGTCGCCGCAGTGGAAAAAGCCATCCGCGACTCCGATCTCGGCCTGAACCCCGCCACCATGGGAGAGACGATCCGCGTGCCGATGCCGGCCCTGACGGAAGAGCGCCGCAAGGAGCTGATCAAGGTGGTGCGACACGAGGCGGAAAACGCCCGCGTGGCCGTGCGCAACCTGCGCCGCGACGCCATGCAGGCGCTCAAGGAGGCGCTAAAGGAGAAAGAGATCTCCGAGAACGACGAACGGCGTGCTCTGGACGAAATCCAGAAGCTCACCGACCGGCACGTCACGGAGATCGACAGTCTGCTCCAGGCGAAGGAAACCGAGTTGATGGCCGTTTGAGGTCCCGGCATGGCGCAGACCAGTTCGACCCTGGAGATTCCGCCGCATGGCGAGGTGCCCCGGCACATTGCCATCATCATGGATGGCAACGGACGATGGGCGCGGCAACGGCACCTCCCTCGGTTTGCCGGCCACAAGCGCGGCGTCGAGGCGGTTCGCGCGACGGTGAAGAACTGCATGCAGCGCGGCGTGGGATTTCTCACCCTGTTCGCGTTCAGTTCGGAGAACTGGCGGCGCCCTCCGGAGGAGGTTGCACTCCTGATGCAGTTGTTCCGCGGGGCGCTGACGGAGGAGGTCGAAAAGCTGCACCGCAATCGCGTGCGTCTCAAGGTGATCGGCGACACGCAACTGTTCGACCCCAAGATCCGCGCGCTTATTGAGCGCGGCGAGGAGCTGACGCAGGCCAACTCGGGCCTTACGCTCACCGTGGCGGCGAATTACGGCGGCCGTTGGGACATCCTCCAGGCACTGAGCCAGCTGGCGCGCGAGCACCCCGAGGCGCTCGAAGGAGAGCTCGAGGAAACCGCCCTCATGCCGTATCTCGCGATGAACTACGCGCCCGAGCCGGATCTTTTCATCCGGACCGGGGGCGAACAACGAATCAGCAATTTCCTTCTCTGGCAGCTCGCCTACACGGAGCTTTATTTCACGGACACGCTCTGGCCCGACTTCGACGCGCGCGCGCTGGACGAGGCCATCGCTTCCTATCGCCGTCGCGAACGGCGGTTCGGCCGCACCAGCGAGCAGGTCAAGGAGGCCGAGGGTTCGCCAAGCGCCGGGCGCAAGCCTCCGGCGGGCGCCGTCGCCTGAGGCCCTTTGCTGCTCGCCAGATTCGCGACCGCTGCGCTGCTTCTCGCAGTCTTTCTGGCCGCGAACTTTCTGCTCGCGCGGCCATACTTCGCGGCGCTCATGGTGATCGTCATCGCCGGCGGGGCCTATGAGTGGGCCAGGCTGTGCCGCCTGGACGGCACGGCGGCGCTCGCCTATAGCGCGCTCCTCGGCGGGGTGCTCGCCGCGCTGCTGTTCGCGCTCCCGGCCTCAGTCGGAGCGCATGATGCGGCGAATGCGGTGCTGAGCGCCGCGACCCTGTTCTGGGTGATTATTGCGCCGGTCTGGCTATGGCGCGGCGTGAGGGCGCAACCTCGTGCGCTGCTTGCCGCGGCGGGCCTGATCGTGCTGGTGCCCGCGGGGCTGGCTGCCGTGGTGCTGTCGCCGACGGGGCTGCTCGCCTTGCTCGCGCTGGTATGGCTCGCCGACACCGCCGCCTACTTTTCCGGGCGCGCATTCGGTCGGCGCAAGCTCGCCCCGACCATCAGCCCTGGCAAGACATGGGCAGGAGTATGGGGCGCCGTCCTGACGACGTCGGCCTACGCTATCATCTGCGCTGTGTCGGTTCCGGCCCTTGGCTCGCGGATCAACGGGCTTGCGTGGGCGCCGTACGTCGCGGGGGCCGCGCTGCTTTGCTGCCTAAGCGTCGTCGGGGACCTGTTCGAATCCGCGCTCAAGCGCCAGGCAGGCGTCAAGGACAGTGGCACGCTGCTCCCTGGACATGGCGGCATTCTGGACCGGATCGACAGCGCGACAGCCACTTTGCCGGTGGGTGCCCTATTGCTTCATTGGATTCTCGCATGAGCGTACCCGGACACGAGATCGAAGCCGACGGCCATCGGCTGCGCCTGACGGTGCTGGGTTCTACCGGCTCGGTTGGCAAGAGCACACTGGACGTCGTGCGGCGTCATCCGCAGCGCTACGCCCTTTTCGCGCTCACTGCGCATAAATCGGTCGAGGCGCTGCTCGAGCAGTGCCGCCAGCATCGGCCTCGCTACGCGGTGCTCTCCGGAGTCGAAGAGCAGGCGCCGTTGCATGCGCGATTCCGCGAGGCGGGATGCGAACTGCTATTCGGCGCGCGCGCCCTGCAATGGGTTGCTTGCGATACGGAATGCGACGCGGTGATGGCGTCGATCGTCGGTGCGGCCGGCCTCGGGCCGACCCTCGCTGCCGCGTCCGCCGGCAAACGCGTCCTGCTCGCGAACAAGGAAGCGCTCGTGATGGCGGGGAGCCTGTTCATGCGCGCCGCGCGCAACGGCAGAGCAGTACTCCTGCCGATCGACAGCGAGCACAACGCCGTGTATCAGTGCCTGCCGCAGGGGCAGGGCGGGCGGCCGACGCTCAGCGCCGTGCGCCGCATCCTGCTTACTGCCTCCGGGGGGCCGTTCCGCAGCACCTCGCCCGAGCGACTGTCGGCAGTGACGCCCGACGAGGCTTGTGCACATCCCAACTGGGTGATGGGGCGCAAGATCTCGGTAGATTCCGCGACCATGATGAACAAGGGACTGGAGGTCATCGAGGCGCACTGGCTGTTCGAACTGCCGGCCGAGCGCATCGAGGTCGTGGTGCATCCGCAGAGCATCGTACACTCGTTGGTCGAATTCGTGGATGGTTCGATGATCGCGCAACTTTCCAATCCCGACATGCGTATCCCGATCGCGCATGCGCTTGGTTTTCCGGAGCGCATCGACTCCGGCGCGCGCTCGCTCGATCTGGGGGAAATCGGCCAGCTCTCCTTCGAGCGACCGGATCACCGCCGCTTCCCGTGTCTCGAGCTCGCGTACAGCGCATTGCGGGCGGGCGGCAGCGCCCCGACGGTGCTGAACGCAGCGAACGAGGTAGCGGTGGAGGCGTTTTTGTCGGGCCGCCTGCGCTTTACGGAGATCGCGGGCGTCATCACGCGGGTACTGGATGCCTGCGCGGTTGCGCCGGCAGATGACCTCGAAGGCGTGCTCGACGCGGATGCCCGCGCGCGCGGCACGGCCGCCGAGCTGGTGGAGCGAGTCATGGGGCGCGCCGCATGAGCTTCGTACATACCCTGGTCGCATTCGTCGTCGCGCTTGGCATTTTGATCATCGTGCACGAGTACGGACATTACCTGGCCGCGCGGCTGTGCGGCATCAAGGTGCTCAGATTCTCTGTGGGCTTCGGCCGCCCCATCGTCCGCTGGCAGAAGGGCGGGGACGGCACTGAATGGGTCGTCGCCGCCGTCCCGTTCGGCGGCTACGTCAAGATGCTCGACGAGCGCGAAGGGCCGGTCGACGCCCGTGAACTGGCGTACGCATTCAACCGCAAGAGCGTGTGGCAGCGGTTCCTGGTCGTGGCCGCGGGACCGGTGTTCAACTTTCTGTTCGCGATCGCCGTCTATTCGACCCTGTACATGCACGGCCTGCCCGAGGCGCGGCCCATTACCGGGATGCCTCCGAGCGGAACCCTCGCGGCGCTGGCCGGCCTCCGCGCAGGCGACACGATCAAGACGATCGACGGTGAACCCGTACGCACTTGGCAGGAGGTGCGCTGGCGCGTGGCGCAGGCGGCCCTGCAACATGCGTCGTTGCGCATCGAAGCGCTCGGACGCGACGACAAACTCTCGGTCTTCGACCTGGATCTGCGGAACGTACCGGACGCCGAGATGGAAGGCGACGTGCTCGCGCGTATCGGGCTCGTGCTCTACCGGCCAACGCTCGAGCCGGTCCTCGGGAAGCTGGTTGCCGGCAGTCCCGCCGAGGCCGCAGGCCTCGCGCCGGGCGATCGCATCGTCGACGTCGACGGTAAACGCATCGAATCCTGGGATGCGCTCGTGAACGCGATCCGGGCGAGGCCCGACCAGCGCATCGGCATGACGGTCGAGCGCGGCGGGAGCCTGCGCACCATAGAGGTGCGGCCGGAGGCCGTTCAGTCCGACGGAGAACGCATCGGCCGCATCGGTGCAGCGCCCTACGTACCCCCCTCGAATGCGGACGAGTTTCTGATCAGGGTCCAGTACGGATTTTTCGAGAGCGTATCGAAAGCCGTGCAGAAGACCGTGGACATCTCCGTGTTCAGTCTGCGCATCATAGGCAAGATGCTGATCGGCGAGGTGTCGTGGAGACACATTTCCGGACCCGTAACGATCGCCGACTTCGCGGGGCAGTCCGCGCAGCTCGGATTGATCGCCTACGTCACGTTCCTTGCGCTGATCAGCATCAGTCTCGGCGTACTGAACCTACTACCCATTCCACTGCTCGATGGCGGACACCTGATGTACTATCTCGTCGAAATAATAAAGGGCAGCCCGGTATCCGAGCGCGCGATGGAGCTTGGCCAGCGCGTAGGGCTGGCGTTGCTGCTGGTCATGATGGCATTCGCCTTCTATAACGATTTCAATCGCCTTCTGTCGGGCTGATCGATGCGCAATCGCATTGTCGCCCTGTTCGCCTGCGCCCTGATCGCGCTGGCGAGCAACGCTGCGGCGCAGACTTTCCAGCCCTTCGTGGTCAAGGACATCCGCCTCCAGGGCCTGGAGCGCACGGAACCGGGCACGCTGTTCAGCTACCTTCCGGTGAAGGTGGGCGACACGATGACCGAGGACAAGGCGCAGCAGGCGCTGCGCGCGCTGTACGCGACGGGCTTCTTCAAGAACGTCAAGCTGCAGGAAGAAAACGGCGTGCTCATCGTGTCCGTCGAAGAGCGCCCGTCGATCGCCCAAATCGACATTTCCGGCGCCAAGGACATCAGCAGCGATGCGCTGAAGAAGGTGCTGCGCGAGCAAGGGCTCGCCGAGGGACGAATATTCGACCGTTCGGTGCTCGAGAATGCCGAACAGGAGCTCAAGCGGCAGTATCTGGCCCGCGGAAGATACGATGCGCAGGTGCAGACCACGGTCACGCCCCTGGAGCGCAATCGCGTGTCGATAAACATCGCAATCAAGGAAGGCGATGTGGCCAAGATCCGCTCGATCAAGATCGTGGGCGCGAAGGCTTTCCCGGAGAAGGAGCTGCTGTCGCTGTTCGTGCTGCGGACGCCCGGATGGCTCACCTGGTACACCAAGCACGATCAGTATTCGCGCCAGAAGCTGGCGGCGGACCTGGAAACGCTGAGGTCGTACTACCTGAACCGCGGCTATCTGGATTTCGAAATCGATTCGACCCAAGTGGCGATCAGCCCTGGCAAGCACGATATCTACATTACGGTGAACATCAGCGAAGGTGAGAAGTACACCGTCTCGGATATTAAGCTCGCCGGTCAGATGCTGCTGCCGCGGGAGGAGCTTGAAAAGCTCATCAAGCTCAAGCCGGGAGAGGTCTTTTCACGCGAATTGCTGACGGAGTCGACGAAGGCGATTTCCGAGCGCCTCGGCAACGAGGGCTATGCGTTCGCGAACGCCAATGCGGTCCCGCAGGTCGACAAGGCGAAGCGCACTGTCGCGTTCACCATCCTGATCGATCCGGGGCGCCGAGTGTACGTGCGCCGCATCAACATACATGGCAATTCGAAGACCCGGGACGAGGTCATCAGGCGCGAGCTGCGCCAGCTGGAAGGCGCCTACTATGACGCCTCCAAGATCCAGCTTTCGCGGCGCCGCATCGACCGAACGCAGTACTTCGAGGACGTGACGGTCAATACGCAGCCCGTCGAGGGCGTGCCGGACCAGGTCGATGTCGATTTCACGGTCAAGGAAAAGCCCACCGGCTCGCTGCTCCTCGGGGCGGGGTATTCGACGGTAGACAAGTTCACGATTCAGGCATCGATCACCCAGTCGAACATCTTCGGCAGCGGAAAGTTCCTGTCCGCCCAGGTCAACACCGGCAAGGTCAACACCGTCTACTCCTTGTCGTACTTGAACCCGTACTACACGGTAGACGGCGTCAGTCAGGGTTTCGACATCTACCGGCGCAAGACCGACGCCTCCAGTCTGGCGGTGGGCGCCTACGTGACCGACGCCGTCGGGGGCGGCGTCAAATTCGGCTATCCGCTGTCCGAGACCGATGGCGTGAGCTTCGGCTTGAATGCCGAAAACGTGAAGCTGCAGCTTTTCGACAACAGCCCGTTTGCCTATGTCGATTTCGCCAAACAGTTCGGTACGGATTACACCTACCTCTCCGGGACGGCGGGCTACGTGCACGACACCCGCGACAGCCTGATCCTGCCGACCTCCGGGACCGTGTCGCGCACGAGCGGCGAGCTCGCGGGCGGAGACCTGCAGTACTATCGGCTCGGCTACGAGCACCAGTGGCTCACTCCGCTTAGCCGGACGCTCACCCTGTTTCTCACCGGGAAGCTTGGCTACGCGGATGGGCTCGGCGGCAAGCCGCTGCCGTTCTTCAAGAACTTCTATGCGGGCGGCCCGGGATCGGTGCGGGGCTACGAGGCGTACTCGCTCGGCCCGCGCGATCCACTGGGCAATTCGCTCGGCGGCAATCGGCAGGTGATCGGGAACGCCGAAGTGCAGTTCCCGGTTCCCGGCGCCGAGCAGGAGAGGTCGCTTCGGCTGGCGGCCTTCGTCGACGCGGGGCAGGTCTGGGGGCAGGGAGAGAAGGCCTCGCTGAGCGACCTGCGCTATTCGGCCGGCATCGCGCTCGCATGGAGCTCGCCGTTCGGACCGATGCGCATCTCCTTCGGCAATCCGATCAACAAGAAGGAAGGCGACCGCGTGCAGAGGTTACAATTCACCTTTGGCACTGGCTTCTGATTCCAGGCACGATGACCATGCACCTTCGACTGCTTCTCATCCCCGCCGCGGTTCTGTTGGCCGGCGCGCCGGCTGTCGCTTCGGCGCAGACCAAGATCGGCTTCGTCAACACGGAGCGCATCCTGCGCGATTCGGCGCCCGCGGCGCGCGCGACCAAGCGTCTCGAGACGGAATTCGCGAAGAAGCAGCAGGATCTGAGGCAGCTGGCCGACCAGCTCAAACGCCTGCAAGAGGACTTGCAGCGCAATGCGGTGACGATGTCCGATGCCCAACGGCAGGACAAGGAACGCCAGTTCAACGAGATGAGCCGCGAGTTGCAGCGGCGCGATCGGGATTTTCGCGACGAGGTCAATCAGCGGCGCAACGAGGAAATGGCGCAGTTGCTCGACCAAGCCAACCGCGTCATACGGCAGATCGCCGAGAGCGAGAATTACGACGCTATCCTGCAGGACGGCGTCTACGTGAATCCTCGTGTCGACATCACCGACAAGGTGATCAAGGCGCTGGACAGCAGCAAGCCCTCCGACAGCAAGCCTGCCACGCGATGACATGCGCGGCCCCCTCACGCTCGCGGAGATCGTAGCGCGCCTGGGGGGCCGTGTAGTCGGCGATCCCGCCACGCAGATCCGCCAGGTGGGCTCGCTTCAGCACGCGACGGCCGAGCAGATCACTTTCCTGGCGAGCCTGCGGCATCGCTCGGCGCTCGGCGCGACGCGGGCTGGGGCCATCGTGGTCGCGCCAGAAGGGCAAGAGTTGACCGGCCTTCCGCGCATCGTGAGCGACAATCCGTATTTGTACTTTGCGCGCGTCGCGCGCCTGCTCAATCCCGCCGCGCCGCCCGAGCCGGGGATCGACTCGTCCGCGCGCGTTGCGACCGGCGCACGCATCGCGCACGATGCTCGCGTCGAGGCGAACGCGGTAATCGGGCAGGGCGCAGAAATTGGCGCGCGAGCGTGGATCGGAGCCGGCTGCTATTTAGGGGCGAACTCGGTCGTTGGTGCGGACAGCCGCCTGCATCCCTCCGTGGTGATCTATGACGGATGCCGTGTCGGGGCGCGCGCGATTATTCACGCAGGCGCCGTGATTGGTTCGGACGGCTTCGGACTGGCGAACGACGCGGGTCGCTGGGTGAAAATTCCGCAAATCGGCGTGGTCCAAATAGGCGACGACGTGGAGATCGGTGCCAATACGACTGTAGACAGAGGCACGCTCGACGACACTCAGATCGAGGACGGCGTCAAGCTCGATAACCAGATCCAGATCGGACACAACGTACGGATCGGTGCGCACACCGCAATCGCCGGTTGCGTCGGCATCGCGGGCAGCGCCGACATCGGGCGTCACTGCATGATCGGGGGAGCCGCGATGATCGCGGGGCATCTGCGGATCACGGACCACGTCACCATCTCGGGGGGCACGCTGGTGTCGCGCTCGATTCTCAAGCCAGGCACCTACACCGGCGTCTTTCCGTTCGACGACAACGCGACATGGCTGCAGAACGCCGCGCACGTGAGGCAGCTGGCGAAGCTGGCGGAGCGCATTCGCGCGCTTGAAAAGCGACTCGGGAGAGAGGAACAAGAATGACTGAGATGGACATCACGGCGGTGCTCGCGCATCTGCCGCAGCGCTTTCCGTTCCTGATGATCGACCGTATCAAGGAGTTCGAGATCGGGAAGCGCATCGTGGCACTGAAGAACGTAAGCATCAACGAGCCCTACTTTCCCGGACATTTCCCGTACCGGCCGATCATGCCCGGCGTGCTCATACTCGAGGCGATGGCCCAGGCGGCGGGCGTCCTCGCCTTTCGCACGGAAGGCGGCCTGCCCACCGAGAATTCGCTCTACTACTACGCGGGCATCGACAATGCCCGCTTCAAGAAGCCGGTGGTTCC